>NZ_JBHYWI010000006.1:71823-188450 GCF_042751525.1 Kitasatospora sp. NPDC059408
CCGCGGTCAGCACCAGGCCGCCCGCGGAGGAGAAGAGCACAAAGGCGGTCAGGTCGAGGTGGCTGGTCAGCTCGTGCAGGTACCAGGCGCCGTCGGCCTTCGGGGCCAGAACGGCATCCATCCGGTCCGGGGTGAGCGCGCCGACCAGGCCGTTGTCACCGACACCGGCGGCGTGGACCACGGCCGACAGGCCCGGGATCGCGTCGATCAGCGCGGCCACGGCCGCGCGGTCCGCCATGTCACAGGCACGCACGTCGGTGGTAGCGCCGAGGACGGACAGCTCCGCCACCAGCTCCACCGCACCCGGCGCCTCCAGACCACGACGGCTCGTCAGCACCAGACTGCGCACGCCGCACTCGGCGACCAGGTACCGGGCCACGACAGCCCCCAGACCACCCGTGCCACCGGTGATCAGCACCGTGTCATCCGAGCTGATCGGCAGCGGGCCCCCAGGCTGCGGCAGCCGGCTCAGACGCGGGACGCAGACAGCCCCGCCGCGCACGGCCGACTCCGGCTCAGCGGTGACGATCACCTCCCCATCCGTGTCCAGCAGGACGAAGCGGCCAGGGTTCTCCGCCTGCGCCGCCCGGACCAGACCCCACACCGGAGCCTGCGCCAGATCCACCGCCTCACCTTCACGCACGGCCACCGCACCCCGCGTCACCACCACCAGACGCGACGCCGCGAACCGCTCCTCCACCAGCCACGCCTGCACCGCGCGCAGCACGTGCTGCGTCACCTCGCGCACGGCCGCCGGAACATCGCCGTCCGGAGCAGGCACGGCCGAGCAGTCCAGGACGACGGTCTCCGGGGCCGCGCCCTCGGCGGGCAGGGCGTCCCAGGCCGTCCACTCCGCGCCCGCGTCCGGGGCGGCCGGCAGCTCCGACCACTCGACCGCGTACAGCGGGTCGGCCGAGCCCAGCTGCTCCGCCGAGACCGCCCGGCCCTTCACGGAAGCCACCGTCAGCACCGGGCCGCCCGCCGGGTCGGCGAGGTCGAGCCGCAGCCCGCCACCGTCGAGCCGCACCAGGCGCGCCCGCACCGCCGACGCGCCGACAGCGCGCAGCGCGGCGCCCGTCCACGCGAACGGGACCACGGTGTCGTCGCTCCCGGCGTCCACGATGGCGACGTGCATGGCCGCGTCGAGCAGCGCCGGGTGCACGCCGAAGCCGTCGGCCTCGACGTCCTCGGGGAGTTCGACGTCCGCGAACAGCTCGTTCCCGCGCCGCCAGGCCGCGCGCAGGCCCTGGAAGGCGTGGCCGTAGCCGAACCCGGCCTCGGCCATGCGCTCGTAGGCGCCCTCCACCGGCAGCGGCTCGGTGCCGGCCGGCGGCCAGACGCCGAACGCCTCCGCCTCGACGGCTCCGCCGACGGCCAGCGATCCGGCCGCGTGCTGGACCCACCCGGCGTCCGGATCCCCGTCCGGCCGGGAGTGGATCGTGAGCTCCCGGCCGCCGGTGGCGTCCGGCGTTCCCACGCGGAGCTGGAGCTGGAGCGCACCGTGCTCGGGCAGCACCAGCGGCGCGGCCAGCGTCAGTTCCTCGACCTGCTCGCAGCCCACCTCGGCGGCCGCGCGCAGCGCGAGTTCGAGCAGGCCGGCGCCGGGGACCAGGACCGTGCCCTGGACGACGTGGTCGGCCAGCCACGGGAACGCGGCCGTCGACAGCCGTCCGGTCAGCACCAGCCCGTCCTCGTCGGCCAGTTCGACGGCGGCGGCGAGCATGGGGTGCGTGGTGACGCCGAGGCCCGCGGAGCGGACGTCGCCGCCACGAGCGGCGAGGGGCGCGGGCCAGAAGCGGCGGCGCTGGAAGGCGTAGGTCGGCAGGTCGACGGGCCGGGCGCCGGTGGCGGCGAACAGAGCGGCCCAGTCCACCGTCGCGCCGTGGACGTGGAGGCGGGCGAGGGCGTCGACGAGGGTGCGCTCCTCGGCCCGGTTGCGGCGGAGCGCCGGGATGGTTTCGGCCTCGCCGTCGGGCAGGGCGCTCGCGGTGAGGGCGGTGAGGACGGCGTCGGGGCCGAGTTCGAGGTAGCGAGTGACGCCGGCCTCGTGGAGGGTCCGGATGCCGTCGGCGAAACGGACGGCCTCGCGGACGTGGCGCACCCAGTAGTCGGGGGTCGTGAGGTCCTCAGCCAGGGTGCCGGTCAGGTTGGAGATCACCGGGAGCGAAGGAGCGCTGTACGTCAGCCCGTTGAGGACCGTACGGAAGTCCTCCAGCATCGGGTCCATCAGCGGCGAGTGGAAGGCGTGGGACACGCGCAGCCGGTTCGTCTTGCGGTCGGCGAAGTGAGCCTCGATCGCCGCGACGGCCTCCTCCGTCCCGGAGACGACGATCGAGCGCGGGCCGTTGACGGCGGCGATCGACACGAACTCGCCGATCAGCGGCAGGACTTCGTCCTCCGTCGCCTGCACGGCCAGCATCGCGCCACCGGACGGCAGCGCCTGCATCAGACGGCCGCGCGCGGTCACCAGGGCGGAGGCGTCGGCCAGGCTGAACACCCCGGCCACGTAGGCTGCGGCGACCTCACCGATCGAGTGCCCCGCCACGAAATCGGCCCGCAGGCCAAGGGATTCGACGAGACGGTAGAGCGCCACCTCGACGGCGAACAGCCCGGCCTGGGCGTACGCGGTCTGGTTCAGCAGTTCCTCGTCCGAGCCCCACACGACGTCCCGAACGGGAAGCTCCAGCCCGTCGCACACCTCATCGAAGGCCTGGGCGAACACCGGGAAGCGGTCGTACAACTCCCGCCCCATCCCCAGCCGTTGCGAGCCCTGACCGGAGAACAGGAACGCGCTCTTGCCGTCGACCGCGACCCCTCGGGCCACTTCGGAGCCGTCGACGATCACTGCTCGGTGCGGGAAGAGCGACCGCCCCGCCAAGGTCAACGCCACGTCTTCGGTGGGACGTTCATCAAGCTCCGCGAGCCGCGCGAGCTGCGCGTCCAGTGCCGCCTCGGACTTGGCGGACACCGCCCAGGGCATCACCCCGGCCGTCACCGCGGCGTCCAGCCCGGCCTCGGGCTCGGCCTGCTCCAGGATCACGTGCGCGTTGGTCCCGCTGATCCCGAAGGACGACACACCCGCCCGGCGCGCGTGACCGGTGGCAGGCCAGTCGGTGCGCTCGGTGAGCAGCTCGACGGCGCCGGCCGTCCAGTCCACGTGCGAGGAAGGCGCGTCCACGTGCAGCGTGCGCGGCAGCACGCCGTTCTGCATTGCGAGCACCATCTTGATCACCCCGGCGACGCCGGCCGCGGCCTGGGAGTGGCCGATGTTCGACTTGATCGAGCCGAGCAGCAGCGGCAGTTCGCGGTCCTGACCGTAGGTGGCCAGCAGCGCCTGCGCCTCGATCGGGTCACCGAGTGTCGTACCCGTGCCGTGCGCCTCGACGGCGTCGACATCGGCGGTCGACAGCCCGGCACTCGCCAGCGCCTGCCGGATCACCCGCTGCTGCGACGGACCGTTCGGCGCCGTCAGACCGTTCGACGCACCGTCCTGGTTCACAGCGCTGCCGCGCAGGACGGCCAGCACGCGGTGCCCGTTGCGGCGGGCGTCCGACAGGCGCTCCAGCACCACCATGCCGATGCCCTCGCCCCAGCCCACGCCGTCCGCCGCGTCCGCGAACGAACGGCACCGGCCGTCCGCCGACAGGCCGCCCTGCCGCGAGAACTCCACGAACGTCCCCGGCGTCGACATCACCGTCACACCGCCCGCGAGTGCCAACGAGCACTCGCCGCCACGCAGCGCCTGCGCCGCCAGGTGCATCGCCACCAGCGACGACGAGCACGCCGTGTCCACCGTCACCGCCGGGCCCTCCAGGCCCAGCGTGTACGAGACGCGGCCCGAGGCCACGCTCCCCGCGCTCCCGCTGCCCTGATAGCCCTCGAACTCACCGCCGCCCAGCAGGCTCGCGTAGTCCGCGTACATGACGCCCGCGAAGACGCCCGTCCGACTGCCGCGCAGCGACACCGGGTCGATGCCCGCCCGCTCGAACGCCTCCCACGAGGTCTCCAGCAGCAGACGCTGCTGCGCGTCCGTCGCCAGCGCCTCGCGCGGGCTCATCCCGAAGAACTCGTGGTCGAACTCCCCTGCCGTGTGCAGGAATCCACCGGAGCGCGTGTAGGAGGTCCCGGTGTGCTCCAGGTCCGGGTTGTAGAGGCTCTCGACGTCCCAGCCGCGGTTCACCGGGAAGCCGGACACCGCGTCCACGCCGTCGGCCACCAGGCGCCACAGGTCCTCGGGCGACTCGACGCCGCCCGGGTAGCGGCAGGCCATCCCGACGAGCACGATCGGATCGTCGGACGGGACGGGCACGGCCGCCGGCAGCGGTTCCGCCGCCTCCGAGGCGCCGAACAGGCCCTCCAGGAGGAAGCCGGCCAGCGCGCTCGCCGTCGGGTAGTCGAACACGACGGTGGCCGGCAGCTGGAGACCGGTCACCGACTTGAGCCGGTTGCGCAGCTCGACCGCCGTCAGCGAGTCGAAGCCGAGGTCCTGGAACGCCTTCGACGGGTCGACCGCCGCGCCGGCGTCGTGGCCGAGCACGAGCGCGATCTGATCGCGCACCAGGTCGAGGACGGCCGCCCGGCGCTCGGCCTCGCCCAGACCCGACAACCGCTGCGCCAGGCCCGCCGACACGGCCGAACCGGCGACGGCGGCACGCCGGACGCGGCCCCGCACCAGGCCGCGCAGCAGGGTGGGAACCTCGCCGTGCGCGGCCATCGCCGCCACGTCGAGGCGGACCGGCAGCACGGCCGGGTGTCCGGCGGCGAGAGCCGCGTCGAAGAGCGCGACGCCCTGTTCCGGGGCGATGGCCGGCAGGCCGAGCCGGGCGATGCGCTCGGCCTCGGCGTCGGTGAGCGTGCCGGTCATGCCGGCCACGTCGGACCACGGACCCCAGGCCAGGGAGACGGCCGGCAGACCGAGCGAGCGGCGGTGGACCGCCAGGGCGTCCAGGTAGGCGTTGCCCGCCGCGTAGGCGGCCTGACCTGCACTGCCGAGCGTGCCGGCGACGGAGGAGAAGAGGACGAACGCTTCGACATTCTCGGCGGCCCGGTGCAGGTTCCACGCCGCGTCCGCCTTCGGGCGGAGGACGGCCGAGAGCCGCGAGGGGGTGAGCGAGCCGATCACGCCGTCGTCAAGGACGCCGGCCGTGTGGACGACGGCACGGATGTCGTGCCGGGCGAACAGGTCCGCGACGGCGACGTCGTCGGCCACGTCACAGGCCTCGACCACTGCCCCCGCGCCCAACTCCGCCAGCAACTCCTCGACGCCCTCGGCCTCCGCACCCCGACGGCTCACCAACAGCAGGTCACGCACGCCGTGCTCGGCCGCCAGGTGCCGGGCCACGAGCTGCCCGAGGCCACCGGTACCACCGGTGATCAGGACCGTGCCCTCACCCGGCCACGCCACCACCGTCTCGGCCGCTGCTTCCGTACGCAGCAGGCGCGCAGCGAGGACCTCACCGTCGCGAACGAGCAGCTGCGGCTCATCCAGGCCCAGAGCCTCCGGCAGAAGGACCTCGTCCCCCGCCAGATCCACCAGACCGAACCGGCCCGGCTCCTCCGACACCGCCGACCGCACCAAACCCCACAGCGCCGCACCGGACAGGTCCTCACCCGCCACGACACCGCGCGTCACGAACACCAGCCGAGACCCGGCGAAACGCTCCTCCGCCAGCCAGCCCTGCACCAGCTCCAGCACCCGCGCCGTCCGCGCGTGCACCTCACCAGCGGCCGCCTCGATCACGACCACCGGCGGCACATCCTCCGGCACCTCCGCCAACGACCCGACCGCCACGAACACCGGAGCAGCGGCCGCCTTCACCGGCACCCAGTCCAACCGGAACAGCGAGTCCCGACCCACCCGGCTCGCCTCGCCCGCCGCCACCGGGCGCACGACCAGTGACCCGACGGTCGCCACCGGGCGTCCCTCGGTGTCGGCGATCGCGAGCGCCATCCCGCCACCCGCCGCCGGCGTCAGCCGCACCCGGACCGCCGACGCGCCGGAGGCGTGCAGCGACACGTCCTCCCACGCGAACGGCACTCCGCGCTCGTCGGAGCCGGTCAGCGCGAACGCGTGCAGGCAGGCGTCGAACAGCGCCGGGTGCAGGCCGAAGCCCGCGCCCTCCGTGCCCTCGGGCAGGGCGACCTCCGCGAAGAGCTCGTCCCCGCGCCGCCAGGCCGCACCGAGCCCCCGGAACGCCGGGCCGTACCCGAACCCGGCCTCCGCCAGGCCCTCGTACAACCCGGTCAGGTCGACCGCCTCGGCACCGGCCGGCGGCCACGCGGCCGCCTCGAACGGCACGGGCGTAGCGCCCGTCCCCAGCACACCGGTGGCGTGAAGGGTCCAATCCGTCCCGTCCGCTTCGTCGGGCCGGGCGTGCACCGTGAGCGCACGCCGCCCGGACGCGTCCGGCTCGCCGATCCACACCTGCACCCGCACGCCGCCCCGCTCGGGCAGGACCAGCGGGGCGGCCAGCGTCAGCTCCTCGACCAGGTCGCAGCCGACCTCGTCGCCCGCGCGCACCGCCAGTTCGACCAGCGCCGTGCCCGGCACCAGGACGGAACCCATGACGACGTGGTCCGCGAGCCACCCGTGCGACCGGGTCGACAGCCGGCCGGTGAACAGGTAGCCGTCCGTGTTGACGAGCTCGACGGCCGCACCCAGCAGCGGGTGCTCGGCGGCACCGAGTCCCGCGAGCCGGACGTCGCCGCCGCGCGCGAGGGTGACCGCCGGCCAGTAGTGCCGGTGCTGGAACGCGTACGTGGGCACGTTCACGGCGCGGGCGCCGGTGCCGGCGAAGAGGGCGGCCCAGTCGACGTGCGCACCGGTGACGTGCAGGCGTGCGAGGGCGGCCAGGACGGTCGTGTCCTCGGCCTGGTCCTTGCGGAGGGCGGAGGCCAGCACGGCGTCGTCGGAGAGCGAGGAGGCCGCGAGCGCGGTGAGGACACCGTCGGGACCGAGCTCCAGGAAGCGCGTGACGCCCGCGGCCTCCAACGTACGGATGCCGTCGGCGAAACGGACGGCCTCACGGACGTGACGCACCCAGTACTCGGGCGAGGTCAGGCCATCCGCCAGTTCGCCGGTCAGGTTCGAGACGACCGGGATCGACGGAGCGCTGTACGTCAGCCCGTCGAGAACGGAACGGAAGTCCGCCAGCATCGGGTCCATCAGCGGCGAGTGGAACGCGTGCGAGACGCGCAGCCGCGTCGTCTTGCGGTCGGCGAAGTGCTCCCGGACCGCGTCAACGGCCTCCTCCGTGCCGGAGACGACGACGGAGGTCGGGCCGTTGACGGCGGCGATCGACACGAACTCACCCAACAACGGCAGGACTTCGTCCTCCGTCGCCTGCACCGCCAGCATTGCGCCACCGGCGGGCAGCGCCTGCATCAGACGGCCACGAGCACTCACCAGCGCACACGCGTCAGCCAGCGAGAACACCCCCGCCACATGCGCCGCAGCCACCTCACCGATCGAATGCCCCGCCACGAACTCCGGCCGCACACCAAGGGATTCCACCAGACGGTACAGCGCCACCTCGACCGCGAAGAGCGCCGCCTGGGCGTACTCCGTCCGGTTCAGCAGCTCCGCATCCGAGCCCCACACGACCTCACGCAGAGTCGGGTCCAGCTGCGCGCACACCTCGTCGAAAGCCGACGCGAACACCGGGAACCGGGCATACAACTCCCGCCCCATCCCCAGCCGCTGCGACCCCTGCCCCGAGAACAGGAACGCCGTCCCGCCCTCGCCCGCGAGCCCCCGGGCCACCTCGACGCCGTCGACGAGCACCGCCCGGTGCGGGAAGGCCGTGCGCCCCGCCAGCGTGAACGCCACCTCCGCAGCCGGGAGTTCACCGAGCTCTCCGAGTCGCGCGATCTGCGAGTCCAGCGCTGCTTCGGACTTGGCGGATACCACCCAGGGCATCGCCCCCGCCGTCACCGGGGCGTCCCCCGCAGCCTCGGGCTCGGCCTGCTCCAGGATTACGTGAGCGTTGGTCCCGCTGATCCCGAAGGACGACACGCCCGCCCGGCGCAGCCGACCGGCCTCCGGCCACTCCTGGGCCTCGGCCAGCAGCTCCACCGCGCCGGCCGTCCAGTCCACGTGCGAGGAAGGCGCGTCCACGTGCAGCGTGCGCGGCAGCACACCGTTCTGCATCGCAAGCACCATCTTGATCACGCCGGCCACACCGGCGGCCGCCTGCGCGTGCCCGATGTTCGACTTGATCGAACCGAGCAGCAGCGGCAGTTCGCGGTCCTGACCGTAGGTGGCCAGGAGCGCCTGGGCCTCGATCGGGTCACCGAGCGTCGTGCCCGTGCCGTGCGCCTCAACGGCGTCCACGTCGCCGAACGACAGCCCGGCACTCGCCAGCGCCTGCCGGATCACCCGCTGCTGCGACGGACCGTTCGGCGCCGTCAGACCGTTCGACGCACCGTCCTGGTTCACAGCGCTCCCCCGCAGCACCGCGAGCACGCGGTGCCCGTTGCGGCGGGCGTCCGACAGCCGTTCCAGCACGATGACGCCGACGCCCTCGCCCCAGCCCACGCCGTCCGCCGCGTCCGCGAACGAACGGCACCGGCCGTCCGCCGACAGGCCGCCCTGCCGCGAGAACTCCACGAACGTCCCCGGCGTCGACATCACGGTCACACCGCCCGCGAGGGCCAGCGAGCACTCGCCGCCACGCAGCGCCTGCGCCGCCAGGTGCATCGCCACCAGCGACGACGAGCACGCCGTGTCCACCGTCACCGCCGGGCCCTCGAAGCCGAAGGTGTAGGACACCCGGCCGGAGGCGACGCTGGGGGCGCTGCCGTTGCCCCGGAAGCCCTCGAACTCCTCGCCGTCGAGGAGCGAGCGGTAGTCGGTGTACATGATGCCCGCGAAGACGCCGGTCCGGCTGCCGCGCAGCGTCACCGGGTCGATGCCCGCCCGCTCGAACGCCTCCCACGAGGTCTCCAGCAGCAGGCGCTGCTGCGCGTCCGTCGCCAGCGCCTCGCGCGGGCTCATGCCGAAGAACTCGGGGTCGAACTCCCCCGCGTCGTGCAGGAACGCGCCGCGCCGGGTGTACGACGTGCCCGGGACGGACCGGTCCTCGCTGTAGAGCGAGTCGAGGTCCCAGCCTCGGTTCACCGGGAAGTCGGACACCGCGTCGACGCCGTCGGCCACCAGCCGCCACAGGTCCTCCGGCGACTCGACGCCGCCCGGGTAACGGCAGGCCATGCCGACGATGACGACCGGGTCGTCCGACAGCACCGGGAGAACGGCCGGAAGCTCCTCGGCCTCCTCGGCACCGAACAGGCCCTCCAGAACGAAGCCGGCCAGCGCGCTCGCCGTCGGGTAGTCGAACACCACCGTGGCCTGTAGCTGGAGACCGGTCACCGACTTGAGCTGGTTGCGCAGCTCGACCGCCGTCAGCGAGTCGAAGCCGAGGTCCTGGAACGCCCGGGACGGGTCGACGACCGAGCCGCCCTCGTGGCCCAGGACCACGGCGATCCGATCGCGCACCAGTTCCAGGACGGCCGCCCGGCGCTCGGCCTCGCCCAGGCCCGACAGGCGCTGCGCGAGGCCGGCCGAGGCGGCCGAGCCCGCGACCACCGCGCGCCGGACCCGGCCGCGCACCAGTCCGCGCAGCAGGGCGGGCACCGAGTCCTGGGCCCGCAGTGCCGCGAGGTCCAGGCGGACGGGCAGGATCGCGGGCTCGCCCGCCGCGAGCGAGGCGTCGAACAGGGCGGCGCCCTCGGCCGGGGTGAGCTCCGGCATGCCCGAGCGGGCGATCCGGTGCAGGTCGACGTCGGCGAGCGTGCCGATCATGCCGCCGTCGCGGGTCCACGGGCCCCAGGCCTGCGAGACGGCGGGCAGGCCGAGCGAGCGGCGGTGCACCGCGAGCGCGTCGAGGTAGGCGTTGCCCGCCGCGTAGGCGGCCTGGCCGGGGCCGCCGAAGACGCCGGAGACGGAGGAGAACAGGACGAAGGCCGCCAGCGCGCGGTCCTTCGTGGCCTCGTGGAGGTTCCGGGCCGCGTCCGCCTTCGGGCGCAGGACGGTGCTGACGCGCTCGGCGGTCAGGGAGCCGATCACGCCGTCGTCGATCACCCCGGCCGTGTGGACGACCGCGCGGATCTCGTGCCGGGCGAACAGGCCCGCCACCGCCGCCGGATCGGCGACGTCACACGCCTCGACGACGGCCTCCGCGCCGGCCTCCGCGAGCTCGGCGAGCAGTTCGTCCGTGCCCTCGGCGGCGGGGCCCCGGCGGCTGACCAGCAGCAGCCGCCGCACGCCGTGCTCGACGGCCAGGTGCCGGGCGATGACCCGGCCCAGACCGCCCGTGCCGCCGGTGATCAGGACCGTGCCCTCGCCGGCCCACACGACCGGCTCGCCCGCCGCTTCGGCGCGCACGAGCCGCGCCGCGAGGACCTCCCCGTCGCGGACGAGCAGCTGCGGCTCGTCCAATCCCAGGGCAGTGGGCGGCAGTTCCTCCGAGCCCGCCAGATCCACCAGGCCGAACCGGCCCGGCTCCTCCGACATCGCGGACCGCACGAGACCCCACGCCGCCGCGCCGGACAGGTCCTCGCCCGCCACCACACCACGTGTCACGAACACCAGCCGGGAGGCCGCGAAACGCTCCTCCGCCAGCCAGCACTGCACCAGCTCCAGCACCCGCGCCGTCCGCGCGTGCACGTCGCCGTCCGCCGGTCGGATCACCACCACTGGCGGCACGTCCTCCGGCACCTCCGCCAGGGACTCGACCTCCGCGAACTCCGGTGCGGCAGCGCTCTTCACCGGCACCCAGTCCACCCGGAACAGCCCGTCCCGGGCCGCCGACAACTCCCCGCCCGCCACCGCGCGCAGGGCCAGCGACCCCACCGACGCCACCGGCAGGCCCTCGGCGTCGGCGACCGCCACCGCGACGGACTCCTCGCCGGTCCGGGTGACGCGCACGCGCACCGAGGACGCACCGGAGGCGTGCAGCGACACGTCCTCCCACGAGAACGGGACGACGCCGTGCGGCAGCCCGTTGACGGCCGTCACGTGCAGGGCGGCGTCGAGCAGCGCCGGGTGCAGGCCGTAGCCGGTGCCCTCGGTGCCCTCCGGGAGGGCGACGTCGGCGAACACCTCGTCCCCGCGCCGCCAGGCCGCCCGCAGGCCCTGGAACACCGGACCGTACGCGTAGCCGCCGTCGGCCATGCCCTCGTACAGCCCGGTCAGGTCGACCGCCTCGGCGCCGGCCGGCGGCCAGACGGTCGCGTCGAACGGGGTGCGCGTCTCCCCCGCAGCCAGGACGCCGGTCGCGTGCTGGTCCCAGGCGCGGCCGTCGGCGCCCTCGGGCCGGGAGGCGACGGTGAAGGTGCGGCGGCCGGTCTCGTCGGCCGCGCCGACGCGCAGTTGCAGCTGGACGCCCTCGTGCTCGGGCAGAACGAGCGGTGCGGCCAGGGTCAGTTCCTCGACGCGGTCGCAGCCGGCCTCGTCCCCGGCGCGGACGGCCAGTTCGAGGAACGCGGTGCCGGGCAGCAGGACGTTGCCGCGCACGACGTGGTCGGCGAGCCAGGGGTGGGACCGGCGGGAGAGCCGGGAGGTGAACAACAGGCCGTCGTCGTCGGAGAGTTCGAGCGAGGCGGAGAGCAGCGGGTGGTCGGCGCTGTCGAGGCCCGCGGCGCCGAGGTCACCGGCCGCTTCGGCAGCGGCGTCGGGCCAGTACCGGCGGTGCTGGAAGGCGTAGGTCGGCAGGTCGACCGGGCGGACGCCGGTGCCGGCGAAGAGGGCGGCCCAGTCGACGTGCGCACCGGTGACGTGCAGGCGTGCGAGGGCGGCCAGGACGGTCGTGTCCTCGGCCTGGTCCTTGCGGAGGGCGGAGGCCAGCACGGCGTCGTCGGAGAGCGAGGAGGCCGCGAGCGCGGTGAGGACACCGTCGGGACCGAGCTCCAGGAAGCGCGTGACGCCCGCAGCCTCCAGCGTACGGACGCCGTCGGCGAAACGGACGGCCTCGCGGACGTGGCGCACCCAGTAGTCGGGGGTGGTGAAGTCCTCTCCGAGGCCGAGGGCGCCGGTCAGGTTGGAGACCACCGGGATCGACGGCGCGTTGTACGTCAGCCCGTTGAGGACCTCACGGAAGTCCGCCAGCATCGGGTCCATCAGCGGCGAGTGGAACGCGTGCGAGACCAGCAGCCGCGTCGTCTTGCGGTCCGCGAAGTGCTCCCGGACCGCGTCAACGGCCTCCTCCGTGCCGGAAACGACGACGGAGGTCGGGCCGTTGACGGCGGCGATCGACACGAACTCGGTGAGCAGCGGCAGGACTTCGTCCTCCGTCGCCTGCACCGCCAGCATGGCACCCCCCGAGGGCAGCGCCTGCATCAGACGGCCACGGGCACTCACCAGCGCACACGCGTCGGCCAGCGAGAACACCCCCGCCACGTACGCCGCAGCCACCTCACCGATCGAATGACCAGCCACGAACTCGGCTCGGACGCCCAGCGATTCGACGAGACGGTACAGCGCCACCTCGACGGCGAACAGCCCCGCCTGGGCGAACTCCGTCCGGTTCAACAGCTCCGCATCCGACCCCCACACCACCTCACGCAAGGCCGGATCCAGCTGCGCGCACACCTCGTCGAAAGCCGACGCGAACACCGGGAACCGGGCGTACAACTCCCGCCCCATCCCCAGCCGCTGCGACCCCTGCCCCGAGAACAGGAACGCCGTCCCACCGCCCCGGACCGCGCCCTCGACGACCGCGCCCTCGACGACCGCGCCCTCGACTCCCCTGCCCGAGCCCGCCGCCAGCGCGTCGAGCCCGCGCAGCAGCGCGTCCCGGTCCGAACCGACCACCACGGCCCGGTGGTTGAGCATCGAGCGGCTCGTGATCAGTGCCACCGCGACGTCGGCGGCGGGCCGGCCCGCCGCGATGTCGCGCAGGCGGGCAGCCTGGGCGCGCAGCGCCTCCGGCGTCCGGCCGCTCAGCACCCACGGCACGACGGCCGGGACAGACGCGGCCTCCGCCGGCTCCTCCGCCGCGACCTCGTCCGCCTGCTCCAGGACCACGTGCGCGTTCGTCCCGCTGATGCCGAACGCCGAGACGCCCGCCCGGCGCGGACGCCCGGTCCGCGGCCAGTCGCGGGCCTCCGTCAGCAGTTCGACGGCGCCCGCCGTCCAGTCCACGTGCGAGGACGGCTCGTCGACGTGCAGCGTGGCCGGCAGCACGCCGGCGCGCAGCGCCATGACCGTCTTGATCACGCCCGCGACGCCGGCCGCCGCCTGGGCGTGGCCGATGTTCGACTTGACGCCGCCGAGGTAGAGCGGCCGGTCGGCGGGCCGGTCCTGGCCGTAGGTGGCGAGCAGGGCCTGGGCCTCGATCGGGTCGCCGAGCGTCGTGCCGGTGCCGTGGGCCTCGACGGCGTCGACCTGGTCGGGGGTGAGGCGGGCGTTGGCCAGCGCGGCCCGGATGACGCGCTGCTGCGAAGGGCCGTTGGGGGCGGTCAGGCGGCTGCTGGCGCCGTCCTGGTTGACGGCGGTGCCCCGGACGACGGCGAGGACCTCGTGGCCCAGGCGCCGGGCGTCCGAGAGCCGCTCGACGAGCAGGACACCGACGCCCTCGGCCCAGGAGGTGCCGTCCGCGCCCTCCGCGAAGGGCTTGCAGCGCCCGTCGGGGGCGAGTCCGCGCTGGCGGGAGAACTCGGTGAACAGGCGGGTGGTCGGCATGACGGCGACGCCGCCGGCGACGGCCATCGAGCACTCGCCGGCGCGCAGCGCGCGGACCGCGAGGTGGAGGGCGACGAGGGCGGAGGAGCACGCGGTGTCGACGGTGACGGCCGGGCCCTCCAGGCCGAGGGTGTAGGCGATGCGGCCGGAGAGGACGCTGACGGCTCCGCCGGTGAGGAGGTGGCCCTCGGTCTCCTCGGTCCGCCGGGCGAGGGAGCCGTAGTCGGTGTCGGCGCCGCCGATGAACACGCCGGTGTCGCTGCCGCGCAGGGCGGCGGGGGCGATGCGGGCGCGCTCGACGGCCTCCCAGGCGGATTCGAGGAGGAGCCGCTGCTGCGGGTCCATGGCGAGGGCCTCGCGGGGGGCGATGCCGAACAGCTCGGCGTCGAAGTCGGCGACGCCGTCGAGGAAGCCGCCGTGGCGGACGTAGCTCTTGCCGGGGGTGCCCGGCGTGGGGTCGTAGAGGCCCCCGGTGTCCCACCCGCGGTCCTCCGGCAGGTCGCCGATGGCGTCGGCGCCGTCGGCGACGAGCCGCCAGAGGTCCTCCGGGGTGCGGACGCCGCCGGGGTAGCGGCAGGCCATCCCGATGATCGCGATCGGCTCGGCGTCCCTCGCCTCGACGGACTCCAGGCGCTGCTTCGTGCGCCGCAGGTCCGCGGTGACCTTCTTGAGGTAGTCGCGGAGCTTGTCCTCGGAGGTGCTGGCCATGGGTGGGAAACCTCGCAGTTCGGAAGGGTGGTACGGGCCGGCGTCTTACGGGGTCGCCTCAGGCGAGTCCGAGCTCGCGGTCGATCAGGTCGAACATCTCGTCGTCCGTGGTGGCGTCGAGCGCGTCGTCCGGCCCGTCGGCGGCCGCGGGCGACTCGGTGGCGTCGCCGTCGAGCCGCCACTGGAGGCTCTTGAGGCGGGCGAGGAGGCGGGTGCGGGAGTCGGCGTCCAGTTCGGTGGCGCCGAGCGCGCTCTCCAGCTCGTCGAGTTCGGCGAAGACGGGCCGGGCGGGCGCCGCGGTGCCGGCGGGTGCGCCGACCAGGTCGCGCAGGCGCCCGGCGAGGGCGGTGGGCGACGGGTGGTCGAAGATCGTCGTGGTGGGCAGCCGCAGGCCGAGTTCGGCGTTGAGGCGGTTGCGCAGCTCGACGGCGGTCAGGGAGGACATCCCGAGGTCGAGGAAGCCGCGCTCGGGTTCGACGGCCTCGGGCGAGCCGTGGCCGAGGACGGCGGCGAGGTGGCCGACGACGACGTCCAGCAGCAGCTTCTCCTGCTGGACGGCGGCGAGGCCGGGCAGCCGGTCGAGCACGCCCCGGTCGCCGGTCGCCGTGCTCCCGGCCGGGCCGGCGGCCGTGCGCCGGGCGGCGGCGCGGCGGGGCGCGAGCTCGGCGAACAGCGGCGGTGCCCCGGCCGTGGCGAGGGCGTGCCGGTCGAGCCGGATCGGGGCGAGGGGCGGTCGGGGGCGGCGGCCCGCGGGGGCCGGCGCGGCGGGGCGCTGGCGGGCCGGGGGGGGCGGCGAGCCCGGGCGGGCGCAGGGGGCGGTGGCCACGGCGTCCAGCGTGGACGTCATTCCACTCGATTCTCCCCAGTATCCCCACGCGAGGGAGACGGCCGGGCGGCCTTCGGCGCGGCGGAGGTGGGCGAGGGCGTCGAGGAAGGCGTTGGCGGCGGCGTAGTTGGACTGGCCGGGGCCACCGGCCGTGGCGGCGAAGGAGGAGAACAGGACGAAGGCGGAGAGGTCGAGGTCGCGGGTCGCGTCGTGGAGGTTCCACGCGGCGTCCACCTTGGGGCGCAGCACCTCGGCGAGCTGCTCGTCCGTCAGGCTTTCGAGCAGTCCGTCGTGCAGGACGCCGGCGGCGTGGACGACGCCGGTGAGCGGGTGGTCGGCGGGGACGGTGGCGAGGAGCGCGTCGAGGGCGGCGCGGTCGGCGGTGTCGCAGGCGGCGACGCGGGCGTGGGCTCCGAGGGCCGCGAGGTCGGCGACGAGCTCGGCGGCGCCGGGCGCGTCCGGGCCCCGGCGGCCGGTGAGCAGGAGGTGGCGCACGCCGTGCTCGGTGACGAGGTGGCGGGCGACGAGGGTGCCGAGGGTGCCGGTGCCGCCGGTGATCAGGACGGTGCCGGCGGGATTCCAGGACCACGCGCGGTCGTCCCCGCCGGCGGGCAGCGGGCGCAGCCGGGGGGCCGTCACCTCGCCGCCGCGGACGGCCAGGCGCGGCTCGTCGGGGACGGCGAGGGCGGTGGGCAGGGCGGCGTCCGAGGCGGGGTCCTCGTCGAGGTCGACGAGGAGGAAGCGGCCGGGGTTCTCGGACTGGGCGGAGCGGATGAGTCCGTGGGCGGCGGCTTGGGCGAGGACGGTGGCGTCGGTGGAGGGGGCCGCGGCCTCGGCGCCGTGCGTGAGCAGGGCGAGGCGGGCGTCGGCGAGCCGGGGCTCGCCGAGCCAGGCGCGGGCGAGGCCGTGGGCGGCCCGGACGGCGCGGTGCGCGGCGGTGACGGGGTCGGCGTCGTCGGCCGCGGTCAGGCGGTGGACGACGGTGGCGGGTGCCGGCTCCCCGGCGTCCAGGGCGGCGGTGAGGCCGGCGAGGTCGGCGTAGGAGCGGGCGCCGAGGGCGGCGGCGAGCGCGTCGTCGCCGCCGAGGACGGCCGTGTCCTCAAGGCCGGTGGCGGACACGGCGCTGTTCGGTGTCGGAGCCCACTCGACCGCGTAGAGCGGGTCCGCCACCGGGGCGAGGTGCTCGGCGGCGATCGGGCGGACGGTGACGGCCCCGGCGGTGAGCACGGGGGCGCCGTCGGCGTCGGCGGCGGTGAGCGCGTGGCCGCCGTCGGCGGCCGGGGTGAGCCGGACGCGGAGCAGGGCGGCGCCGGTGGCGTGGACGGTGACGCCGCGCCAGTCGGTGGGCTGGGCGGGGTCGGTGCCGCCCGGGAGGGCGGCGAGCAGGGCCTGGAGGAGTCCGGGGTGGACGCGGAAGCCGGCCGTCTCGGTGCGGTGCTCCTCGGGCAGGGCGACCTCGGCGAACAGCTCGTCGCCGCGCCGCCAGCGTGCGGCGACGGTGCGGAAGCGCTCGCCGTACTCGGCGTCGTCCAGGGTGTCCACCGCCTCGGCACCGGCGGGCGGCCATGCGGTCAGGGACGCGCCGTCAGCGCTCTCACCAGTCAGGGTGCCGGTCGCGTGGCAGGTCCACGGGAGGTCGTCCGGCGCGCCGGTCGGGCGGGCGTGGACGGTGAGGGCCCGTCGGCCGTCGGCGTCGGCGGGTCCCGCGGTGAGCTGGAGGTCGACGGTGCCGTGGTCGGGCAGGGTCAGCGGGGTGAGCTCGGTGAGGTCGGCGACGGTCGGGCAGCCCGCCTCGTCGCCGGCCCGCACGGCCCAGTCGAGCAGCGCGGTGCCCGGCACGACGGCGGTGCCGCGCACGCGGTGGTCGGCCGTCCAGGGGTGCGTCCCGGTGCCGATCCGGCCGGTGAGCAGGACGCTCCCCGAGCCGTCCGCGAACCGGACGACCCCGTCCAGCCCGCTGGGTTCGAGGGGAGCGCCGGTGCGGGCGGCGTCCTGGGCGAGCCAGTAGCGGCGGCGCTGGAAGGCGTAGGTGGGCAGGTCGGCGGACCGGCCGCCGGCGAGGGCGGGCCGCCAGTCGATCCGCACGCCGTGCACGTGGGCCTCGGCGAGGGAGGCGAGCAGCCGGGCCTGGCCGCCGTCCTCGCGCCGGACGGTGCCGAGCACGACGGCCCGGACGCCCGCGTCGGCGGCGGTGTCCTCGACGGCCATGGCGAGCACGGGGTGCGGGCTGCATTCGAGGAAGGCGTCGTGGCCCTGGGCGAGCAGGGCGCGGACGGACTCCTCCAGGCGGACGGTCCGCCGCAGGTTGCGGTACCAGTACCCGGCGTCGAGCGGGGTGTCGCCGAGCCAGTCGGCGGTGACGGTGGAGAAGAACGGGATGCGGGCCTCGCGCGTGGTCAGTCCGGCGAGTTCGGCGAGGAGGGTCTCCTCGATCCGTTCGACCTGGGCGGAGTGGGAGGCGTAGTCGACGGGGATGCGCTTGGCCCGGACGCCGTCGCGGGCGCAGCCGGCCAGGAGGTCGTCGAGGGCCGCGTTCTCGCCGGAGACGACCACGCCGGCCGGGCCGTTGGCGGCGGCCACCGAGATCCGGCCGCCGTGGGGCTCGATCCGGGCGAGGACGTCGGCGTGGGCCAGCGGCACCGACACCATGCCGCCGTGGCCCGAGAGGCCGCGGGCGATGGCCTGGCTGCGCAGGGCGACGACCTTGGCGCCGTCCTCCAGGGAGAGCGCGCCGGCCACGCAGGCGGCGGCGATCTCGCCCTGGGAGTGGCCGAGGACGGCGGCGGGGGTGACGCCGTGGGCCTGCCAGCAGGCGGCGAGCCCGATCATGGTGGCCCACAGCGCGGGCTGGGCGACGTCGACGCGGTCGAGTGACGGCGCGTCGGCCCGGCCGCGCAGGACGGCTTCGAGGGACCAGTCCGTCCAGGGGGCGAGGGCCCGTTCGCAAGCGGCGATCCGCTCGGCGAACTCCGGGGAGGCGTCGAGCAGTTCGGCGCCCATGCCGACCCACTGGGAGCCCTGGCCGGGGAAGACGAGGACGGCCCGGCGGTCGCGGCCGGCGCCGTGCCGGCCGGTGACGACGCCCGGGGCGGGCGTGCCCTCGGCGAGCGCGGCGAGCCCGGCGCGCAGGTCCTCGATGCCGGTGCCGACGACGGCGGCGCGGTGCTCCAGGAGCGCGCGGCCGGTGGCGAGGGAGTACGCGAGGTCGAGCGGCGCGGCGCTGCTGGTGGAGAGGTGGTCGAGCGGCGCGGCGCTGCTGGCGGCGAGGTGGTCGAGCAGCGCGCGGGCCTGGCCCCGCAGGGCCTCGGCGCTGCGGGCGGAGAGCAGCCAGGGCAGGGCGGGGCGCTCGGGCCCGGGGGTCAAGGAACCGGGCTGGGACTCCTGCTGGGGGGCCTGTTCGAGGATCACGTGGGCGTTGGTGCCGCTGAGTCCGAAGGAGGAGACGCCGGCGCGCCGGGGCCGTCCGGTGGCGGGCCAGTCGCGGGCCTCGGTGAGCAGGTCGACGGCGCCCTCCGTCCAGTCGACGTGCGTGGTGGGCCGGTCGATGTGGAGCGACACCGGCAGCTCGCCGTGCCGCAGGGCGAGGACGGTCCTCATCACGCCGGCGACGCCCGCGGCGGCCTGGGTGTGGCCGAGGTTGGACTTCACCGAGCCGACGAGGAGCGGGTGTTCGCGCTCCTGGCCGTAGGTGGCGAGCAGGGCCTGGGCCTCGATCGGGTCGCCGAGGCGGGTGCCGGTGCCGTGCGCCTCGACGGCGTCGACCTCGGCGGGCGTCAGACCGGCGTCGGCCAGGGCGGCCCGGATCACGCGCTGCTGCGCTGGGCCGTTGGGGGCGCTGAGCCCGTTGCTGGCGCCGTCCTGGTTGACGGCGGAGCCGCGCACGACGGCCAGCACCGGGTGCCCGTTGCGCCGCGCGTCCGAGAGCCGCTCGACGAGCAGCACGCCGACGCCCTCGGAGAAGCCGGTGCCGTCGGCGGCGTCCGCGAAGGGCTTGCAGCGCCCGTCGAGGGCCAGGCCGCGCTGGCGGGCGAAGTCGACCGGGATCATCGGCGTCGACATCACGGTGACGCCGCCCGCGAGGGCGAGCGTGCACTCGCCGCCGCGCAGCGCGCGGACGGCCAGGTGGAGCGCCACGAGGGACGACGAGCAGGCCGTGTCGACGGTGACGGCCGGGCCCTCCAGACCGAGCGTGTAGGCGACGCGGCCGGAGATCACGCTCGCCGCGTTGCCGGTGCTGACGTACGGCGCGGCCTCGTCGGGGATGCGGGCGACCCGGTCGAGGTAGTCGCTCGACGACAGGCCGGCGAACACGCCGGTGCGGCTGCCGCGCAGCGTGCCGGGGTCGATGCCGGCGCGTTCGAGGGCCTCCCACGAGGTCTCCAGGAGGAGCCGCTGCTGCGGGTCCATCGCGAGGGCCTCGTTGGGGCTGACACCGAAGAAGGCGGCGTCGAAGCCGGCGGCGTCGGCGAGGAAGCCACCCTCGCGGGTGCGGGAGGAGTCGGGGTGGTCGGGGATGCCGTCGTAGAGGCGGTCGAGGTCCCAGCCGCGGTCGGCGGGGAAGGGGGCGATGGCGTCGGTGCCGGCGGACAGCAGGGTCCACAGGTCGTCGGGGGTCGCGACGCCGCCGGGGAAACGGCAGGCCATGCCGACGATCGCGATCGGCTCGTCGGCCGCCTGGAGCGCGACGCCGGTCCCGGGCGCCGCGGCGGTGCCGGTGAGGCCGTCGGCCAGGTGCCCGGCGAGCGCCCCGGGGGTGGGGTGGTCGAACACGAGGGTCGCGGGCAGCCGCAGGCCGGTCGCGGAGTTGAGGCGGTTGCGCAGCTCCACGGCGGTCAGGGAGTCGAGGCCGAGGTCGCGGAACGTCCGCGCGGCGTGGACCTGCTCGGCCGAGGAGTGGCCGAGGACGGCCGCGGTGCAGCCGCTCACCAGGTCGAGCAGCGCCGCGGCGCGGTCGGCCGCGCTGAGCCCGGCCAGGCGGGCGCGCAGCCCGTCGGCGGCCTGGGCGCCCTGCGCGGCGCGGCGGGCCGGAGTACCCCCGAGAGAAAGACGCAGCAGGGAGCGCAGCAGGGCGGGGAGTTCGGCCGCGCCGCGCGAGCGCAGGGCGGCGGTGTCGAGGCGGACGGGGACGAGGAGGGCGCGGTGGTCGGCGAGGGCGGCGTCGAACAGGGCGAGGCCGTCCGGGGTGCTGAGGGTGAGCGCGCCGGACTGCTCGGCGCGGGCCCGGTCGCCCGCGCCGAGGTGGGCGGTCATGGTGCTGGCCTGTGCCCACAGGCCCCAGGCGAGGGCGGTGGTGGGCAGGCCGGCGACGCGGCGGTGCTGGGCGAGGGCGTCGAGCCAGGCGTTGGCGGCGGCGTAGTTGCCCTGGCCGGGCGAGCCGAAGACCCCGGCGGCGGAGGAGAACAGGACGAGGTCGGCGAGGTCGAGGCCGCGGGTGAGCTCGTGCAGGTGGCGGGCGGCGTCGGCCTTGGGGCGCAGCACGGCGGCGAGCCGGTCGGCCGTCAGGCCTTCGACCACGCCGTCGTCGAGGACGCCGGCCGCGTGGACGACGGCGGTGAGCGGGTGTTCGGCGGGCACGGCGGCCAGCAGGGCGGCGAGCGCGTCGCGGTCGGCGGTGTCGCAGGCGACGGCGCGGGCGTCGGCGCCGAGGGCCGCGAGGTCGGCGAGGAGTTCGGCGGCGCCGGGGGCGTCGGGGCCACTGCGGCCGGCGAGCAGCAGGTGGCGGACGCCCCGCGTGGTGACCAGGTGGCGGGCGAGTTCGGCGCCGAGGGTGCCGGTGCCGCCGGTGATCAGGACGGTGCCGTCGGCGGCCCAGGGGCGCGGGACGGTGAGCACGATCTTGCCGGTGTGCCGGGCCTGGGCCATGTACCGGAAGGCCTCGCGGGCGCGGGTGACGTCCCAGCAGGTGAGCGGGAGGGGCTGCAGCGCGCCCTGTTCGAACAGCTCGACCAGGTCGGCGAGCATCCGCCCGATCCGCTCGGGCCCGGCCTCCTGGAGGACGAAGGCCTGGTAGCGGGCGCCGCCGTGGGCGGCGGCGACCTCGGCGGGGTCGCGGACGTCGGTGCGGCCCATCTCGATCAGCCGTCCGCCGGGCCCGAGGAGGCGCAGCGAGGCGTCGACGTACTCCCCCGCGAGGGAGTTGAGGACGACGTCCACGCCTTCGCCGCCGGTGGCGGTGCGGAAGCGCTCCTCGAAGTCGAGGGTGCGGGAGGAGGCGATGGCGCTGTCGGGCAGGCCGTCGGTGCGCAGGAGGTGCTGCTTGGCCTCGCTCGCGGTGCCGTAGACCTCGGCGCCCCAGAGGCGGCCGAGCTGGGTGGCGGCCATGCCGACGCCGCCGGTCGCGGCGTGGACGAGGAGGCGTTCGCCTTCCCGGAGGTCGGCGAGGTCGCGCAGGGCGTAGTAGGCGGTGAGGAAGACGACGGGGACGGAGGCGGCCTGGGCGAAGGTCCAGCCCCGGGGGACGCGGGCGAGGACGCGGTGGTCGGCGACGGCGAGCGGGCCGAACCCGCCGGTGACCATGCCCATGACGTGGTCGCCGACGGCGAGTCCGGTGACGCCGGGGCCGAGTTCGCGCACGACGCCGGCGGCCTCGGCGCCGAGGAAGCGGGCGCCGCCGGGGTACATGTCGAGGGCGTTGAGGACGTCGCGGAAGTTGAGGCCGGCGGCGCGGACCTCGATGCGGACCTCGCCCCCGGCTAGCGGCGCGGCCGCGTCGGGGCTCGGCAGGAGTTCGAGGTTGTCGACGGTGCCCTTGGTGCGGATGTCGAGGCGCCACGGGCCGTCGGGCACGGGCAGCGGCCCGGCGGTGTGGGCGCGGGCCAGGCGGGGGGCGTGGGCGGTGCCGTGGCGCAGGGCGAGCCGGGGTTCCCCGGTGGCGAGCGCGGCGGGCAGGGCCCGCCAGGAGGCGGGGTCGTCGTCCAGGTCGGCGAGGACGATGCGGCCGGGGTGCTCGCTCTGCGCGGAGCGGACCAGGCCGTGGACGGCGGCGGCGGGCAGGTCGTGGACGTCCTCGGCGGGATCGGCGGCGACGGCGCGGCGGGTCAGGACCAGCAGGGGACGGTCCTCGGCGAGCTGGTCCTGGAGGACGGCGAGGGCGCGTTCGAGGGCGGCGAGCGGGTCGTCGCCGCTCGGCTCCACGACCGTCAGATCGGCGTCGGCGGCGGCCGTCAGGGTGACGCCCGCCTCGGCGAGGGCCGCCGCGTGGGCGGGCGGCTCGCCGAGGACGGTCCAGCGGGCGGGGGCCGGCCCCGGCTCGGGGAGGGTCAGGGCCGGCCAGTCCAGGTGGAAGAGCGCCTCGCGGGCCACCCGGGCGGCCGGGTCGAGGGCGCCCTCGGCGAGCGGGCGCACGGCCAGGGCCTCGATGGCGGCCACCGGGCGGCCGGCCGGGTCGGCCATCGCGACGGACACCGCGTCGGGCCCGGCCGGGGTGAGCGTCACCCGCAGCGCGGTGGCCCCGGCGGCGTGGAGCGTGACGCCGGTCCAGGCGAAGGGCAGCCCGGGGCGGCCCGCCAGCGGGCCGAGCCCGGCGGGGTGCAGGGCGGCGTCGAGGAGGGCGGGGTGCAGGCCGTAGCGGGCGGCGTCGGCGCGGGCCGGCGCGGGCAGCTCGACCTCGGCGTGGACGGTGTCGCCGAGACGCCAGGCCGCGCGCACGCCCTGGAACACCGGGCCGTAGCCGTAGCCCTGTTCGCGCAGGCCCGGGTAGAAGCCGTCGACGTCGATCGGCTCGGCGCCGGCGGGCGGCCAGGCGGCGGCCGTCGGCGCGGGCTCGGCCCCCGCGGGGGCGAGGGCGCTGTCGGGGGTGACCGCGCCGTCGGCATGCCGGGTCCAGCCCTCGGGCGCGTCCGCGTCGGCCGGGCGGGTGTGCAGGGCGACCGGGCGGCGGCCCGTGTCGTCCGGGGCGCCGACCTCGATCTGCACCTGGAGCGCGCCGCGCTCGGGCAGCAGGACGGGCGCGTGCAGGGTCAGTTCCTCGATGCGTCCGCAGCCGAGCTCGTCGCCGGCCCGGACGACCGCCTCGACCAGCGCGGCGCCGGGCACCACGACGGTGCCCGCGACGGCGTGGTCGGCGAGCCACGGGTGGGTGTGCAGCGACCAGCGGGCGGTGGCCACCAGCCCGCCGCCCTGGGCGAGTTCGACGGCGGCGCCGAGCAGCGGGTGCTCCGGCGCGGCCAGGCCCGCCGTGGTGACGTCGCCGCCGGTGCCGCCGGGGCGCGGCCAGTAGCGCTGCCGCTGGAACGGGTACGTCGGCAGCTCGGTGGCGCGCGCGCCGGTGCCGGCGAACAGGAGGTCCCAGTCCACCCGGGCGCCGTGGTTGCGGGCGTCGGCGAGGGCGAGCAGGAAGCGGCCGGGGCCGCCCTCGTCGCGGCGCAGCGTGCCGAGGGCGGCGGCGGGCAGGCCGCTGTCCTCGATGGTCTCCTGGACGCCGGTGGTCACCACGGGGTGCGGGCTGACCTCGACGAACACCCGGTGGCCTGCGGCCAGCAGGGTGCGGGTGGCCTGCTCGAACTCCACGGTGTGGCGCAGGTTGCGGTACCAGTAGGCGGCGTCGAGTCCGGCGGTGTCGATCACGGCGCCGGTGACGGTCGAGCAGAACGGCACGTCGGCGCTGCGCGGGGTGATCGGCGCGAGGAGGTCGAGCAGCTCGTGCTCGATGCGCTCGACGTGCGCGGAGTGCGAGGCGTAGTCGACGGGGACGCGGCGGGCCCGGACGCCGGCCCGCTCGCAGTCGGCGATCAGCTCCTCCAGGGCCTCGGGGTCGCCCGAGACCACCACCGAGCCGGGGCCGTTGACGGCCGCGACGGAGATGCGCTCGTCCCAGCGTGCGAGGCGCTCGCGGACGGCGGCGACCGGCTCGGCCACCGAGACCATGCCGCCGAGGCCGGCGAGCTGCCGGATCGCCCGGCTGCGCAGGGCGACGACGCGGGCGGCGTCGTCCAGGGAGAGCGCGCCGGCCACGCACGCGGCGGCGATCTCGCCCTGGGAGTGGCCGAGTACGGCGGCCGGTTCGACGCCGTGCGCGCGCCACAGTTCGGCGAGCGACACCATGACGGCGAACAGCACTGGCTGCACGACGTCGACGCGGTCGAAGCCGGGTGCGCCGGGTGCGCCGCGCAGGACGTCGGTCGCCGACCAGTCGGTGAACGGTTCGAGGGCCGCCGCGCACTCGGCGAAGCGCTGCGCGAACACCGGTGTGGTGTCCAGGAGTTCGACGGCCATGTCGGCCCACTGGGAGCCCTGGCCCGGGAAGACGAAGACCGGGGCGCCCTCCCCCGCGGCCTGTCCCTCCAACACGGCGGGGGTGGCGCGTCCGTCGGCGAGCGCGTCCAGGCCGTCCAGGAGCCCGGCGCGGTCGGGCGCGACGACGGCGGCCCGGTGCTCCAGGGCGGCGCGGGTCGTGACGAGCGAGCGGGCGACGTCGTCGAGGGCGGGCTCGGCGGCCCGGACGTGGGCGGCGAGGCGGCGGGCCTGCTCGCGCACGGCCTCGGGGCTCCGGGCGGAGAGCAGCCAGGGCAGCGGGCGGTCGGCGGCCGGGCGCTCGGGCAGCGGCTCGGGCGCGAGGGCCGCTTCGAGGATCACGTGGGCGTTGGTGCCGCTCACGCCGAACGAGGAGACGCCGGCGCGCGGCGGCCGTCCGGTCTCGGGCCAGGTGCGGGCCTCGCTCAGCAGCTCGACGGCGCCGGCGGTCCAGTCGACCTGCGCGGTCGGCTCGTCGATGTGCAGGGACTTCGGGAGCTCGCCGTGCTGCATCGCGAGCACGGTCCTCATCACGCCCGCGACGCCGGCGGCGGCCTGGGTGTGGCCGAGGTTGGACTTCACCGAGCCCAGGAGCAGCGGGAGTTCGCGGTCCTGTCCGTAGGCGGCGAGCAGGGCCTGGGCCTCGATCGGGTCGCCCAGGCGGGTGCCGGTGCCGTGCGCCTCGACGGCGTCGACCTCGGCGGGCGTCAGACCGGCGTCGGCGAGGGCCGCCCGGATCACCCGCTGCTGCGACGGGCCGTTGGGCGCCGTCAGCCCGTTGGAGGCACCGTCCTGGTTGACGGCCGAGCCGCGCACGACGGCCAGCACCGGGTGCCCGTTGCGCCGCGCGTCGGAGAGCCGCTCGACGAGCAGCACACCGACGCCCTCGGCCCAGCCCGTCCCGTCCGCCGCGTCCGCGAACGGCTTGCAGCGGCCGTCGGGGGCCAGGCCGCGCTGGCGCGAGAACTCGACGAACACCTGCGGCGTGGACATCACCGTCACGCCGCCCGCGAGCGCGAGCGTGCACTCGCCGCGGCGCAGCGCCTGGGCGGCCAGGTGCAGGGCGACCAGCGAGGACGAGCACGCGGTGTCGACCGTGACGGCCGGGCCCTCCAGGCCGAGCGTGTAGGCGACGCGGCCCGAGATCACGCTGGCGGCGTTGCCCGTCATCACGTGCCCGGCGACGCCCTCCCGGGCCGGGTCCAGCAGCAGGTGGTAGTCCTGGAAGTTGGAGCCGACGAACACGCCCGTCCGCGAGCCGTGCAGGGCGCCGGGGTCGATGCCGGAGCGCTCGACGGCCTCCCAGACCGTCTCCAGCAGGAGCCGCTGCTGCGGGTCCATCGCGAGGGCCTCGCGCGGGGAGATGCCGAAGAAGGCGGCGTCGAAGTCGGCCGGGGCGGTGAGGAAGGCGCCCTCGGCGACGTAGCTGGTGCCCTCGTGGTCCGGGTCCGGGTGGTGCAGGCGGTCGGTGTCCCAGCCCCGGTCGGCCGGGAACGGGCCCACCGCGTCGCGGCCCTCGGCGAGCAGCCGCCAGAGGTCCTCCGGCGACTCGACGCCGCCGGGGAAGCGGCAGGCCATCGCGACGATCGCGATCGGCTCGTCGGCGGCGACGGCGGCCACCGGCTCCAGGACGGCGGCCGTGCCCGCCAGTTCGGCGCGCAGGTGCGCCGCGACGGCGGCCGGGGTCGGGTGGTCGAACAGCAGCGTGGCGGGCAGGCGCAGACCGGTCGCGGCGGTGAGGCGGTTGCGCAGCTCGACGGCGGTCAGCGAGTCGAACCCGAGGTCCCGGAACGCCCGGGCGGCGTCGACGGTCGCCGTCGAGGCGTGCCCGAGGACGGCGGCGGCCTCCGTGCGGACGAGCTCCAGCAGCAGCCGCTCCTGCTCGTCGGCACCGCGGCCGCGCAGCTTCTCGGCCAGCGGGGAATCCTTTTCGGTCGCCAGGGCGGGGGTGACCGCGCGGCGCACCTCGGGCAGGTCCGCGATCAGCGCGCTCGGCCGGGCGGCGGTGAGCACGGGGGCGAGGGCGCTCCAGTCGACGTCCGCCACGGTGAGGCCGGACGCGTCCGCGAGCAGGGTCCGACGCAGCGCGGCGACCGCCCGCTCCGGGTCCATCGGGGCGAGCCCGCTGCGCCGCATCCGCCCGGTGAGGCCCGGGTGGTCCCCCGCCATGCCGCCCCCGGCCCACGGGCCCCAGGCGACGGCGGTGGCGGGCAGTCCGGCGGCGCGGCGGTGCTCGGCGAGGGCGTCGAGGTAGGCGTTGGCGGCGGCGTAGTTGGCCTGGCCGGGGTTGCCGAGGACACCGGTGATCGAGGAGAACAGGACGAACAGGGCGAGGTCGTGCCCGGCCGTCAGCTCGTGGAGGTTGCGGGCGGAGACCGCCTTGGCGCGGAGCACCGCGTCGAAACGGTCGGCGGTGAGGCCCTCCAGGACGCCGTCGTCGAGGACGCCGGCGGCGTGGACGACACCGGTGAGCGGGTGCTCGGCGGGCACGGCGGCGAGGAGGGCGGCGAGCGCGTCGCGGTCGGCGACGTCGCAGGCGGCGACGGTGACGCGGGTGCCGAGTCCTTCGAGCTCGGCGCTCAGCTCCTGCGCGCCGGGGGCCCCGGAGCCACGGCGGCCGACGAGGAGGAGGTGCTCGGCGCCGGCCCGGGCCAGCCAGCGGGCGACATGGGCGCCGAGGGCGCCGGTGCCGCCGGTGACGAGCAGGGTGCCCCGGGGGGCGGTCCAGCCGTCGGGGGCGTCCGGCGCGCTCGGCTGCGCCGCTTCACCGGCCGGACGGCCGGCGGCCGCACCGGTGTCGGGCCTGGCATCGACACCGGTGCCCGACGCGTTCCGCTCCACCACGTCGTCACCCGGACGGTCCGACGGCGCGGACAACTCCGCCACCCCGCACCCTTCGGAGGCGGGCCGCGGCAGGCCGGCCGCGCGGCCCGGGACCGGCGGCAGGTGGCGGCGGGTCAGGCGGCGGGCGTAGGCGCCGGAGCCGCGCAGGGCGAGCTGGTCCTCGGCGGTCTGGGCGAGGATCCCGGCCAGGCGCGCGGCGGTGCGGGCATCGAGGGCGGCGGGCAGGTCGATCAGGCCGCCCCAGCGCTGCGGGTGCTCCAGCGCGGCCACCCGGCCGAGGCCCCACAGCTGCGCCTGCCCGGGCTCGCTCACCCGGTCCGCGCCCTCGGCCGCGACGGCGCCCCGGGTGAGGCACCAGAGCCTCGCCGGACCGCCGGCGGCCTCCAGGGTGCGCAGCAGCTCGACGGTGGCGGGCAGGTAGCGGGGGACGACGTGGTGGTCGGGGTGCGGGCGGCCGTCGGCGGCGAGGCAGGAGAGGACGCCGGCGAGCGGCTCGCCGACGCCGTCCGCGAGCACCTCGGCCAGGGCCTCGGTCCCGGCTACCCGCTCGATCCGCAGGCCGCGCTCGGCGAGGGCGTCGAGGACGGCCGCGGGCCATTCGCCTTCCGCGCCCTCCGGTACGACGGCGAGCCAGCGCCCTGCCGGGACGGCGTCGGTGAGGCCGCGCACGGGCACCCAGCTCGTCCCGTACGTCCACCCGTCCAGCGCGCCGAGCAGGCGCCGCTGACCGCGCCAGGAGGCCAGGACGGGCAGCAGGCGGTCCAGCGAGGCCTCGGCGGCCTCCTCCGCGATCCCGAGGACGGCCGACGCCTCCTGCAGGTCCCCGGCCTCGACGGCCGTCCAGAACGCGTCCTCGACCGGGTCGGCCGGGGGGGCGCCCGCGTCGCGGCGCTGGAGCTCGGGCAGCCAGTAGCGCTGCCGCTGGAACGCGTACGTGGGCAGGTCGACGCGGCGGCCGCCGGACCCGGCGAGCACCGCCGCCCAGTCCGGGCCCGCTCCGCGCACGTGCAGGCGGGCGAGGGCTTCCAGGGTGGCCGGCTCCTCGGGGCGGTCCTTGCGGAGCACGGCGGCGAGGGCCGCGTCGGCGGGCAGCGACTCGGCCGCCAGCGCGGTGAGGACGCTGTCGGGGCCTAGCTCCAGGAAGCGGGTGACCCCGGCGGCGTGGAGCGTGCGGATGCCGTCGCCGAAGCGGACGGCCTCACGGACGTGGCGCACCCAGTAGTCGGAGGTGGTGAAGTCCCCGCCCAGCGCGCCCGTCAGGTTGGAGACCACCGGGATCGACGGCGCGTTGTACGTCAGCCCGTTGAGGACCTCACGGAAGTCCTCCAACATCGGATCCATCAGCGGCGAGTGGAACGCGTGCGAGACGCGCAGCCGCGTCGTCTTGCGGTCCGCGAAGTGCTCCCGGACCGCGTCAACGGCCTCCTCCGCACCGGAAACGACGACGGAGGTCTGGCCGTTGACGGCGGCGATCGACACGAACTCGGTGAGCAGCGGCAGGACTTCGTCCTCCGTCGCCTGCACGGCCAGCATCGCGCCGCCCGCAGGCAGCGCCTGCATCAGCCGACCACGGGCACTCACCAGCGCGCACGCGTCGGCCAGCGAGAACACCCCGGCCACGTGCGCCGCAGCCACCTCACCGATCGAGTGCCCCGCCACGAACTCGGGGCGGACACCCAGCGATTCGACCAGCCGGAACAGCGCCACCTCGACGGCGAACAACCCCGCCTGAGCGAACTCCGTCCGGTTCAGCAGCTCCGCATCCGAACCCCACACCACGTCGCGCAAGGCGGGATCCAGCTCCGCACACACCTCGTCGAAGGCACGGGCGAACACCGGGTACCGGGCATACAACTCCCGCCCCATCCCCAGTCGCTGCGACCCCTGCCCCGAGAACAGGAACGCCGTCGCCCCCTTCTCCGCTACGCCCGTCACGAGGCCGGGGACCGCGCCCCCGGCCGCGAGGGCGTCCAGGGCGCGCAGGCGCTCCCCGGGGTCGGCGGAGACGACGACGGCCCGGTGGGCCATGGCCGCCCGGCCGGTGGCCAGGGAGTGGGCGACGTCGACCGGGTCGAGCGGTCCACGGGTCCTGAGGTGGGCGGCGAGGCGCCCGGCCTGGGCCTGGAGGGCCGGCCCGCTGCGCGCCGACAGCACCCACGGCAGCACCGCCCCGGGCGCGGCCTCGCCGACGGGTTCCGAAATCTCGACCGGCGCCTCCTCCAGCACGACGTGCGCGTTGGTGCCGCTGACGCCGAAGGAGGACACGGCCGCCCGCCGGGGCCACGCGTTGGCGGGCCATTCGCGGGCCTCGCCCAGGAGTTCGGCGGAGCCGGCGGTCCAGTCGACGTGCGGGGTCGGGGCGTCGAGGTGCAGGGTGCGCGGCAGCAGGCCGTGCCGCATCGCGAGGACCGTCTTGATCACGCCGGCGACGCCGGAGGCGGCCTGGGTGTGACCGGTGTTGGACTTCAACGCACCGATGAGAACGGGCTGTTCGCGGTCCTGGCCGTAGGTCGCAAGGAGAGCCTGGGCCTCGATCGGGTCGCCGAGCCGCGTGCCCGTCCCGTGCGCCTCGACGGCGTCCACCTCGGCGGGCGTCAGACCGGCGTCGGCCAGCGCGGCCCGGATCACGCGCTGCTGCGACGGGCCGTTGGGGGCCGTCAGCCCGTTGGAGGCACCGTCCTGGTTGACGGCCGAGCCGCGCACGACGGCCAGCACCGGGTGCCCGAGGCGCCGCGCGTCGGAGAGCCGCTCGACCAGGAGGACGGCGGCGCCCTCGCTCCACGCGGTGCCGTCGGCCGCCGCAGCGAAGGGCTTGCACCGGCCGTCGGCGGCGAGGCCGCCCTGACGGGAGAACTCGGTGAACATCTGCGGGCTCGACATCACCGTCACGCCGCCCGCGAGCGCCAGCGAGCACTCGCCGCGGCGCAGCGACTGGACGGCGAGGTGCAGGGCGACGAGGGAGGAGGAGCACGCGGTGTCGACCGTGATGGCCGGGCCCTCAAGGCCGAGGACGTAGGAGATGCGGCCGGAGGCGACGCTGACGGTGTTGCCGGTCAGCAGGTGTCCGGCGGCGGTCTCGGCGACCTGGCCGCCGGCGGTGGCGGCGCTGTCGTAGCCGCCGTGCCCGGTGCCGACGAACACGCCGGTCGGGGTGCCGGTCAGGGTGCCGGGGTCGATACCGGCCCGTTCGACGGCCTCCCAGGCGGTCTCCAGGAGGATCCGCTGCTGGGGGTCCATGGCGAGGGCCTCGCGCGGGGAGATGCCGAAGAACCCGGCGTCGAACTCGCCGGCGTCGTGCAGGAATCCGCTCTCGCGGGAGGTGACGGCGCCTTCCGGCAGGTCCCAGCCGCGGTCGGCGGGGAAGGTGGAGACGGCGTCGACGCCGTCGCGCACGAGCTCCCACAGCTCCTCGGGGGAGGCCACGCCGCCCGGCAGCCGGCAGGCCATGCCGACCACGGCGATCGGCTCCCGGTGCTGCTCGGTCGCCTCGCGGAGCTGCTCGCGGGTCTCGTGGAGGTCCGCGATCGCCCGCTTCAGGTAGTCGCGGAGCTTGTCTTCGTTCGACATCGGGACGTCAACCTCTCCGGGGGGCTGCCAGGGAACGCCGTGCGGGTGGGGCCCGGCCGGACGCCCGGTTCGGCGGCGCGCGCGAACTCCTGACGTCGGGTCCGACCCGTCGCCCGCCCAGTCTCGCCACGGACGGCCCCGGTTTTCCCTAGAGCCACGGCACCGGAGCACGAAGCGCGGACGGGCGTGCCCGGCACCCGAAGGTGCCCGGCACGCCCGTCCGTCCTGCGGCTGCTCCCGGCCGCTACTCCTGGCCGCGCAGCCACTCCTCGACGATCTCGGCGGTGAGGGCCGAGTCCTCGCGGATCATCGACAGGTGGTCGGCGGCGACGCCGCGCACCTGGGCGCCCGGCACGAGCGGTTCGGCCTGGGCGCGCTGCTCGATGGGGGCCTCGTCGACGCCGGTCAGGGCGCGGTCGCAGGTGACGAGCAGGACGGGGGCCGTGGTGTGGTGGACCTCCAGGCGGTTGAGGAGGACCATCCAGCGGCCCATGGCGGACAGGCGGGAGTTGGTCAGCCGCACCGGCGAGTCGGCGCCGGTGAAGTTGAGCCGCATCATGCCGGTGTAGTCGGTGCCCTCGTCGGCGTTGTGCTGGAAGCTCAGCGTGTCGAAGAGGACGACGCCCGCCGGGCGGATGCCCCACGTGTGCTCCAGCAGGCCGGCCGCGGCGTAGGCGAAGGAGCCGCCGGAGGAGTGGCCGGCGAGGACGAACGGGTGGCCGTCGCTGGCGCGCAGGGCGCTCTCGGCGATCACCCGGGTGGCGACCTCGGGGGTGGCGGGCAGCCGCTCGCCGGTGGCGAAGCCGACCAGCGGGAGCGCCGACACCTCGCGCTCGCCGCGGAAGTGGGCGGCGAGCCGGGAGTACTGGTGCACGCCCGCGTTGGCCGTCGGCGCACTGACGCAGATCAGCCGGGTCGGGCGGGGCCCCTCGGCGAGGCGGGTCGCCCAGGGCAGGTCCTCCAGTTCGGCGGTCGCCTCGAAGGTGGGCCGCAGGGCGGCGACGGTGGCGAGCATGCGTTGGGCCTCGGGCACCTTGCCGTTGGCCAGGGCGTCGGTGAACAGGCGCTCCAGGGAGTCGAGTTCGGGTTCGCCGCTGGAGACGAGGACGGGTGCCCCCTCGCCGTCCTCGGTGCGCTGGTTGGCGAGCTCGCTGCGGATCCAGGTGGCGAGCTCGACGGGCGAGCGGCTGTCGAAGACGACGGTGGCGGGCATCCGCAGGCCGGTGACGGCGGCGATCCGGTTGCGCAGTTCGACGGCGGTGAGCGAGTCGAACCCGAGCTCGTAGAAGTCGCGTTCGGCGTCGACGGCCTCCGGGGAGGGGTGGCCGAGGACGGCGGCGGCTTCGGCGCGGACGGTGTCGACGAGGTAGCGCATGCGGTCGCGCTCGTTCAGGTCGAGCAGCTGCCGGGTGAAGTCGGCGGCCGCGTCGGCACCGCTCGCGCCGGCACCGGAGGCGGTGCGCCGGGCGGCGCGCACGAGTCCGCGGAACAGCGGCGGCACGTCGCCCTGGGGGCGCATGCCCCCGGCGGCCAGGCCCATCGGGATGACGAGCGGTTCGGTGGAGCCGAGCGCGGCCTCGAACAGGGCGAGGCCCTGCTCGACGGAGAGCGGCGGGATGCCGCCGGACTGCATGCGCCGCATGTCGGTCTCGCTGAGCTCGCTCGTCATGCCCGCCTCCTGGGCCCACGGGCCCCAGGCGAGCGAGGTGCCGGCGAGGCCGAGCGACCTTCGGTGGTCGATCAGGGTGTCCAGGAACGCGTTGGCCGCGGCGTAGTTGCCCTGGCCGGGGCTGCCCATGACGCCTGCGATGGACGAGAAGACGGCGAACTGGGCGAGGCCGAGGTGGCGGGTGAGCTCGTGGAGCTGCCAGACGGCGTCGACCTTGGGCCGCAGGACGGCGGACAGGCGCTCGGGGGTGAGCGCGGTGACGATGCCGTCGTCCAGCACACCGGCCGTGTGGATGACGGCGGTGAGCGGGTGCTCGGCGGGGATGCCGGCGAGCAGCGCTTCGGTGGCGGCACGGTCGGCGGTGTCGCAGGCGACGACGCGCGCCTCGGCGCCGAGGGCCGCCAGGTCGGCGAGGAGTTCGGCCGCGCCGGGGGCGTCCGGTCCGCGCCGGCTGGTGAGCAGCAGGTGGCGGGCGCCGGTGACGGCGAGGCGGCGGGCGAGGTGGCGGCCGAGGGCGCCGGTGCCGCCGGTGATCAGGACGGTGCCGTCGGGGTCGCGCTCCACGGGCATCGTGAGGACGGTCCGCTGGTACGGGTCCCCGGCGGTGCGGGCGTCGCGGATGTCGCGCGCGGCGACGGGCGGCGCGGTGAGTTCGCCGCGTCCGGCGAGGGCGGCGAGTTCCGCGAGGATCGCGGCGAGCTCGTCGGCGTCCGGTGCGGGCAGGTGGGCGAAGGCGTCGTCGTCGAGGACGAGGTCGGTGCCCGCCGCCGCACGCCCGAGGAGTCGCTCGGGCGGCAGGCCGTGGCCGAGCAGGGTCTCGCGCAGGCCGTCGGGGGCCGTGGCGGAGACGTCGGCGCCGAGGAGCAGGGCGAGCCGGACGGCGGCGGTGGCCGGTCCGGTGGCGGTGGCGTGCACGTGGACGGTCCAGCCGGTCCGGCCGGCCTGGACGGCCGGGCCGCCGAGGGCCTGCCGGGCGGGGACGAAGTCGGCGGCCAGGGCGGCGGCGGCCCCGAAGGACCAGCCGGCGGGCAGCGGGGCCAGCAGGCGCCGGTCGGCGACCGCCTTCGGCCCGGCGGCCAGCACGCCGAACACCTCGTCGCCCGGGCGCAGGTCCGGCACGCCGTCACCGACCGCCGTCACCACGCCGGCCGCGCCGGTGCCGTGTCCGTGAACCGCGGCGGCCCGGACGGCGACGGCGACCTGCCCGGTCGCGGGCGGCCCGGCCGCCTCGGGCGACGGGACCAGGGCCACGTCCTCGGCGACGTCCAGCCGCCAGGGCGTGCCCGCCGGGGGCAACAGCCCCGCGGCGTCCGCGAGCCGGGCCAGCCGGCCCACTCGCAGGGCGCCGCCGCGGACGGCGAACTGGGCCTCGCCGTCGGCCAGCAGGCCGGGCAGCAGCGGCAGCACCGCGGCCACGTCCTCGGTCCGTTCGACGTCGAGCAGGGCGAAGCGGCCGGGGTGCTCGGAGTTCGCGGTGCGGGCCAGGCCCCAGGCGGCGCCGCCGGGCAGGTCGCGGACGGTCTCGCCGTCGGCGGCCCGGACGGCGCCCCTGGTCACGAACACCAGCCGGGAGGCGGCGGCGCGGTCGTCGGCCAGCCAGTCCTGGACGAGGGCGAGCACCCGCGTGGTGTGCGCGTGGACGGCCTCGGGGACGTCGCCGGCCGGGCCGTCCAGGGCGACCAGGACGAGGTCGGGCACCGGGCGGCCGAGGTCCGCGAGGGTCGCGGCCGAGGATCCCGTGCCGTAGGCGTCCCGGCCGAGCGCGGTGCAGCTCGGCGCCGTGGCGGCGGGCGGCGTGGCCGGGGCGGGGACCCACTCGATCCGGAACAGCGGGTCGCGGCCGGTGCGGGCGGCGGCAGCGGCGGCCTGCGGGGCGCGCAGGACGACCGAGCCGACCGTCAGCACCGCGCCGCCCGCCGGGTCGGTGGCGGTGACGGACACCGTGTCCTCCCCGAGGCGGGCGACGCGCACCCGCAGGGCGGCCGCTCCCCCGGCGTGCAGGGCCACGCCCTGCCAGGCCCGGGGCTGCGGCAGCTGCTCCTCGGTGCCGACGCCGATCAGGACGGCGGCGTGCAGGGCGGCGTCGAGCAGGGCCGGGTGGAGGCCGAAGTAGCGGGCGTCATCGGCGGGTTCGCCGTCGAGCTCGACCTCGGCGAACACCTCCTCGCCGCGCAGCCAGGCGGCGCGCAGCCCCCGGAACGCCGGGCCGCGCCCGGGCTCGCGGTAGAAGCCGTCCAGGTCGACGGCGAGCGCGCCGGCCGGCGGCCAGGCCGCCTGGGCGTAGTCCGGCAGGTCGGTGTCCTGGGGCACGAGGGTGCCGGTGGCGCAGCGCGTCCACGGCTCGTCGGGGGCGGCGTCGCCGGGGCGGGCGTAACAGGCCACCGGGCGGGCGCCGGTGTCGTCGGGCGCGCCGACGCGCACCTGCACGACGGGTTCGTCGTCCTCGGCGAGCGGCAGCGGGTCGCCGAGCGTCAGCTCCGCGATCCTGCCGCAGCCGACCTGGTCGCCGGCCCGGACGGCCAGTTCGACGAGGGCGGCGGCGGGGAAGGCGAGCCGGCCGCCGATCCGGTGGTCGAGCAGCCACGGGTGGACGCGCAGGGCGAGGCGGCTGGTGAACAGCACGCCGTCGGTGTCGTCGGCGAGCGGCACCGCGGCGCCGAGCAGCGGGTGGTCGGCCGGGACGAGGCCGACGGAGGCGACGTCGCCGGAGAGGGCGGCCGGGCGCGGCCAGTAGCGGCGGTGGTCGAAGGCGTAGGTGGGCAGGTCGACCCGGCGGGCGCCGGTGCCGTCGAACAGGGCCGCCCAGTCGACCGGGACGCCGGCCGTGTGGAGCGCGGCGAGGGCGGTGAGCAGGGTGCGCTCGTCGGCGCGGTCCTTGCGCAGGGCGGCGGCGCGGACGCAGTCCGCGTCCTCGCCGAGGCTCTGGTCGGCGAGGGCGGTGAGGACGCCGTCGGGGCCGAGTTCGAGGAAGGCGGTCGCGCCGGCCTCGCGCAGGGCGCGGACTCCGTCGGCGAAGCGGACGGCCTCGCGGACGTGGCGCACCCAGTAGTCGGGGCTGGTGAACTCCCCGCCCAGCGCGCCCGTCAGGTTGGAGACCAGTGGGATCGACGGGGTGCCGTAGGAGAGGCCGTCGAGGACGGTGCGGAAGTCCTCCAGCATCGGGTCCATCAGCGGCGAGTGGAAGGCGTGGGACACCCGCAGGCGGGACGTCCGGCGGTCGGCGAAGTGCGCCTCGATCGCCGCCACCGCTTCGAGAGAGCCCGAGACGACGACGGAGGCCGGACCGTTTACGGCCGCGATCGAGACGAACTCGGTGAGCAGCGGCAGGACTTCGTCCTCCGTCGCCTGCACGGCGAGCATCGCGCCGCCGGACGGCAGCGCCTGCATCAGCCGGCCGCGCGCCGCCACCAGGGCGCACGCGTCGCCGAGCGAGAACACCCCGGCGACGTGCGCCGCCGCGATCTCGCCGATCGAGTGGCCCGCGACGAAGTCCGGCCGCAGGCCCAGGGATTCGACGAGCCGGTAGAGCGCCACCTCGACCGCGAACAGCGCGGCCTGGGCGTACGAGGTCCGGTTCAGCAGCTCCGCGTCCTCGCCCCACACGACCGCGCGCAGCGGCTGGTCCAGGTGCTCGTCCAGCACCGCGCACACCGCGTCGAAGGCGTCCGCGAACACCGGGAAGCGCGCGTACAGTTCCCGGCCCATGCCGAGGCGCTGCGAGCCCTGGCCGGAGAACAGGAAGGCCGTCGAGCGGGCCGCCGCGACGCCGCGGGCCACCTCCGTCAGGCCCTCGCTGCACGCGAGCAGCACGGCCCGGTGCTCGAAGGCGGAGCGTCCGGCGGCGAGCGAGAACCCGATGTCCAGCGGGGAGAGTTCGAGCGCGCAGGCGCGGGCGAGGTGGGTCTCCAGCGCGTCCTCGGAGCGGCCGGAGAGCACCCACGGGACGACGGCGGGCAGCACCCGCTGGTCGTCGGTGGGCTCGGCCGCGGCGGGCGCCTGTTCGAGGATCACGTGCGCGTTGGTGCCGCTGATCCCGAACGAGGACACCCCGGCGCGCCAGGGCCGGTCGACCTCGGGCCATGGCCGCGCCTCGGTGAGCAGGTCGATCGAGCCCGCCGTCCAGTCCACGACGGCGGACGGCCGGTCGATGTGCAGGGACTTCGGCAGCACGCCGTGCCGCATGGCGAGCACGGTCTTGATCACTCCGGCGACCCCGGCGGCGGCCTGGGTGTGGCCGATGTTCGACTTCAGCGAGCCGAGCAGCAGCGGCCGTTCGCGGTTCCTGCCGTAGGTGGCGAGGAGCGCCTGGGCCTCGATCGGGTCGCCGAGGGCGGTGCCGGTGCCGTGGCCCTCGACGGCGTCGACCTCGGCGGCGGACAGTCCGGCGCTCGCGAGGGCCTGGCGGATGACGCGCTGCTGGGACGGGCCGTTGGGCGCGGTGATGCCGTTGGAGGCGCCGTCCTGGTTGACGGCGCTGCCCCGCACGACGGCGAGCACCGGGTGCCCGTTGCGGCGCGCGTCGGACAGCCGCTCCAGGACGACCATGCCGACGCCCTCGGACCAGTTGGTGCCGTCGGCGGCGTCCGAGTAGGCCTTGCAGCGGCCGTCGGCGGCGAGGCCGTTCTGGACGGTGAAGCCGGCGAAGCTCACCGGCGTGGTCATCACCGTCACGCCGCCGGCGAGCGCGAGTCCGCACTCGCCGTTGCGGAGCGCCTGGGCGGCCCAGTGCAGGGCGACCAGGGACGAGGAGCACGCGGTGTCGACGGTGACGGCCGGGCCCTCCAGGCCGAGCGTGTAGGAGATGCGGCCGGACAGGACGCTCGACGCGAGGCCGGTGCCGGCGTGGCCGCCGATGTCCTCGCGCGAGTTCATCATGAGCGTCGCGTAGTCGAGGCCGTTGGTGCCGACGAAGACCCCGGTGCGGCTGCCGCCGAGCCGCTGCGGGTCGACCCCGGCGCGCTCCAGGGCCTCCCAGGAGGTCTCCAGGAGGAGGCGCTGCTGGGGGTCCATCGCGAGGGCCTCGCGCGGCGAGATGCCGAAGAAGGAGGCGTCGAAGTCGGCGACGGCGTCGATGAAGCCGCCTTCCAGGGTGGCGCTGCGGCCGCGGCCGTCGCGGTCGCCGACGAGCAGGGTCCGCAGGTCCCAGCCGCGGTCCTCGGGGAAGCCGGCGATGCCGTCGCCGCCCTCGGAGACCAGGCGCCACAGCTCGTCGGGCGAGGTGACGCCGCCGGGCAGGCGGCAGGCCATGCCGACGATCACGATCGGGTCGGCGTCGTCGGCCGCGGCCCGCGGGGCGGGCAGCAGCGGGCCGGCGGGGGTGTCGAGGAGCTCGGCCAGCAGGTGCTCGGCGAGGGCCTGGGCGGTCGGGTAGTCGTAGACGGAGGTGGCGGGGAGCTTGAGGCCGGTGGCCGCGCCGAGCCGGGCGGGCAGTTCGACGGCGGTCAGCGAGTCGAAGCCGAGGTCGCGGAACTTGCGGTCCGGGGCGACGGCGGAGCGGTCGGCGTAGCCGAGCACGGCGGCGACGTGGGTGCGGACGAGGTCGGTGAGCAGGGCGGTGCGCTCGGCCGGGGTGAGGGCGCGCAGGCGGCCGGTGAGCTCGGAGGCGGCGCTCGCGTAGTCGCGGCGGGCCACGGCGGCGGCCTCAAGGGCGGGCCGGGCGGCCGGGAGGTCGCGCAGCAGCGGGTTGCCGCGCAGGCCGACCAGGCTCTCCAGGACCTGCGGCTGCGTCAGGTCGAGCAGCACGAGCGCCGGGGCCGGGCGGGTGACGGCCTGGCGCAGCGCGGCCAGGGCGAGCTCGGGGTGCAGGGCGGGGACGGCGGCGCGCTGGGTGCGGCCGTCCTCCTCGGCCGGGGTGCCCGCGTCGGGGCCGGTGTACTCGGCGCCGATCCAGGCGCCCCAGGCGATCGAGGTGGCGGGCAGGCCCTCGGCGCGGCGGCGCTGGGCGAGCGCGTCCAGGACGGCGGCCGGGCCGGCCAGGGTGGCGCGGCCGGGGGTGCCGACGGCGCCCGCGACGGAGGAGCAGAGCACGAAGGCCGTCAGGTCGAGGCCGCGGGTCAGCTCGTCGAGGTGGAGGGCGGCCCCGGCGCGGACCCGGTGGACGGCGGCGAGGCGCTCGGGCGTCAGGTCGTCGAGGACGCCGTCGTCGACCGTGCCCGCCGCGTGGACGACGGCGGTGAGCGGGGCGTCGGCGGGGATCGCGGCCAGCAGGGCGGCGAGGGCCTCGCGGTCGGCGGCGTCGCAGGAGGTGATCGTCACGGCGGCGCCCAGGCCGCTCAGCTCCTCGGCGAGGTCGGCGGCGCCGGGGGCGTCGGGGCCGCGGCGGCTCGCCAGCAGCAGGTGGCTCGCGCCCGCGGCGGCGAGCTGTCGGGCCACCGCGGCGCCCCGGCCGCCGGTGCCGCCGGTGATCAGCACGGTGCCCGGGGTCGCCCCCGGTGTCCAGCCCGCGTCGGCTGCGCCGGCCGGGGCCGGGACCAGGCGGCGGGCGTGGACGGCGGCCGTGCGGATCGCGATCTGGTCCTCGGCGTCCGAGCCGTCCGGGCCGTCCGCGCCGGCGAGGACGGCGGCCAGCCGGCGCACCGCGGTCTGGTCCGGTGCCCCGGGCAGGTCGACGAGGCCGCCCCACTGCTGGGGGTGCTCCAGCGCGGCGACCCGGCCGAGGCCCCACACGGCGGCCTGCTCGGGCGCGGTCGGCGCGTCGGTGCGGGCCACGGCGACCGCGCCGCGCGTCAGGCTCCACAGCGGCGCGGTGACGTCCGCGTCGCCCAGGGCTTGCAGGAGGGCGAGGGTCACCGCGGCCGGGTCGGTGCCGCGGCCGAGCGCGAGGAGGGACAGGACGCCGGTGAACGGGCGCCCGGTCGAGGGCAGTTCGCGCAGCAGCGCGGCGAGCTCGGCGCGCTGCGGGGCGGGCACGGACAGGAGCAGGGCGTCCGGTCCGACGGCCTCGCAGGCCGCCTCCGTCCACGCCTCGTCGCCGTCCTCGGCCGGCGTGACCACCAGCCACGGGCCGGAGGGCCGGGCCGTCGAGCCGCCCGGCAGCGCGCGCCAGGACTCGTGGAAGCGCAGCGCGTCCAGCAGGGACTGGTCGCGGTGGTGGCGCCGCCAGGCGGACAGGGCGGGGAGCACCGCGCCGAGCGCGTCGCCGTCCACGGCGAGGTCGGCGGCCAGCGCGTCCAGGTCCTCGCCCTCGACGGCGGCCCAGAAGCGGGCGTCCAGCGGGTCGTCCGGCGCGGCGGCGCCGGGGCCGGCGGCCGGGGCGTGCGTCTGCGGCCAGTAGCGCTCGCGCTGGAAGGCGTACGTCGGGAGGTCGGTGCGGCGGGCGCCGGTGCCGTCGAACAGGCGTGCCCAGTCGACGGGCACGCCGACGACGTGGAGACGGGCCAGCGCGGTCAGCAGGACGGTCTCCTCGGGACGGCCACGGCGGCCGGCCGGCTCGACGACGGCCTCCGGGGCGTCCGCGAGGGTCTGACGGACGGCCGGGGCGAGGGCCGCGTCGGGGCCGAGTTCCAGGAAGTCGGTCGCACCGGCGGCGTGCAGCGTGCGGATCCCGTCGGCGAAGCGGACGGCCTCGCGGACGTGGCGCACCCAGTAGTCGGGGGTGGTGACGTCGCCGTCCAGGGAGCCGGTCAGGTTGGAGACCAGCGGGATCGAAGGGGCGCCGTAGGCAAGCCCGTTGAGGACGGTGCGGAAGTCCTCCAGCATCGGGTCCATCAGCGGCGAATGGAACGCGTGCGAGACCTTGAGCCGCGTGGTCCGCCGGTCGGCGAAGTGCTGCTCGATCGCCGCCACCGCTTCGAGAGAGCCCGAGACGACGACGGAGGTCGGACCGTTGACGGCCGCGATCGAGACGAAGTCACCCAGCAGCGGCAGGACTTCGTCCTCCGTGGCCTGCACGGCGAGCATCGCGCCACCCTCCGGCAACGCCTGCATCAGCCGGCCGCGAGCACTCACCAGCGTGCAGGCGTCCTCCAGCGAGAACACCCCGGCGACGTGCGCCGCCGCGATCTCGCCGATCGAGTGGCCCGCGACGAACTCGGCCCGCACACTCAGCGATTCGACAAGCCGGTACAGCGCCACCTCGACCGCGAACAGCCCGGCCTGGGCGAACTCCGTCCGGTTCACCAGCTCCTCGTCCGAGCCCCACACCACATCGCGGACGGGCAGATCGAACTGCGCGCACACCGCGTCGAAGGCCTCGGCGAAAACGGGGAAGCGGGCGTACAACTCCTTCCCCATTCCCAGGCGTTGGGCGCCCTGTCCGGAGAACAGCAGTGCCGTCCTGCGCTCGCCGTCGGCGACGCCCCTGGCCACCTCGGCGCCGTCCAGCAGCACCGCCCGGTGCGCGAAGCGCGACCGCCCTACGGCCAGCGAGAGGCCCACGTCGACCAGCGAGGCGTCCAGCCCTTCCAGTCGTGCGAGCTGCGCGTCCAGCGCGGCCTCCGACTTGCCCGCCGGCACCCACGGCACCACGCCCGGCGCCACCGACGGCTCCGGCGCGGGGGTCTCGGCCGGCGGCGCCTGCTCGACGATCACGTGCGCGTTGGTGCCGCTGATCCCGAAGGCCGACACGCCCGCGCGGCGCGGCCGGCCGGTCTGCGGCCACTCCTCCGCCCGCGTGAGCAGCCGGATGTCACCGGCCGTCCAGTCGACGTGCGAGGACGGCGCGTCCACGTGCAGCGTGCGGGGCAGCACACCGTGCTGCATCGACAGCACGGCCTTGATCACGCCCGCCGCGCCGGCCGCGGCCTGGGTGTGGCCGATGTTGGACTTCAGCGAGCCGAGCAGCAGCGGGCGTTCGCGCTCCTGCCCGTAGGTGGCCAGGAGTGCCTGGGCCTCGATCGGGTCGCCCAGGGTCGTGCCCGTGCCGTGGCCCTCGACGAAGTCGACGTCCGCCGCCGACAGGCGCGCGTTGGCGAGGGCCTGGCGGATGACGCGCTGCTGGGACGGGCCGTTGGGGGCGGTGAGGCCGTTGGAGGCGCCGTCCTGGTTGACGGCGCTGCCGCGCACGACGGCGAGGACGGGGTGCCCGTTGCGGCGGGCGTCCGAGAGGCGCTCCAGCACCAGCACGCCGGCGCCCTCCGACCAGCCCGTCCCGTCCGCGCCGTCCGCGAACGCCTTGCAGCGCCCGTCCGGAGCCAGCCCGCCCTGCCGGGTGAAGCCGGGGAAGCCGAGCGAGGACGACATCACGGTGACGCCGCCCGCCAGCGCGAGCGTGCACTCACCGCTGCGCAGGGACTGCGAGGCCAGGTGCATGGCCACCAGGGAAGAGGAGCACGCCGTGTCGACGGTGACCGCCGGGCCCTCCAGGCCGAAGGTGTAGGAGATCCGGCCCGAGACCACGCTCGCGGCCAGGCCCGTGCTCGCGTGGCCCTCGATGTCCTCCCGGGCGTTCATGACGAGCGTCAGGTAGTCCTGGCCACCGGTGCCGACGAAGACGCCGGTCCGGCTGCCGCGCAGCGCCGTCGGGTCGATCCCGGCGCGCTCGACGGCCTCCCAGGACGTCTCCAGCAGGAGCCGCTGCTGCGGGTCCATGGCGAGCGCCTCGCGCGGCGAGATGCCGAAGAAGGAGGCGTCGAAGTCGGCCACCCCGTGCAGGAAGCCGCCCTTGGCGGTGGCGCTGCGCCCCCGGTCGCCGGGGCCGCCGCCGAGCAGGGTGTCGAGGTCCCAGCCGCGGTCGGTCGGGAAGTCGGAGATGCCCTCGCGGCCCTCGGCGACCAGCGCCCACAGCTCCTCGGGCGTGCCGATCCCGCCGGGCAGACGGCAGGCCATGCCGACGATCGCGATCGGGTCGTCGGCGGTGGCGGCGGCCGCCGCGGCCGGGGCCAGCGGCTCGTCGTGCTGCCCGAGCACCTCCGCGAGGACGAGGTCGGCGATCGCGGCGGGGGTCGGGTGGTCGAAGACCATGGTGGCGGGCAGGCGCAGACCGGTGACGGCGGTCAGGCGGTTGCGCAGTTCGAGTGCCGTGAGGGAGTCGATGCCGAGGTCGTGGAAGTCGCGGTCGGCGGCGACGGCCTGCGGCGAGGCGTGGCCGAGGACGCCGGCGGCCTCGGTGCGGACCAGGTCGACGACGTGGCGCAGGCGGTCGGCCTCGCGCAGCTCGTAGAGGCGGGCGGCCAAGGCCGTCATGGTGGCGGCGCCGGTGCCGGTCGCGGAGGCCGTGCGGCGCCCGCCGGGCAGCAGGGCGCGGAACATCGTCGGCACCTCGCCGCGCGGGCGGGCGCCGGAGGCCATGCGGCCGGTCGCGACCAGGTACGGCTCGTCGACGGCCATCGCGGCGTCGAGCAGCGCGAGACCGTCCTCCTCGGTGAGCGGCGGAACGCCGGAGGCGTGGAGGCGGTGCAGGTCGGCTTCCGAGAGGGTCCCGGTCATACCGGCGGTGGGCATCCAGGCGCCCCAGCCCAGGGACTGGGCGGGCAAGCCCTGGTGGCGGCGCCAGTGCGCGAGGGAGTCCAGGTAGACGTTGGCCGCGGCGTAGTTGCCCTGACCGGCCGTACCCATCACACCCGAGATGGAGGAGAAGAGGACGAAGGCCTTGAGGTCCTGGTCCTTGGTCAGTTCGTGGAGGTTCCAGGCGGCATCGACCTTGGGACGGAGGACGGCCGAGAGGCGCTCGGGGGTCAGCGCGGTGACGATCCCGTCGTCCAGCACACCGGCCGCGTGCACGACACCCGTGATCGTCCGGCCGCCCAGAGCCTGCGCGAGCGCCTCGCGGTCGGCCGCGTCACAGGCCACGACCTCCGCACGGGCACCCAGCCCCGCCAGCTCCTCCACCAGCTCAGACGCGCCACCACGGCGGCTGAGCAACAGCAGTTCCCGCACGCCGTGTTCGGTGACGAGATGCCGGGCGACGAGACGACCCAGACCGCCGGTGCCACCCGTGATCACCACGGTGCCCGTGCCCCAGCCCGTCGATGGTTCACCGGGAGCCACCCGGGCCAGCCGGCCCACCCGGACGACGCCGTCGCGGACCACCACCTGCGGCTCACCCACGGCGAGCACCGTGTCCAGCGGGAGCTCGCCGTCCGCGTCCACGAGCACGAACCGGCCCGGGTTCTCCGACTCGGCCGCCCGCACCAGGCCCCACACGGCAGCACCGGCGAGGTCCGACACCCCGTCGACCGCACCCCGGGTGACGAACACCAGGCGCGTGTCCGCGAACCGCGGCTCCGCCAGCCACTCCTGCACCAGGCCCAGCGCCCACGCCGTCACCTCGTGCACGTCCTCGGGCGTCGAACCGCCCACCACCGGGACCACCACGGCACCCGGCGCGTCATCCCCGAGCTCGGACAGCTCGGCGACCTCGCCGCCCAGCGTCACCGCCGTCACGCGCTCACCCGCACGCGACGGCGCGGGCACCCACTCCAGCCGCAGCAGCGAGCCCGCCGCGGCCGCTCCCTGCACCACGGCGGCCGGCTCGGCCAGCGTCACGGCCTCGGCCGACAGCACCGGCTCCCCGGCGGCGTCCACGACGGCGAGCGCGAGCGTCTCCTCGCCCGTCCGCACGATCCGCGCACGCACCACGGACGCGCCCGAGGCGTGCAGCGACACCCCGGACCACGCGACCGGCACCAGCCCCTGGCCGTCCGCCCTCACCACGGCCGCCAGCAGCGCCGGGTGCACGCCGAACCCGGCGGCCTCGTCGGCCGCGTCGCCCGGCAGGGCCGCCTCGACGAAGGTCTCCTCGCCGCGCCGCCAGACCGACCGCAGCCCGTCGAAGGCCGGACCGAGGTCCGCCTCCTCCCGGAGCCCGGTCAGGTCGGCGACGACCGCGCCCTTCGGCGGCCAGACCGAGGCGTCGAACTCGGCGGTGCGCTCGCCGCGGACGACCTCGCCCGAGGCGTGCTCCGTCCACTCGGCGTCGGCGTCGGCATCCGGCCGGGAGAAGATCCGCACCGGGCGGGCACCGGAGGCCGCCGGGGCGTCCACCTGGATCTGGACGACGACGGCGCCGTCCTCGGGCAGCACCAGCGGCTCGGCGAGCGTCAGCCGCTCGACCCGGTCGCAGGCCACCTGGTCACCGGCGCGGACGGCCAGCTCCAGGAACCCCGTCGGCGGGAACACGGCCACGCCGCCCACCCGGTGGTCGCCCAGCCACGGCTGCGCCTTCAGCGACAGCCGGCCGGTCAGCAGCGTGCCCTCGGCGTTCGCGAGCGCGACGGTCGCGCCCAGCAGCGGGTGCTCGGCGGGCGAGAGGCCGGCGCCGGTCACGTCGCCGATGCGGCGGGACGGGCGCGGCCAGTAGCGTTCGTGCTGGAAGGCGTACGTCGGCAGGTCGACGCGGCGGGCGCCGGTGCCGTCGAACAGCCGGGCCCAGTCGACCGGGACGCCGGTGACGTGCAGGCGGGCCAGGGCGGTGACGAGGGTCTGCTCCTCGGGCCGGTCGCGGCGCAGCAGCGGGAGTGCGGGGGCGTCCGACTCGTGCTGGGCGAGGGCGGCGAGGACACCGTCCGGACCGAGCTCGACGAAGGCCGTGGCGCCGGCTGCGCGCAGGGCGTCGAGGCCGTCGGCGAAACGGACGGCCTCACGGACGTGACGCACCCAGTAGTCGGGGGTCGTGACGTCCTCGCCCAGGGAGCCGGTCAGATTGGAAACCAGCGGGATCGAAGGGGAGCTGTACGTAAGCCCGTTCAGGACGGTCCGGAAGTCCTCCAGCATCGGATCCATCAGCGGCGAATGGAACGCGTGCGAGACCTTCAGCCGCGTGGTCTTACGGTCGGCAAAGTGCGCCTCGATCGCCGCCACCGCTTCGAGAGAACCCGAGACGACCACGGAGGTCGGACCGTTGACGGCCGCGATCGACACGAACTCGCCCAGCAACGGCAGGACTTCGTCCTCCGTCGCCTGCACCGCCAGCATCGCACCACCGGACGGCAGCGCCTGCATCAGCCGGCCACGAGCACTCACCAGCGTGCAGGCATCCTCCAGCGAGAACACCCCGGCCACATGCGCAGCCGCCACCTCACCGATCGAGTGCCCGGCCACGAACTCCGGCTCCACACCCAACGATTCGAGCAGGCGGAACAGCGCCACCCCGACCGCGAACAACCCCGCCTGAGCAAAGTCCGTCCGATTCAGCAGCTCCGCATCCGAACCCCACACCACCTCGCGCAAGGGCACGTCCATCGCAGCGCACACCGCATCGAACGCCTCCGCGAACACCGGGAACCGGGCATACAACTCCCGCCCCATCCCCAACCGCTGCGACCCCTGCCCCGAAAACAGGAACGCCGTCGACCGCTCCCCCGCCACCCCACGCGCAACCTCGACCCCGTCCACCAGCACCGCCCGGTGCCCGAGCCGCGAGCGGCCCGCGAGCGCGAGGGCGACGTCCACGGGGGAACCGCCGACTCCGGCGAGCCGCTCCAGCTGCGCGTCGAGCGCCTCCTCCGACTTCGCCGAGACCACCGACGGCACCACGCCGGGCACGACCGACGGGTCGTCGGCCGCGGCATCCTCCTCCACGGCCTCCTCGACGATCACGTGCGCGTTCGTGCCGCTGATCCCGAACGCGGACACGCCCGCGCGGTGCGGCCGGTCCACCTCCGGCCAGGACCGGGCCTCGGTGAGCAGCTCGACGGCCCCCGCCGACCAGTCCACCTCGGCGGACGGCGTGTCGACGTGCAGCGTCTTCGGCAGCACGCCGTGCCGCAGCGCCATCACCGTCTTGATCACGCCGGCCGCGCCCGCCGCGGCCTGGGTGTGGCCGATGTTGGACTTCAGCGAGCCGAGCAGGAGGGGCTGTTCACGGTCCTGCCCGTAGGTGGCGAGGAGTGCCTGGGCCTCGATCGGGTCGCCGAGCGGCGTGCCCGTCCCGTGGCCCTCGACGGCGTCGACCTCGGCGGCCGACAGCCCGGCGGCGGCCAGCGCCTGGCGGATGACGCGCTGCTGGGACGGGCCGTTGGGCGCCGTCAGTCCGTTCGACGCGCCGTCCTGGTTGACGGCGGAGCCGCGCAGGACGGCGAGCACCGGGTGCCCGTTGCGGCGGGCGTCCGAGAGCCGCTCCAGCACCAGGACGCCTGCGCCCTCCGCCCAGCCCGTCCCGTCCGCCGCGTCGGCGAACGCCTTGCACCGCCCGTCCGGAGCGAGCCCGCCCTGCCGGGAGAACCCGGAGAAGCTCATCGGCGTCGACAGCACGGTGACGCCGCCCGCGAGGGCCAGCGTGCACTCGCCGGCCCGCAGCGCCTGCGACGCGAGGTGCATCGCCACGAGCGACGAGGAGCACGCCGTGTCGACGGTGACCGCCGGGCCCTCCAGACCGAAGGTGTACGACACCCGGCCGGACAGCACGCTCGCCGTCAGGCCGGTGGTGGCGTGGCCCTCCATGTCCTCGTCAGAGTTCATCACCACGCCGACGTAGTCGACGCCCGCCGTGCCGACGAACACGCCGGTGCGGGTGCCGCGCAGGCCCGCCGGGTCGATGCCCGCCCGCTCGAAGGCCTCCCAGGACGTCTCCAGCAGCAGGCGCTGCTGCGGGTCCATCGCGAGGGCCTCGCGCGGCGAGATCCCGAAGAAGCCCGCGTCGAACTCGCCGGCCGCGACGAACCCGCCCTCGATCGCGGCGCTGCTGCCGCTGCCCTCGCCGAGCAGCGCCGCGATGTCCCAGCCGCGGTCGGCGGGGAACCCGGTGATGCCGTCCTGCCCGTCCGCGACCAGCCGCCAGAGCTCCTCGGGGGTGGTCACCCCGCCCGGCAGGCGGCACGCCATGCCGACGATGGCGATCGGCTCGTGCCGGCCCGACTCGGCCTCCAGCAGTCGTTGGCGTGTCTGGTGCAGGTCGGCCGTGACCCACTTGAGGTAGTCAACGAGCTTGCTGTCGTTCGACATGGGGGGTGGTGCCTTCCTGTGATGAGGCGGGGTCGGTCAGCGGTCGCTCAGACGGCCGAGCTCGTTGTCGATGAAGGCCAGGACCTCGTCCGCGCTCGCTGCTTCGAGCCGCTCCGCAATGGCGTCCTCGGCATTCTGCGCGTCCTGGTTTCGCAATTTCTCCAGCATTCGGCGCAGCCGGAGGGAAACCGCGTTCCGGGTCGCCTCGTCGGTGTCCGCGTCCGCCAGGGCCGCGTCCAGGCGGTCGAGTTGGCCGAACAGCGCGGCGCCGTCCGCCGCGTCCTGCTCGTCGAGGAGCACGCCGAGCAGGTGTGCGCCGAGGACGGCGGAGGTCGGGTGGTCGAAGACCAGGGTGGCGGGCAGGCGCAGGCCGGTGACGGCGGTCAGGCGGTTGCGCAGTTCGAGTGCCGTGAGGGAGTCGATGCCGAGGTCGTGGAAGTCGCGGTCGGCGGCGACGGCCTGCGGCGAGGCGTGGCCGAGGACGCCGGCGGCCTCGGTGCGGACCAGGTCGACGACGTGGCGCAGGCGGTCGGCCTCGCGCAGTTCGGTGAGGCGGGCGGCGAGCGCGGCCACTGCGCCGGTGCGGCCGCCGGAGGACTCCGCCGTGCGGCGGGCGCCGCGGACGAGGCCGCGCAGCAGCGCGGGCACGGTGCCGGGCATCCGGGCCGGGCCGGTGGCGCGGCCGATGGGGACGAGGTAGGGCTCGTCGGTTCCCATGGCGGCGTCGAGCAGGGCGAGGCCCTGTTCCTCAGTGAGGGGCGGGACTCCGGTGGCGCGGATGCGGTGCAGGTCGGCCTCGGTGAGCGTGCCCGTCATGCCGGCCGTCGGCACCCAGGCGCCCCAGCCCAGGGACTGGGCGGGCAGGCCCTGTTGACGGCGCCAGACGGCAAGCGCGTCGAGGTAGACGTTGGCTGCTGCGTAGTTGCCCTGCCCGGCCGTACCCATCACACCCGAGATGGAGGAGAACAGGACGAAGGCCTTGAGGTCCTGGTCCTTGGTCAGTTCGTGCAGGTTCCAGGCGGCATCGACCTTGGGACGGAGGACGGTCGACAGGCGCTCGGGGGTCAGCGCGGTGACGATCCCGTCGTCCAGCACACCGGCCGCGTGCACGACACCCGTGATCGTCCGACCGCCCAGAGCCTGCGCGAGCGCCTCGCGGTCGGCCGCGTCACAGGCCACGACCTCCGCACGGGCACCCAGCCCCGCCAGCTCCTCCACCAATTCGGACGCGCCACCACGGCGGCTCAGCAACAGCAGCTCCCGCACGCCGTGTTCGGTGACGAGATGCCGGGCGACGAGACGACCCAGACCGCCGGTGCCACCCGTGATCACCACGGTGCCCGTGCCCCAGCCCGTCGAGGGTTCACCGGGAGCCACCCGGGCCAGCCGGCCCACCCGGACGGCTCCGGCCCGCGCAGTGAACTGGAAGTCGCCGCCGTCCACTTGGGCACAGAGGACGGGCAGCGCCGCCTCGACGTCCGACGCACGCTCGACGTCGAGCAGGGCGAACCGGCCCGGGTTCTCCGCCTCGGCCGCCCGGACGAGACCCCAGACCGCGCCGCCGACGAGGTCCGCGACCTCCCCGCCCGGCACCGCGCCCCGGGTGACGAACACCAGGCGGGCGTCGGCGAAGCGCGGCTCGGCCAGCCACTCCTGCACCAGGCCCAGCGTCCACGCCGTCACCTCGTGCGCCTGCTCGGGCGTCGAACCGCCCGCCACGGGCACGAGCACGACCTCCGGCACCTCTCCCGGCACGTCGGCGAGCGACAGCACGTCCTCGCCCAGCGTGACGGCCCGCACGGGCGCGGTGGCGCGCGCCGGGACGTCCACCCAGTCGAGCCGCAGCAGCGCCCCGGCCAGGTCGGCCCGCTCGGCCACGGCGGCCGGCTCGCCCAGCGTCAGCGACCCGGCCGACAGCACGGGGCCGCCCGCCGCGTCCGCGACCTCCACGGACACCGCGTCCTCGCCCGCCCTCGCGACCCGCAGCCGCACGACGGCCGCGCCGGTCGCGTGCAGCGTCACGTCGCGCCAGTCCGTGGGCACCAGCCGCGCGCCGTCGTCCGCCCCGGTGAGGGCGGCGATCTGGACGGCCGCCTCCAGCAGCGCCGGATGCAGCCCGTACGGCGCCGCGTCCTCGGCCCGGCCCGGCAGGACGGCCTCCGCGAACACCTCGTCGCCCCGCCGCCACACCGCCTGCAGCGTGCGGAACGCCGGGCCGTGGTCCAGCGGGTCGTGGCAGGACGCCGGATCCACCGCCACCGCGTCCGCCGGGGGCCACGCGGAGGCGTCGAAACCGGCTTCCCGCTCGCCCACGGCCAGCGCGCCGGTGGCGTGACAGGTCCACGGGCCGTCCACGGCCTCCGCCGGCCGGGCGTAGCAGCTCAGCGAACGCGTCCCGGCCTCGTCCGGCGCGCCGGCCACCAGCTGGACGACGACGGCGCCGTCCTCGGGCAGCACCAGCGGCTCGGCGAGCGTCAGCCGCTCGACCCGGTCGCAGGCCACCTGGTCACCGGCCCGGACGGCCAGCTCCAGGAACCCCGTCGGCGGGAACACGGCCACGCCGCCCACCCGGTGGTCGCCCAGCCACGGCTGCGCCTTCAGCGACAGCCGGCCGGTCAGCAGCACGTTGCCCGAGTCGGCCGGGGAGACCACCGCGCCCAGCAGCGGGTGCTCGGCCGACTGCAGGCCCGCGCCGGTGACGTCGCCCGTGTGCGCGGCCTGGGCGGGCCAGTAGCGCTCGCGCTGGAAGGCGTACGTCGGGAGGTCGGTGCGGCGGGCGCCGGTGCCCTCGAACAGCCGGGCCCAGTCGACAGGCACGCCGGTGACGTGCAGGCGGGCGAGGGCGGTGACGAGGGTGTGCTCCTCGGGCCGGTCGCGGCGCAGCGCGGGGGCCGCGACGCGGTCACCGCCCTCGTCGAGGTTCTGCGCGGCGAGGGCGGTGAGCACGCCACCGGGGCCGAGCTCCAGGTAGTCCGTGGCACCGGCTGCGTCGAGGGCGAGGATCCCGTCGGCGAAGCGGACGGCCTCGCGGACGTGGCGCACCCAGTAGTCGGGGGTGGTGACGTCCTCGCCGCCGAGCTCACCGGTGAGGTTGGAGACCAGCGGGATCGAAGGGGCCTGGTACGTCAGTCCGTTGAGGACCTCGCGGAAGTCCGCCAGCATCGGATCCATCAGCGGGGAGTGGAACGCGTGCGAGACCTTCAGCCGCGTGGTCTTACGGTCGGCGAAGTGCGCCTCGATCGCCGCCACCGCTTCGAGAGAGCCCGAGACGACCACGGAGGTCGGACCGTTGACGGCCGCGATCGACACGAAGTCGCCCAGCAACGGCAGGACTTCGTCCTCCGCGGCCTGCACGGCGAGCATCGCACCACCGGACGGCAGCGCCTGCATCAGACGGCCACGAGCACTCACCAGCGTGCAGGCGTCCTCCAGCGAGAACACCCCGGCCACATGCGCAGCCGCGATCTCACCGATCGAGTGGCCCGCCGCGAACTCGGCCCGCACGCCCAGCGATTCGACGAGCCGGTACAACGCCACCTCGACCGCGAACAACGCGGCCTGGGCGAACTCCGTCCGGTCCAGCAGCTCCTCGTCCGAGCTCCACACCACATCGCGGACGGGCAGATCGAACTGCGCACACACCGCATCGAACGCCTCCGCGAACACCGGGAACCGGGCATACAACTCCCGCCCCATCCCCAGCCGCTGCGACCCCTGCCCCGAGAACAGCAACGCGAGCCGCCGCTCTCCCGCCGTACCGCGCGCCACCTCGGCGCCGTCCAGCAGCACCGCCCGGTGCCCGAACCGCGGCCGCCCGGCCAGCGACAGCCCGACGTCCACCGACGAGCCGGCCACCCCGGCGAGCCCGGCCAGTTGCGCGTCCAGCGCGGCCCCCGACGCTCCCGAGACCACCCATGGCACCACGCCGGGCGCCGAGCCCGGCGCCTCCGCGTCATCCACGACAGCCGCCTGCTCGACGATCACGTGGGCGTTCGTCCCGCTGATCCCGAACGACGAGATCCCGGCCCGGCGAGGGCGCCCGGCCTCGGGCCACTCGCGCGCCTCCGTCAGGAGCTCCACCGCGCCGGCCGACCAGTCGACGTGCGAGGACGGCGCGTCGACGTACAGCGTCTTCGGCAGCACGCCCGCCCGCATCGCCTCCACCATCTTGATCACGCCCGCGACCCCGGCCGCCGCCTGGGTGTGTCCGAGGTTGGACTTCACCGAGCCGAGGAACAGCGGGAGTTCACGCGCCTGCCCGTACGTGGCGAGCAGCGCCTGCGCCTCGATCGGGTCCCCGAGCATCGTTCCCGTGCCGTGCGCCTCGACGGCGTCGACCTCTCCGGCCGACAGGCGCGCGTTGGCGAGGGCCTGGCGGATGACGCGCTGCTGGGACGGGCCGTTGGGGGCGGTGAGGCCGTTGGAGGCGCCGTCCTGGTTGACGGCGCTGCCGCGCACGACGGCCAGCACCGGGTGCCCGTTGCGCTGCGCGTCCGAGAGGCGCTCCAGCACCAGCACGCCGGCGCCCTCCGACCAGCCCGTCCCGTCCGCGCCGTCCGCGAAGGCCTTGCAGCGCCCGTCCGGGGCCAGCCCGCCCTGGCGGGTGAAGCCGAGGAAGCTCATCGGTGTGGACAGGACGGTCACGCCGCCGGCCAGGGCCAGGGTGCACTCGCCGCTGTTCAGGGACTGCGCGGCCAGGTGCATCGCCACGAGCGAGGAGGAGCAGGCGGTGTCGATCGTGAGCGCCGGGCCCTCCAGGCCGAAGCAGTAGGACACCCGGCCCGAGATCACGCTGTTGGCCAGCCCGGTGCTCGCGTGGCCCTCCACCTCCTCCCGGGAGTTCATCACCAGCGAGGCGTAGTCCTGGCCCGTCGTGCCGACGAAGACGCCGGTCCGGCTGCCGCGCAGCGCGGTCGGGTCGATGCCCGCCCGCTCGAAGGCCTCCCAGGACGTCTCCAGCAGCAGGCGCTGCTGCGGGTCCATCGCGAGGGCCTCGCGCGGAGAGATCCCGAAGAAGCCCGCGTCGAAGTCCCCGAGGCCGGCGAGGAAGCCGCCCTGGCGGGTGGCGCTCACGCCGTGGCCGGTGCCGAAGAGCGCGTCGAGGTCCCAGCCGCGGTCGGTCGGGAAGTCGGTGATGCCGTCGCGGCCCTCGCTCAGGAGCCGCCAGAGGTCCTCGGGGGTCCGCACGCCGCCCGGCAGGCGGCAGGCCATGCCGACGATCGCGATCGGCTCCCCGGCGTCGGCGGTCGTGGCCACCGGTGCCGCCACCTCGTCCTCATCGTCGAGGAGCTCCCCGAGGAGGTGCGCGGCGAGGGCGTGCGGGGTCGGGTAGTCGAAGACCATCGTCGCCGGAAGCCGCAACCCGGTGACGTCGGCCAGGCGGTTGCGCAGCTCGATCGCGGTGAGGGAGTCGAAGCCGAGGTCCCGGAACTCCCGCCCGGGGTCGACCGCCTGGCCCGAGGCGTGGCCGAGGACGCCGGCGGCCTCCGCGCGGACGAGGTCGACGAGGTGGCGCAGGCGGTCGCCCTCGCGCAGCTCGTACACGCGGGCGGCGAGGGCCGTGCCCGTGGTGCTCACGGCGGTGCGGCGCCCGGCGGGCAGGAGGGCGCGGAACATCGTCGGCACCTCGCCGCGCGGGCGGGCGCCCGCGGCCATGCGGCCGGTCGCGACCAGGTACGGCTCGTCGACGGCCATCGCGGCGTCGAGCAGCGCGAGGCCGTCCTCCTCGGTGAGCGGCGGGACGCCGGAGGAGCGGATGCGGTGCAGGTCGGCCTCGGTGAGCGTGCCCGTCATGCCGGCGGTCGGCACCCACGCACCCCAGCCCAGGGACTGGGCGGGCAGGCCGTTCTGACGGCGCCAGACGGCAAGCGCGTCGAGGTAGACGTTCGCCGCCGCGTAGTTGCCCTGGCCGGCGCTGCCCAGGACACCGGAGATGGAGGAGAACAGGACGAAGGCCTTGAGGTCCTGGTCCTTGGTCAGCTCGTGCAGGTTCCACGCCGCGTCGACCTTGGGACGCAGGACGGCAGCGAGTCGCCCGGGCGTCAGTGCGCTCACGACGCCGTCGTCCAGCACACCCGCCGCGTGCACGACGCCCGTGATCGTCCGGCCCTTCAGGGCCTCGGCGAGCGCCTCGCGATCGGCGGCGTCACAGGCCACGACCTCGACGTCGGCGCCCAGCTCGCGCAGGTCCTCCAGCCACACACCGACGCCCCCGCGGCGGCTCAGCAACAGCAGGTCCCGGACGCCGTGTTCCGCCACCAAGTGGCGTGCGACGAGACGGCCAAGACCGCCAGTGCCGCCCGTGACGACGACCGTTCCCTCGCCCCAGCCCGCGGACGACCCACCGCCGGGAGCCCGGGTCAGCCGGCCGACGCGCACGGCACCGTCGCGGACCACCACCTGCGACTCTCCGGTCGCCAATACGGCGTCCAACGGGAGCTCGCCGTCCGTGTCCACGAGCACGAAGCGGCCCGGGTTCTCCGACTCCGCCGCCCGCACCAGGCCCCACACGGCAGCGCCCGCGAGGTCCGACACCCCGTCGACCGCGCCCCGGGTGACGAGGACGAGGCGCGCATCCGCGAACCGCGGCTCCGCCAGCCACTCCTGCACCAGGCCCAGCGCCCACGCCGTCACCTCGTGCACCCGCTCGGGCGTCGAACCGCCCGCCACCGGCACGACCACGACCTCCGGCACGTCGTCACCGAGCTCGGACAGCCCGGCGACCTCTACGGACCGAACGCCCACCGGCCGGGCGGGCACAGCCGCGACCCATTCCAGCCGCAGCAATGACCCGTTCGCCCCGTGAGAGGCGGCGGCCGGCTCACCCAGCTCCACGGACTCCGCCGAGAGCACGAGCTCGCCCGCCGCGTCGGCGAGGGCCAGCGACACCGTGTCCGCGCCCGTCCGCACCAGCCGGGCGCGCGCCACCGTGGCGCCCGTGGCGTGCAGCGACACCCCGGACCAGGCCACGGGGACGAGCCCCCGGCCGTCCGCCCGCAGGACGGCGGCCAGCAGCGCGGGGTGCAGCCCGAACCCGGCTGCCGTGCCCGCCAGTTCGGCCGGGAGCTCGGCCTCGGCGAAGGTCTCCTCGCCGCGCCGCCAGACGCCGGCACCGTCCGTGACCGCGTCGTCCGCGACCGCGCCGGTCGGCGGCCAGACCGCCGCCTCGAAGTCGGCGGCGCGCGCTCCCGTGGTCAGCACCCCGGTGGCGTGTTCGGTCCAGGGCTCGTCGAGCCCGCCGTCGGGGCGCGAGAAGAACGTCACCGTCCGCGCCCCCGACCCGTCCGGCGCACCGGCCCGGACCTGGAGCATGGTGCCCGCGTCCAGCGCGAGCGGCCGGGTCACGGTGAGCCGCTCGACCCGGTCGCAGCCGACGTGGTCGCCGACCCGGATCGCCAGCTCCAGGAACCCGGCCGACGGGAAGACGTCCGCGTCGCCGTCCCACGCCGCCGTGCCGGGCGCGAGCCGGCCGGTGAAGACGACGCTGTCCGTGCCCGCGAGCGGCACGGCGGCGCCGAGCAGCGGGTGGTCCGCCGCCAGCAGACCGGCGGAGGCGACGTCGCCGACGCCGTTGCCCAGGGCGGGCCAGTAGTGCTCGTGCTGGAAGGCGTACGTCGGCAGGTCGACGCGGTGGGCGCCGGTGCCGTCGAACAGCCGGGCCCAGTCGACGGGGACGCCGGTGACGTGCAGGCGTGCCAGGGCGGTGACGAGGGTCTGCTCCTCGGGCCGGTCGCGGCGCAGGAGCGGGAGTGCGGGGGCGTCCGACTCGTGCTGGGCGAGGGCGGCGAGGACGCCGTCCGGACCGAGCTCGACGAAGGCCGTGGCGCCGGCTGCGCGCACGGCGTCGAGGCCGTCGGCGAAACGGACGGCCTCACGGACGTGACGCACCCAGTAGTCGGGGGTCGTGACGTCCTCGCCCGGGGAGCCGGTCAGATTGGAGACCAGCGGGATCGAAGGGGCCTGGTACGTCAGTCCGTTGAGGACCTCGCGGAAGTCCTCCAGCATCGGATCCATGAGCGGCGAGTGGAACGCGTGCGAGACCTTCAGCCGCGTGGTCTTGCGGTCGGCGAAGTGCGCCTCGATCGCCGCCACCGCTTCGAGAGAACCCGAGACGACCACGGAGGTCGGACCGTTGACGGCCGCGATCGACACGAACTCGCCCAGCAGCGGCAGGACTTCGTCCTCCGTCGCCTGCACGGCGAGCATCGCACCACCGGACGGCAGCGCCTGCATCAGACGCCCGCGAGCGCTCACCAGCGTGCAGGCATCCTCCAGCGAGAACACCCCGGCCACATGCGCAGCCGCCACCTCGCCAATCGAGTGCCCGGCCACGAACTCCGGCTCCACACCGAACGATTCGACGAGACGGTAAAGCGCCACCTCGACGGCGAACAGCCCCGCCTGGGCATACTCCGTCCGATTCAACAGCTCCGCATCAGAACCCCAGACCACCTCGCGCAAATCCGGATCCAGCTCCGCACACACCTCGTCGAAGGCTGACGCGAACACCGGGAACCGGGCGTACAACTCCCGCCCCATCCCCAACCGCTGCGACCCCTGCCCCGAAAACAGGAACGCCGTCGACCGCTCCCCCGCCACCCCACGCGCAACCTCGACCCCGTCCACCAGCACCGCCCGGTGCCGGAACCGCGACCGCCCGGCCAGCGACAGCCCCACGTCCACCGGCGAGCCGACGACGCCGCCGAGCCGCTCCAGCTGCGCGTCCAGCGCGGCCCCCGACTTCGCCGAGACCACCCACGGCACCACGCCAGGCGCCGAGCCCGGCGCCTCCGCCTGATCCACGACAGGCGCCTGCTCGACGATCACGTGCGCGTTCGTCCCGCTGATCCCGAAGGAGGACACGCCCGCCCGTCGCGGCCGCTCGTCCCCCGGCCACTCGCGCGCCTCGGTCAGCAGCCGCACCGCGCCCGCCGACCAGTCCACGCGCGAGGACGGCGTGTCCGCGTGCAGCGTCTTCGGCAGCACACCGTGCCGCAGCGCCTGCACCATCTTGATCACGCCCGCGACCCCGGCCGCCGCCTGGGCGTGGCCGAAGTTGGACTTGACCGAGCCCAGCCACAGCGGCCGCCCGTCCTCCCGGCCCTGCCCGTAGGTGGCGAGCAGCGCCTGGGCCTCGATCGGGTCGCCTAGCGGCGTGCCCGTCCCGTGGCCCTCGACGGCGTCGACCTCGGCGCCCGACAGCCCCGCGTTCGCCAGCGCCTGGCGGATCACCCGCTGCTGCGAGGGCCCGTTGGGCGCGGTGAAGCCGTTGGATGCGCCGTCCTGGTTCACCGCCGAGCCCCGGACGACCGCGAGCACCGGGTGCCCGTTGCGGCGGGCGTCCGAGAGCCGCTCCAGCACCAGCACACCGACGCCCTCGGCCCAGCCCGTCCCGTCGGCCCCGTCGGCGAACGCCTTGCAGCGCCCGTCCGAGGCCAGTCCGCCCTGCCGGGAGAACTCCATCAGCGAGCCGGGCGTCGCCATCACGTTGACGCCGCCCGCGACGGCGAGCGTGCACTCGCCGGCCCGCAGCGCCTGGACCGCCCAGTGCAGCGCGACCAGCGAGGACGAGCAGGCGGTGTCGACCGTCACCGCCGGGCCCTCGAGACCGAGGGTGTAGGAGAGGCGGCCGGAGAGCGCCGAGGCGGCGATGCCGGTGCCGATGTCGCCGGTGGCGTCGGCCAGGGAGCGCACCAGCAGGTACGCGTAGTCCTGGCCGTTGGTGCCGAGGAAGACGCCGGTGCGGCTGCCGCGCAGGCCCGCCGGGTCGAGGCCGGCCCGCTCGAACGCCTCCCACGAGGTCTCCAGCAGCAGGCGCTGCTGGGGGTCGGTGGAGACGGCCTCGCGCGGCGAGATGCCGAAGAAGTCGGCGTCGAAGCCGGACACCGAGTCGAGGAAGCCGCCGCGCCGCGAGACGCGGGTGCCGCGCTCGTCGACGCCGGCGTCCGCCAGCGCGCCGAGGTCCCAGCCGCGGTCCTCCGGATAGCCGCCGGTGGCGTCGGTGCCGGCCGCCACGAGGTCCCAGAGGTCCTCGGGCGAGGCGACGCCGCCGGGGTAGCGGCAGCCCATGCCGATGACGGCGACGGGCTCGGCGGCCGCGTCCAGGAGCTGCCGGTTCTGCTTGCGCAGCCGTTCGGTCTCCTTCATCGAGGACCGGAGAGCGGCGACTACCTTGTCGTGGGGCGTGGTCATGGGTGCTCTCCGTCAGTCCTGGGCGTGGTCGGGGTCGTTGCGCAGGGCGGCCTGCACCAGGTCGTCGAGGTCCATGGCGTCGATGGCGTCGGCTTCCTCGGCCTCCTGGGCGTCCTGGGCGGGCGCGCCGTCGGCGAGCCTCAGCAGCGCGTCCAGGACGCCGCTGCGCCGCAGGCGGTCCAGCGGGACGGACTCGACGAGCGCCCGCAGGCGGTCTCGCTCGGGGTCCCCCGGCTCCACGGCGTCCCCGTCACCGGCCAGCAGGCCGAGCAGGTGCGCGGCGAGCTCGGTCGGGCTCGGGTGGTCGAAGACCAGCGTCGGGGACAGGTCGAGGCCGGTCGCGGCGCCGAGCCGGTTGCGCAGCTCGATCGCGCCGAGCGAGTCGAACCCGAGGTCGCGGAAGGCCTTCTCGGGGCCGACGGCCTCGATGCCGGGCAGTCCGAGCACCTCGGCCGCCCGTCCGCGCACCAGCCCGAGGAGGGCGGCGGAGCGGCGGGCCGGGCTGAGCGCGGCCAGTTCGGCGCGCAGCTCGCGGCCGTTCCCGTTGTCCTCGCCGGAGCCGCCAGGGCCCTGCACGTCGGCGTAGCCGGGGAGTTCGGCGAGCAGCCGGCTCGGGCGGACGGCGGTGAAGGCGCGGACGAAGCGCTCCGGGTCGACGTCGGCGACCAGGGTGGTCGGCGCGGTGTCGAGGACGGCGCGGCGCAGCGCGGCGACCGCGACGGCCGGGTCGAGCGGCCGGATGCCGGTGCGGCGGGCGGCCTCCCCGGCCCGGGTGTCGGCGGCCATGCCGCCGCCGGCCCAGGCGCCCCAGGAGAGGGAGGTGGCGGCGAGTCCGTCGGCGCGGCGGCGTTCGGCGAGGGCGTCGAGGACGGCGTTGGCGGCCGCGTAGTTGCCCTGGCCGGGGTTGCCGACGGCCGCGGAGGCGGAGGAGAACAGGGCGAAGACGGCGAGGTCGTGGTCCCTGGTCAGCTCGTCGAGCAGGAGCGCCGAGGTGGCCTTGGCGCGGTAGACGTCCTCGAAGCGGTCGAGGGTGAGGCCGTCGATGACGCCGTCGTCGAGCACTCCGGCGGCGTGGACGACGGCGGTCAGCGGGTGCTCGGCGGGCACGGCGGCCAGGACGGCGCCGAGCGCCTCCCGGTCGGCGGCGTCGCAGGCCGCGAGGGTGACCGCCGCGCCGGTGGCGGCGAGTTCCTCGCGGAGCTCGGCCGCCCCGGGGGCGTCCGGGCCCCGGCGGCTGAGCAGCACGAGGTGCCGGGCGCCGGCGGCGGCGAGGCCGCGGGCGACTTCGGCGCCGAGGGCGCCGGTGCCGCCGGTGATCAGGACGGTGCCGGTCGGGTCCCAGTCCGCCGGATCGCTCACGGATCCGCCCGGTGTGGCGGCCAGACGCCGGCCGAGGACCCCGGCGGGCCGGACGGCCAGCTGGTCCTCCCCGTCCGGGTCGGCGAGGACGGCGGCGAGCAGGGCGGCAGCGCGCCGGTCGAGGATCGCGGGCAGGTCGATCAACCCGCCCCAGCGCTGCGGGAGTTCGAGCGCGGCGACCCGACCGAGGCCCCAGACGGCCGCCTGGGCCAGGCCGGTGACGCGGTCGCCGGGGGCGGCCGCGACGGCGTCCCGGGTGAGGCACCACAGGGGTGCGCCGATCCGGGTGTCGCCGAGGGCCTGCACCAGCGCGGCGGTGCGGACGAGCCCGGCGGGGACGGAACCGTCCACGGACTCGTCGAGCGCCAGGAGGGACACCACCCCGGCGATCTCCTCGGCCGCGTAGGGGAGTTCGGCGAGCTGCTTGGCGAGACCGGCCCGGTCGGCGTCGGCCTCGACGGTCAGCCGGACGCCGTCCGCACCGAGCGCGGCGAGGACCTCGTCGGTCCACGCCGGGTCGCCGTGGCCGGCGGGCACGACGGCGAGCCAGGTGCCGGCCGGGGCCGCGGCGCGCGGCCGGTCGAGCGGCTTCCAGACGATCCGCCGCCGGCGGGCGTCGACGGCGGCCTGCTCCTCGCGCCGGTCGTGCCAGTCGCGCAGCGCAGGGAGCACCTGGGCGAGGGCGTCGCCGTCGACGTCCAGGGTGCCGGCGAGCGCGTCGAAGGACGCGGTGCGCAGCGCCGTCCAGAACTCCCCGTCCGAGGCGGACGGAGACGCGGCCGGGGACGCCGCCGAGGCGAACGACTGCTCGGGCCAGTAGCGCTGCCGCTGGAACGGGTAGGTGGGCAGGTCGACCCGGCGGGCGCCGGTGCCGGCGAAGACGGCCGCCCAGTCCGGCGCGAGCCCGTCGGTGTGCAGGCGGGCGACGGCGGCGAGCAGGGTCGTGCGCTCGTCGCGGCCGTGGCGCAGCGCGGTGGCGGTGACCACCGGGCGGGCCGGGTCGGCGTCCTCGGCCGTGTTGGCCTGGACGAGTGCGGACAGCACGCCGTCCGGGCCGAGTTCGAGGTGGCGGCGCACGCCGCGGGCGGTGAGGGCGGCGACGCCGTCGGCGAAGCGGACGGCCTCGCGGACGTGGCGCACCCAGTACCGCGCCCCGAGCTCCGCCCCGGTGCCGCCGGTGACGACGTCGCCGGTCAGGTTGGACACGAGCGGGATGCGCGGGGCGGCGTAGGCGATGCCCCGGGCGGTCCGCTCGAAGTCGTCGAGCATGGCGTCCATGTGTACGGAGTGAAACGCATGGCTCACCCGCAAACGCCTAGTCCTGCGTCCGTCGGCGGCGAATCCGGCGGCGATGCGCTCGACGGCGTCGGCGTCTCCGGAGAGGACGACGGCGCGCGGGCCGTTGACGGCGGCGATGGAGACGCCGTCCGTCAGCAACGGCAGCACCTCCGCCTCCGTCGCCTCGACGGACACCATCGCTCCCCCACCGGGGAGTTCCGACATCAGCCGAGCCCGAGCAGCCACCAGGCTGCAGGCGTCCTCCAGCGAGAACACCCCGGCCACGTGCGCCGCAGCGATCTCACCGATCGAGTGCCCGACCACGAAATCGGGCCGCACACCCCACGACTCCACCAGCCGGAACAACGCCACCTCCAGCGCGAACAGCGCCGGCTGCGCATACCCCGTGTCATCCAGCAGCGCGGCCTCCGCCGAACCCTCCACCGCGAACAGCACCGGGCGCAGCGGCCCGGCCAGCCGTCCTTCGAAACCGGCGAGGACGGCGTCCAGCGCGTCGGCGAACACGGGGTGGGCGGCGTACAGCTCCCGCCCGGCGCCGGGGCGCTGCGAGCCCTGGCCGGGGAAGAGGAAGGCGGTCTTCCCGCCCAGGGCCGAACCCTGGACGAGCTGCGGCGCGGCCTGGCCGTCGACGAGGGCGTGCAGGCCCTGCGTCAGCTCGGCGCGGTCGGCGGCGAGCACGGCGGCCCGGTGGTCGTGCAGCGTGCGGGTGGTGGCCAGCGAGTGGCCGAGGTCGCGGACCGTCCGCTCCGGGTGCGCGGCGAGGTGGCCGAGCAGCAGGGCGGCCTGCTCGCGCAGCGCGGCGGGCGTCGCGGCGGAGAGCGGGACGGGCAGCGGCCGGTCGTCCGGGCGCTCCTCGGCCGGCTCGGCCGCGGGCGGCGCCTCGACGATGACGTGGGCGTTGGTGCCGCTCGCGCCGAAGGCGGAGACGCCCGCCCGGCGCGAGTGGCCGGTGGCCGGCCACGCGGTCTCCTCGGTGAGGAGCTCGGCGGCGCCGGCCGTCCAGTCGACGTGCGAGGACGGCGTGCCGACGTGCAGCGTGCGCGGCAGCACGCCGTTCTGCATCGCCAGCACCATCTTGATCACACCGGCCACGCCGGAGGCCGCCTGGGTGTGGCCCAGATTCGACTTCAGCGCGCCGATCAGGACGGGCCGTTCACGGTCCTGGCCGTAGGTGGCGAGGAGCGCCTGCGCCTCGATCGGGTCGCCGAGCTTCGTGCCGGTGCCGTGCGCCTCGACGGCGTCGACCTCCGCGGGCGTCAGGCCCGCGTTGGCCAGGGCGCGGCGGATGACCCGCTGCTGGGACGGGCCGTTGGGCGCGGTGATGCCGTTCGACGCGCCGTCCTGGTTGATCGCGGAGCCGCGCAGGACGGCCAGCACGCGGTGGCCCCGGCGCTCGGCGTCCGAGAGCCGCTCCACCACCAGGACGCCGACGCCCTCGGACCACGCGGTGCCCTCGGCGGCGTCGGAGAAGGTGCGGCAGCGCCCGTCCGGGGACAGCGCCCCCATCTCGCCGAACTCGACGAACCCGACCGGGCTCGACATCACCGTCACGCCGCCCGCCAGGGCCAGCGAGCACTCGCCCGACCGCAGGGCCTGGGCGGCCAGGTGCAGCGCGACCAGCGAGGACGAGCACGCGGTGTCCACGCTGACCGAGGGCCCTTCCAGCCCGAGGGTGTAGGAGAGCCGGCCGGACAGCAGGCTCGCGGACTGCGCGGTCTCGACGTGCCCGAGCTGGCCGATGGCCGGCCGGTAGTCGCCGCTGCCGCCGCCGATGAACACGCCGGTGTCGCCGCCGCGCAGGCCCACCGGATCGATCCCGGCGCGCTCCAGCGCCTCCCACGCGGTCTCCAGCACGAGCCGCTGCTGCGGGTCGACGACCATCGCCTCGCGCGGGGAGACCCCGAAGAAGGCGGCGTCGAACTCGGCCGCGTCGTACAGGAACCCGCCCTGCTGGGTGACGCTGCGCCCGCGCCCGTCGCGGTCGCCGTGGGCCAGCCGGTCGAGGTCCCAGCCGCGGTCCGCCGGGAACGGGCCGATCGCGTCGGCGCCCTCCCGCAGGAGCCGCCACAGGTCCTCGGGCGAACGGACGCCGCCCGGGTAGCGGCAGCCCATGCCGACGATCACGATCGGGTCGTCGGTGTCCGCGGCGACGGCCGAACGCTCCGGCTCCTGCGCCTCGTCGAAGAGTTCGGCGCGGAGGTGGGCGGCGAGGGCGGCCGGGGTCGGGTAGTCGAACACGAGGGTCGCGGGCAGCCGCAGACCGGTCGCGGTGGTGAGCCGGTTGCGCAGGTCGACGGCGGTCAGCGAGTCGAAGCCGAGGTCCTTGAACGGGTGCCCGGACGGCACGTCGTCGGCGTCGGCGTGACCGAGCACGGCCGCCGACTCGGCCCGGACGATCGCCAGCAGCGCCTCGGTGCGCTCGGCCGCCGACCGCTCGCGCAGACCGGCGCGCAGCGCGTCGGTGCGGCTCGCGGTCTCCTCCTCGGGCTCCGCGGCGACGCGGGCCTCGGGCAGGTCGGCGAAGAGCCGGGTCGGCCGGGTTTCGGCGAAGGCGGGCGCGAAGCGCTCCCACGCCACGTCGGCGACGGTGACGGCGGGGCCGTCGAGGGCGGCGGCGAGGGCCGCCAGGGCGCGGCCGGGGGCGACGGGCGGCAGCCCGTTGGCCCGCAGGTGCGCGGCCAGCGAGTCGGGCGTGCTGCCCGCCCAGGCGCCCCAGGCGACGGCGGTGGCGGCCCGCCCGGCGGCGCGGCGGGACTGGGCGACGGCGTCCAGGAGCGCACTGGCGGCGGCCTCGTCGGCCCGGCCCTTGACGCCCCAGGTGCCGGCGATCGACCCGAACAGCACGTAGGCGTCGAGCTCCCGGTCCGCGAGCGCCTCGTCGAGCGCCGCGAGGTCGGAGAGCAGGCCGGAGAGGTGGTCACCGGGCTCGCCGGAGCGGCCGGTGTAGAGGACGGCGGAGAGGTCCGGCAGCTTGGGGAGGGAGTCACCGGGAGTGCCGACGACGAGGGTCAGGTCGGTACCGGACTCGCCGAGCTCGGCCCGCAGTTCCATCCCATCCACGCCGATCCGATCACCGGCCGCATCGAGCACCCCGGCCGCATCGGGCGACTCGTCGCCACGCGCACCGGCCACCGGCACCGACTCTCCCGTCAGCACCACCACGTGCTCGGCACCCGCCTGGGCGAGCCAGCGCGCCGCGGGGGCCGCGTGGCCCTCCGGGTCGCCGACCACCAGGACCGTGCCGCGCGGGGTCCACGGCCGTGCCGTGTCGGCCGTCGTGGCGCGCACGAGCCGGCGGGCGAAGGCCCCGGCCGTACGCAGCGCCAGCTGGTCCTCGCCATCGCCCGCGGCGAGCAGCGCCCGCAGCCGGGCCGCCGTACGGGAGTCGTCGGGCGCCTCCGGCAGGTCGATCAACCCGCCCCAGCCCTCCGGGTGTTCGAGCGCCACCACCCGGCCGATGCCCCAGACCGCCGCCTGCGCGGCGTCCTGCGGGGCCTCGGTGTCGCCGACGGCGACGGCGCCGCGGGTGAGGCACCACAGCGGGGCCTCGACGCCGGCCTCACCGAGGGCGGCGAGCAGGGCGTCCGGCCGGGCGAGCCCGGTGGGCACGGCGCCGGAGGCGGCGAGCAGGGACACGACCCCGGCGATCGGCCCGCCGTCCCGGTCGACGGCGACGCGGAGTGCTCCACCGACCGTTCCCCCAGACGAAGCCGAGTCCAGGACATCACCCGTCACCCGCACCACATCCGCGCCCAGCGCGGCGAGCACCGCGGACGTCCAGGAGTCGTCCTGCCCCTCCGCCACGAGCACCAGCCACGTCCCCGGCAGGGCGTCCGGCCCGGCAGGAGCCGCGTACGGCTTCCAGACCGCCCGGTAGCGCAGCCGGTCCGCGTCCGTCCGCTCGGTCCGGCGGCGGCGCCACGCCGAGAGGGCGGGGAGCAGCGCGCCGAGCGACGTGTCGTCGTCCAGGCCCAGCGTCGTGCCCAGCGCAGCGGTGTCGGCGCGCTCGACGGCGGACCAGAACGCGGCATCCGCCGGGTCGCCGGCGGCGACGGGCTCGGGTGCGCGCTCGGGCCAGTAGAGCTCGCGCTGGAACGGGTAGGTGGGCAGGTCGACGCGGCGGGCACCGGTGCCGTCGAACAGCCGCGTCCAGTCGACCGGCACGCCCGCGACGTGCAGGCGGGCCAGCGCCGTGACCAGGGAGTGCTCCTCGGGCCGGTCGCGGCGCTGCAGCGCGGCGACGGGGCCGTCCACGGTCCGCTGGACGAGTGCCGACAGCACGCCGTCGGGGCCGAGCTCCAGGAAGGCGGTGGCACCCGCCTCTTCGAGCGCCCGGACGCCGTCGGCGAAGCGGACGGTCTCGCGGACGTGGCGCACCCAGTACTCGGGCGACTCGACGCCGTCGGCGAGCGCGCCCGTCAGGTTGGAGACCAGCGGGATCGAGGGCGCCGTGTAGGCGAGCCCGTCGAGGACGGCCCGGAAGCCGTCCAGCATCGGCTCCATCAGCGGGGAGTGGAAGGCGTGCGAGACGCGCAGGCGCGTGGTCCGCCGGTCGGCGAAGTGCGCCTCGATCGCGGCGACGCCCTCGGCAGCGCCCGACACGACCACGGACGTCGGGCCGTTCACCGCCGCGATGGAGACGGACTCGTCCAGCAACGGCAGGACTTCGTCCTCCGAAGCCTCCACGGCGAGCATCGCTCCGCCCTCCGGGAGCGCTTGCATCAGCCGGCCGCGCGCAGCCACCAGGGCACACGCGTCCTCCAGCGAGAACACCCCGGCGACGTGCGCCGCCGCCACCTCGCCGATCGAGTGTCCGGCCACGAACTCCGGGCGCACGCCGAGCGATTCGACGAGCCGGAACAGCGCGACCTCGACCGCGAACAGCCCGGCCTGGGCGTACTCCGTCCGGTTCACGAGGTCCGCGTCGTCGCCCCACACCACGTCGCGCAGCGGCCGGTCCAACAGCTGGTCCAGCCGTGCGCAGACGCCGTCGAAGGCCTCGGCGAACACCGGGAAGCGGGCGTACAGCTCCCGTCCCATGCCGAGCCGCTGCGAGCCCTGCCCGGAGAAGAGGAACGCCGTCGAGCGCTCTCCCGCCACCCCGCGCGCGACCTCCGCACCGTCCAGCAGCACCGCCCGGTGCCCGAGGAGCGCACGCCCGGCGGCCAGCGAGTGGGCGACGTCCAGCGCGGACGGCCCGTCCACGTCGGCGAGGCGCGCGAGCGAAGCGTCCAGCGCGGCCTCCGACTTGGCGGAGACCACCCACGGCGCCGCGCCCACGGCCGACACCGAACCGGCTGCCTCAGGATCGGCAGGCGCCTGCTCCAGCAGGACGTGCGCGTTGGTGCCGCTGACGCCGAAGGCGGAGACGCCGGCCCGGCGCGGGCGGCCGGTGGCCGGCCAGTCGCGGGCGTCCGTCAGGAGCTCCACGGCGCCGGCCGTCCAGTCGACGTGCCGGGAGGGCGCGTCGACGTGCAGCGACTTCGGCAGTTCCCCGTGCTGCATCGCGAGCACCGTCTTGATCACACCGGCGGCGCCCGCGGCGGCCTGGGTGTGGCCGAGGTTGGACTTCACCGAGCCGAGCAGGAGCGGGAGTTCGCGGTCCCGACCGTAGGCGGCCAGCAGGGCGTGTGCCTCGATCGGGTCGCCGAGGGCGGTGCCGGTGCCGTGCGCCTCGACGGCGTCGACCTCGGCGGCGGTCAGGCCCGCGTCGGCGAGGGCCGCGCGGATCACCCGCTGCTGGGCCCGGCCGTTGGGGGCCGTCAGCCCGTTGGAGGCGCCGTCCTGGTTGACGGCGGATCCGCGCACGACCGCGAGCACCGGGTGCCCGTTGCGCCGCGCGTCCGAGAGCCGCTCCAGCACCAGCACGCCCGCGCCCTCGGACCAGGCGGTCCCGTCGGCGGCGTCGGCGAAGGGCTTGCAGCGGCCGTCGGAGGCCAGTCCGCCCTGCGCGGTGAACTCGACGAAGGCGTCCGGGCTGGACATCACCGAGGCGCCGCCGGCCAGGGCCAGCGAGCACTCCCCGGCGCGCAGCGCGCGGGCGGCCAGGTGGAGCGAGACGAGGGCGGAGGAGCACGCGGTGTCGACGGTGACGGCCGGGCCCTCCAGACCGAGGGTGTAGGAGAGGCGGCCGGACAGGACGCTCGCCGTGTTGCCGGTGGCGACGTGGCCGCGGACGTCGGCGGTGCCGCGGCGCAGCACGGTCAGGTAGTCCTGCCCGTTGGTGCCGACGAAGACGCCGGTGTCGCTGCCGCGCAGCCGGTCGGGGGCGATGCCGGAGCGCTCCAGGGCCTCCCAGGAGGTCTCCAGGAGGAGGCGCTGCTGGGGGTCCATGGCGAGGGCTTCGCGGGGCGAGATGCCGAAGAAGCGGGCGTCGAAGCGGCCGACGCCGTCGAGGAAGCCGCCGTGGAGGGTGGCGGAGCCGCCGCGGCCGAGGGCGTCGAGGTCCCAGCCGCGGTCGGCGGGGAACGGGCGGATGGCGTCGGCGCCGTCGCCGAGCAGTCGCCAGAGGTCCTCCGGGGACTCGATGCCGCCGGGGAAGCGGCAGGCCATGCCGACGATGACGACGGGGTCGTCCGAGACGTCCCGCGGGGCCGGGGCCCGGTCGGGTTCGGGGAGGGTGCCGAGGAGTTCGGCGAGGAGGTGGGCGGCCAGGTCCGCGGGGGTCGGGTGGTCGTAGACCAGGGTGGCGGGCAGGCTCAGGCCGGTGGCGGCGGTGAGGGCGTTCCGCAGTTCGACGGTGGTGAGGGAGTCCATGCCGAGGTCGGTGAAGGGCTGGTCGGCGCCGACGCGTTCGCCGCCCGCGTGGCCGAGGACGGCCGCGACGCGGGTGCGCACGAAGTCGAGGACGAAGCGCTCCCTGGCCTGCTCGGACAGTTCGGCGAGGCGCCGGCGCAGCCCGGACTCCGGGGCGGCCGCGGCCGGACGGCCGACCGCTCCGGCCAGCGGGGCGATCAGCGGGACGGGCCGCTGCGCGGTGAAGACGGCGGCGAAGCGCTGCCAGTCGATGTCGGCGACGGTGAGCGCGGTGTCGTCGTGGTCGAGGGCGTGCCCGAGGGCGGTCAGGGCGCGCTCGGGCGCCATCGGGCCGTAGCCGCCGCGGCGCACCCGCTGTTCGACGCCGGCCCCGGCCATGCCGTCGCCGGCCCACGGGCCCCACGCGATGGCGGTGGCCCGCAGGCCGCGGGCGCGGCGCTGCTCGGCGAGGGCGTCCAAGGAGGCGTTGGCGGCGGCGTAGTTGGCCTGTCCGGCGGCGCCGATGGTGCCGGCGGTGGAGGTGAACAGGACGAAGGCGGCGAGGTCGGTGTCGCGGGTCAGCTCGTCGAGGTGGTGCGCGGCGTCGACCTTGGGACGGAACACCTCGGCGAAGTGCTCGGGGGTCAGGGTGTCGAGGGTCCCGTCGGCGACGACGCCGGCGGTGTGGAAGACCGCGGTGAGCGGCCGGTCGGCGGGGACGGCGGCCAGGACGGCCGCGAGGGCGTCCCGGTCGGCGGTGTCGCAGGCGGCCAGGGTGACGTCGGCGCCGAGCGCGGCGAGGTCGGCGCGCAGCTGCTCGGCGCCGGGGGCGTCCGCGCCGCGGCGGCTGAGCAGCAGCAGGTGCGGGGCGCCCTGGGCGGCGAGGCGGCGGGCGAGCTGCCCGCCGAGGCCGCCGGTGCCGCCGGTGATCAGGACGGTGCCGGCGGGCGCGTACGGCCGGGCGGCCGGGCGCCCGCCCGACGGGTGAGCCAGCGGGTGGCGCACGAGGCGCCGGGCGAAGGTGCCGGAGGCGCGGACGGCGAGCTGGTCCTCGCCGTCGGTGCGGGCGAGCGCGGCGGCCAGGCGGCGCAGCGCGGTGTCGTCGAGCTGCTCCGGCAGGTCGATCAGCCCGCCCCAGCGGGTGGGCAGTTCGAGGGCGGCGGAGCGGCCGAGGCCCCAGACGGCGGCCTGCCGGGGGTCGGCGGGCCGGTCGGAGCGGCCGGTGGCGACGGCGCCGCGGGTGAGGCACCACAGCGGGGCCTCGACACCCGCCTCGCCGAGGGCCTGGACGGCGGCGACGGTGGCCGCGAGCGGGTCGTCGCCCGGGGCGCCCGGGGCGGCCGGAGAGCCGAGGGCGAGCAGGGACAGGACGCCGGTGACGTCACCGACCTCCGCCTCGCGCAGCTGTGCGGCGAGCGCGGCCCGGTCGGTCGAGGCCCGGAGAACCACCCCGTCGACCAGCCCGTCCGCCCACGGCGCGTCGTCCGACGCGAGCACCAGCCAGCGGCCGGAGGGCCGGGCCGCGGCGTCGCCCGTCGCGTCGAGCGGCGTCCAGGAGGCGCGGTAGCGCCAGGCGTCCACGGTGGTGCGCTCGCGGCGGGCGCGGCGCCAGGTGGAGAGGGCGGTCACGGTGTCGGTGTCGAGGTCCAGCCCGGCGCCGAGCGCCCCGAGGTCGCCGCGGTCGACGGCGGCCCAGAACTCGGCGTCCACGGGGTCGGATCCCGCCGACGGGACGGGCCGGGACTCCGGCCAGTAGCGCTCCCGCTGGAACGGGTAGGTGGGCAGGTCGGCGCGGCGGGCGCCGGTGCCGGCGAAGACGGCCGCCCAGTCGGGGCGCAGGCCGCCGACGGCCAGCCGGGCGAGCGCGGCCGTGAGGGCCGGCGCTCCGGGCCGGCCGCGGCGCAGCGCGGGCGCGCCGGTGAGGCGGGCGCCGTCGCCGAGGGTGTCGCGGGCGGCGGCGGTGAGGACGCCGTCCGGGCCGAGTTCGAGGAAGGCGGCGGCGCCGTGGCCGGCGAGGGCCTGGACGGCGTCGGCGAAGCGGACGGTGCCGCGCACCTGCCGGGCCCAGTAGTCGGGTGCGGCGAGCTCGTCGGCGGTGGCGGGGGCGCCGGTGACGGTGGAGATGAGCGGGATCGCCGGGGCGTCGTAGGTGAGCGTGGCGGCGACGCGGGTGTAGGCGTCGAGCATCGGCTCCATGTGCGGCGAGTGGAAGGCGTGCGAGACGCGCAGGCGCTTGGTACGCCTCCCGGTGAACTCCCCTGCGATGCGGAGGACTTCGTCCTCGTCGCCCGCGAGCACCACCGCCGTGGGCCCGTTGACGGCGGCGATGGAGACGCCGTCCGTCAGCAGCGGCAGCACCTCCGCCTCCGTCGCCTCGACGGACACCATCGCTCCCCCACCGGGGAGTTCGGACATCAGCCGAGCCCGAGCAGCCACCAGCGAGCAGGCGTCCTCCAACGAGAACACCCCCGCCACGTGCGCCGCAGCGATCTCACCGATCGAATGCCCGACCACGAAGTCCGGTCGCAGACCCCACGACTCCACCAGCCGGAACAACGCCACCTCCAGCGCGAACAGCGCCGGCTGCGCATACCCCGTGTCATCCAGCAGCGCGGCCTCCGCCGAACCCTCCACCGCGAACAGGACGTCCCGGACGGGCCGTTCGTAGCCGAGGTCGAAGCGGGCGAGGACGGCGTCCAGCGCCTCCGCGTACACCGGGTACCGGTCGTACAGCTCCCGGCCCATGGCCGGGTACTGGCTGCCCTGACCGGTGAACAGGAAGGCCAGGCCGCCGCCGGCCGCCCGGCCGGTGACGAGGGCGGCGTCCGGCAGGCCGTCGCGCAGGGCGGCGAGGGCGCGCTGGAGCTCGGCGCGGTCGCCGGTGGTGACGGCGGCCCGGTGGTCGAGCGCGGTGCGGGTGGTGGCGAGGGAGAACGCCAGGTCGGCGAGCGGCAGTTCGGGCCGTTCGTCGAGTGCGGTCAGCAGTCGCACGGCCTGGGCGCGCAGGGCCTCGTCGGTGCGGGCGGACAGCGCGAAGGGCACGGTGTCGCCGTCCGCCGGCGCGGCCGGGACCGCGGCGGCCGGGGCCTGTTCGAGGATCACGTGCGCGTTGGTGCCGCTCAGCCCGAAGGAGGAGACGGCGGCGCGGCGGGCCCGCCCGGTCTCGGGCCAGTCACGCGCCTCGGCGAGGAGCTCGATGGCGCCCTCCGTCCAGTCGACGTGCGTGGACGGCCGGTCGATGTGCAGGCTGGCCGGGAGCACGCCGCTGCGCAGCGCGAGCACGGTCTTGATGACGCCGGCCACGCCGGAGGCCATCTGGGTGTGGCCGATGTTGGACTTCACCGAACCGAGGAGCAGCGGCAGTTCGCGGTCCTGGCCGTAGGTGGCGAGCAGCGCCTGCGCCTCGATCGGGTCGCCGAGCTTCGTGCCGGTGCCGTGGCCCTCGACGGCGTCGACCTCGCCCGGGGCGAGCCGGGCGTTGGCGAGCGCGGCGCGGATCACGCGCTGCTGCGCGGGCCCGTTGGGCGCGGTGAGGCCGTTGGAGGCGCCGTCCTGGTTGACGGCGGAGCCGCGCAGGACGGCGAGCACCGGGTGGCCGAGCCGCTCGGCGTCGGAGAGGCGCTCGACCAGGACGAGGCCGACGCCCTCGGCGAGGCTCATGCCGTCGGCGGCCTCGGCGTAGGCCTTGCAGCGGCCGTCGACGGCCATCGCGCGCTGGCGGCTGAAGCCGACGAAGGCGTTGGGCGTGGCCATGACGCTGACGCCGCCGGCGAGGGCGAGCGAGCTCTCCCCGTTGCGCAGCGACTGGCAGGCCAGGTGCAGGGCGACGAGCGAGGACGAGCACGCGGTGTCGAGCGTGACGGCCGGGCCCTCGAATCCGAAGGTGTAGGAGAGCCGGCCGGACAGGACGCTCGGGATGGTGCCGGTGACGAGGTGGCCCTCGGCGCCGTCCTGGGCGGAGTCGCCGGGGCTGTAGTCCTGGTAGCTGGCGCCGATGAAGGTGCCGGTGAGGCTGCCGCGCAGGGCGGACGGGTCGAGGCCGGCGCGTTCCATGGCCTCCCAGGCCGTCTCCAGGAGGAGACGCTGCTGCGGGTCCATGGCGAGGGCCTCGCGCGGGGAGATGCCGAAGAACGCGGCGTCGAAGTCGGCGACGCCCTCCAGGAAGCCGCCGCGCACCGAGTAGGTGCGGCCGGGCGCGTCCGGGTCCGGGTCGTACAGCCCCTCGGTGTCCCAGCCGCGGTCCGCCGGGAACTCGGTGATGGCGTCGCCGCCCGAGGTGACGAGCCGCCACAGGTCCTCGGGCGAGGCGATCCCGCCGGGGTAGCGGCAGCTCATGCCGATGATGGCGATCGGCTCGTCCGGCGCGGCGCCCGCCACCGTGGCGGCGGGGCCGCCGACGGCGGCGCCGGCGATCTTCTCGCGCAGGAAGCGCACCAGGGCGAGCGGGTTGGGGTGGTCGAACACGAGGGTGCTGGGCAGCGTGAGCCCGGTCGCGGCGGCCAGCCGGTTGCGCAGGTCGACGGCGGTCAGCGAGTCGAAGCCGACGTCGCGGAAGGCCCGCTGCTCGGACAGCACGTCCGGCGAGGCGTGGCCGAGCGTGGTGGCCGCCTCGGCCCGGACCAGGTCCAGCAGCCGGCGCTCCTGCTCGGCGGCCGGCAGGGCGCGCAGCCGGGCGGCGAACTCGCCGTCCCCGGCGGGGCGTTCGGCGGCCTCGGCGAGCCGGCGCACCTCGGGGACGTCCTCGAACAGGGCGGTCGGGCGGCCGGAGGTGAAGACCGGGTGGTAGCGCTCCCAGTCGACGTCGGCGATCGCGAGCACCTGCTCGTCGGCGTCCAGGGCCTGGCGCAGCCCGTCCAGGGCGAGCGAGGGGTCCATGAAGACCAGGCCGCTGCGCCGGATCTGGCCCGGGTCGACGCGGCCGAGCTTCAGGTCGTCGGACCAGATGCCCCAGGAGATCGCGGTGGCCCGGCCGCCGCGGGCGCGGCGGTGCTCGGCGAGCGCGTTGAGGTAGGCGTTGCCCGCCACGTAGGCGGCGTGCCGGCCGCTGCCCCACATGCCGGCGGTGGAGGAGTACAGCACGAAGGCGTCGAGCTGGTCGTCGGGCAGGAGCTCGTCGAGGTGGCGGGCGCCGGCGGTCTTGGCGTGCAGGACCTTGGCGAAGGCCTCGTGGGTGGTCTCCTCGATCGACAGCAGCTCGATGACGGCCGCGGTGTGCACGACGGTGCGCACCTCGTGGCCGGCGGCGGCGAGCTCGGCGAGCATCCGCGCGACGGCGTCGCGGTCGGTGAGGTCGCAGGCGGCCATCTCGGCCGCGCAGCCCGCGGCGGCGAGCTCGGCGAGCAGTTCGGCGGCGCCCGGCGCGGTGGCGCCGCGGCGGCTGGTGAGCACGATCCGCTCCGCGCCCTCGGCCACGAGGCGGCGGGCCAGGTGCGGGGCGAGGGTGCCGGTGCCGCCGGTGATGAGCACGGTGCCGCGCAGCGGCCCGGCCTCCCGGCGGGCGGCGGCCTCGGCGCGCACGATGCGGCGGGCGTAGGCGCCGGAGGGGCGGATCGCCACCTGGTCCTCGTCGCGGGCGGCCAGCACGGCGGCCAGCCGCTCGCCGGCGCGCCGGTCGAGCGCGTCGGGCAGGTCGACGACGCCGCCGAAGCGCTGCGGGTGCTCCAGGGCGGCCGTCCAGCCGAGGCCGTGGACCTGCGCCTGCACCGGGTTGGCGACGGTGTCGGTGCGCCCGGCGGCGACGGCGCCGCGGGTGACCAGCCACAGCGGCGCGTCCTGCCCGGCGTCGCCCAGGGCCTGGACCAGGGCGAGCGTGAGCGCGACGCCCTCGGGCAGGGCGGGGTGGCGCTCGCTCGGCCGCTCGGCGGCGGCGAGCAGCGAGACGATGCCCGCGAGTTCGCCGTGCGTGAGCAGCGCGGCGAGGCGCTGCCGGTCGGTGCAGGCGTCGTCCAGGACGAGCCGCTCGACCGTCGCGCCGTGCGCGGTCAGCGCCTCGGCGATGTCCTCACCTGCGGCGGCCTCGCCATCGCCGTCCCGAGCGGTGACGAGCAGCCAGGTGCCGTCCAGGCGGGCGGTCGCGACGGTCAGCGGCTTCCACGTCGCCCGGTAGCGCCAGGAGTCGAGCGTCGAGCGCTCCCGCCGGCGGCGGTGCCAGTCGGACAGCGCGGGCAGCACCGGTGCGAGCGCGCCGCTGTCGATGCGCAGCCGGGCGGCCAGCGCCTCGACGTCGGCCTCCTCGACGGCGTTCCAGAACTCGCCGTCCTCCGGCTCCCCGCCGGGGCGCGGCGCGACGGCCCACAGGTGCTCGTGCTGGAAGGCGTAGGTGGGCAGCGGCACGCGGCGCCCGCCGGCGGTGCGGGCGGACCAGTCGGCCCGGCCGCCGCGGACGAAGGCCTCGGCGAGCGAGGCGAGGAAGCGGTCGGTGCCGCCCTTGTCGCGGCGCAGGGTGCCGACGGCGGTGGCGCGGTCGCCGCGGTCCTCGGCGGTGGCCTCGATCGCCATGGTGAGCACGGTGTGCGGGCTGACCTCGACGAACAGGCCGTGGCCCTGCGCCATCAGCTCCCGCACGGCCGGGTCGAAGCGGACCGGGTTGCGCAGGTTGCGGTACCAGTAGCCGGCGTCCATGGCGGTGGTGTCGAGCCAGTCGCCGGTGACGGTGGAGAAGAACGGCACCTCGGCGGCGCTCGGGCGCACGGGGGCGAGGTCCGCCAGCAGGTCGTCCCGCAGGAGTTCGACCTGGGCGGAGTGCGAGCCGTAGTCCACGCTGATCCGCCGGGCCCGCAGGCCCTCGGCCTCGAACTCGGCCATCAGTTCATCGAGTTCACCGGCCGGACCGGCGACGACGACGGTCCGCGGCCCGTTCACGGCGGCGACGGCGAGCCCGTCGAAGCGCGAACGCAGCCGCTCCTCGGCCTCCTCGGCGGACAGCGGCACCGAGACCATCCCGCCGGAGCCCGCCAGGACCCGGCCGATGAGCCGGCTGCGCAGGGCGGCCACCCGGGCGCCGTCCTCCAGGGAGAGCGCCCCGGCGACGACGGCGGCGGCGATCTCGCCCTGGGAGTGGCCCACCACGGCGTCCGGGTGGATGCCGTGGGCGCGCCACAGGTCGGCGAGGGCCACCATGACGGCGAAGGTCGCGGGCTGGACGACGTCGACCCGGTCCAGCGCGGGCGCGCCCTCGGCCTGGCGCAGCACGTCGAGCAGCGACCAGTCGACGTGCGCGGACAGGGCCGCCGCGCACTCGGCGATGCGCTCGGCGAACACCGGCGACTCGTCGAGCAGCCGGGCGCCCATGCCGGCCCACTGGGAGCCCTGGCCGGGGAAGACGAAGACGGTGCGGCCGCCGTCCTCGGCGAGGCCCTGGACGGCGTTCGGCGCGGAGGCCCCGGCGGCGAGCGCGGCGAGGCCCTCGCGCAGTTCGGCGGGGTCGGCGCCGAGCACGACGGCGCGGTGCTCGAAGAGGGCGCGGGTGGTGAGCAGGGTGTGGGCGACGTCGTGCGGGCGCAGGTCCGGCTCGGCGTCGAGGTGCTCGGCGAGGCGCGCGGCCTGGGCGCGCAGGGCGGCGGGGGTGCGGGCGGAGAGCACCCACGGCAGGACGCCGCCGGCCGCCTCGACGAGCGGAGCCGGGACGGCGGCGGGCGCCTCCTCCAGCACGACGTGCGCGTTGGTGCCGCTGATGCCGAAGGAGGAGACCGCGCAGCGGCGGGTGCGCTCGCCGGCCGGCCACGGCGTGGCCTCGTCGAGCAGGGTGACGGTGCCCGGCGTCCAGTCGATGTGCGAGGACGGCTCCCCGGCGTGCAGGGTGGCCGGGAGCACGCCGTGGCGCAGCGCCTGGACCATCTTGATCACGCCGGCGACGCCCGCCGCCGACTGGGTGTGGCCGATGTTGGACTTGACCGAGCCGAGCAGCAGCGGACGCTGCGGGTCGCGGTCGCGCCCGTAGGCGGCCTGGAGGGCCTGGGCCTCGATCGGGTCGCCGAGGGCCGTGCCGGTGCCGTGCGCCTCGATGGCGTCGACGTCGTCGGGGGTGAGGCCCGCGTTGTGCAGGGCCTGGCGGATGACGCGCTGCTGGGAGGGCCCGTTGGGCGCGGTGAGCCCGTTGGAGGCGCCGTCCTGGTTGATCGCGGAGCCGCGGATGACGGCGAGCACCTCGTGGCCGTTGCGCTCGGCGTCGGAGAGCCGCTCCAGGACGACGACGCCGACGCCCTCGGCGAGGGTCATGCCGTCGGCGGCCTCGGAGAAGGCCTTGCAGCGGCCGTCGGCGGCGAGGGCGCGCTGGCGGCTGAAGGCGATGAACGCGTTCGGGTTGGTCATGACGGTGGCGCCGCCGGCGAGCGCGAGGGAGCTCTCGCCGCCGCGCAGCGACTGGCAGGCCAGGTGCAGCGCGACGAGCGACGAGGAGCACGCGGTGTCGACGGTGACGGCCGGGCCCTCCAGGCCGAACAGGTAGGCCAGGCGCCCGGAGAGCACGCTCGGGCTGGTGCCGGTGACGGCGTGCCCGGCGGAGCTGTCGTCCATGCCGAGCCCGTACTCCTGGTACGTGGACCCGATGAAGGTGCCGGTCGCGCTGCCGTGGACGGAGGTCGGGTCGATGCCCGCGGATTCGAGGGCCTCCCACGTGGTCTCCAGCAGCAGGCGCTGCTGCGGGTCCATGGCGAGGGCCTCGCGCGGGGAGATGCCGAAGAACGCGGCGTCGAACTCGCCGGCCTCGTGCAGGAACCCGCCCTGGGTGGAGTAGGTGCGGCCGGGGGTGTCCGGGTCGGGGTCGTAGAGACCGGTGTCCCAGCCGCGGTTCTCCGGGAACTCGGAGATGGCGTCGGTGCCCTCGGCGACGAGCCGCCACAGCTGGTCGGGGCTTCCGGCGCCGCCGGGGAAGCGGCAGCCCATGCCGACGATGGCGATCGGCTCGTCCGGGTCGGCGGCGGCGACCGGCGGCGCCGTCACGTCCTGCGGCCCGTCGAGCAGTTCGCCGCGCAGGAAGGCGGCGAGCGCGACCGGCGTCGGGTGGTCGAAGGCCATCGTGCTGGGCAGCGGCAGGCCGGTCAGCGCGGCGAGGCGCTTGCGCAGCTCGACGGCGGTGAGCGAGTCGAACCCGGCGTCGCGGAAGGCGCGCTTCTCGGGCACGCCGTCGACGGAGCCGTGGCCGAGGACGGCGGCGGCCTCGCGGCGCACCAGGTCGACGAGCAGGCGGTCGCGCTCGGCCGCGGAGCGGCCGCGCAGGCGGCGGACGAGGTCGGAGGCGGCCCCGGCGTCGGCGGCGGCGCCGCGGGCGAGGGCGCGGACCTCGGGCAGCTCGTCGAACAGGACGCTCGGCCGGGCGGCGGTGAAGACGGGGGCGTAGCGCTCCCAGTCGACGTCCGCGACGGTCACGGCGACGTCCTCGTGGACGATCGCGCGGCGCAGCTCGGTGAGCGCGGTCTCTGGGGCGAGGAAGCGCAGGCCCTGGCGGCGCAGGCCGTCGGAGACGGCCTCGTGGGCGGCCATGCCGGCGCCGGCCCACGGGCCCCAGGCGATCGAGGTGGCGGTCAGGCCGCGGGCGCGGCGGTTCTCGGCGAGGGCGTCGAGGTAGGCGTTGGCGGCGGCGTAGGCGCTCTGGCCGGCGCTGCCCCAGATGCCGGCGACGGAGGAGAACAGGACGAAGAAGTCCAGGTCGTGGTCGGCGAGGAGGGTGTCGAGGTGGGCGGCGCCGTGGAGCTTGGCGGCGGTGAGCGCGGCGACCTCGGTGACCGGGGTGTCCGAGAGCGGGGCGGCCTGGCCGACGCCGGCGGCGTGCACGACGCCGGTCAGCGGGTGCTCGGCCGGGACGGCGGCGAGGACGGCGGCGAGCGCGTCGCGGTCGGCGACGTCGCAGGCGACGACGGCCGCGGTGGCGCCGTGCTCGGCGAGTTCGGCGACGAGTTCGGCGGCGCCGGGGGCGTCCGGGCCGCGGCGGCCGGTGAGCACGAGGTGCCGGGCGCCGCTGCGGGCCAGCCAGCGGGCGACCTCGGCGCCGAGCGCGCCGGTGCCGCCGGTGACGAGGACGGTGCCGTCGGCGGTGAACTCCTCGGCGCGGGGCAGCTCCTCGACGGCGTGCCGCACCAGGCGGCGGCCGTAGGCGGCGCTGCCGCGCAGCGCGACCTGGTCCTCTCCCCCGCGGCCACCTCCGGCCAGGACACCGACGAGGCCCTGCACGGTCGGCGCGTCCAGCACCGGCGGCAGGTCGATCAGCCCGCCCGGCGCCTGCGGGCGCTCCAGGGCGGCGACCCGGCCGAGACCCCACGCGGCGGCCTGGGCGGGGTTGGTGAGCGGGTCGGCGGGCCCGGTGGAGACGGCGCCGCGGGTGACGGTCCACAGCGGCGCGGCGGAGCGCAGGTCGCCGAGGGCCTGGGCAAGGACGACGCCGAGGGCGACGCCCTCCGGCAGGCCGGGCCCGGGGACGGGCCGGTCGGCCAGCGCGACGAGCGACAGGATGCCGCTGAGATCGCCGAAGTCCGCGATGCGGCGGGCGAGTTCGGCGCGGTCGCGGCAGTCCTCGCCGAGTGCCAGGCGCTCCAGGCGGGCGCCGTGGCCGCGCAGGGCGTCGAGGAGTTCGGCGTCGTCGACGGCCTCGGTGGTGACGACCAGCCAGGTGCCGTCCAGCACGGGCGCGGCCGCCGGGCGGACGGGCCGCCAGTGGACGCGGTAGCGGGCGGCGTCGAGCTGGGCCTTCTCGTGCCGGGTGCGGCGCCAGTCGGCGAGGGCGGGCAGGAGGGCGTAGAGGCCGGCGTGCTGTTCGTCGCGCAGGCCGAGCAGGCCGGCGAGTTCGGCGGCGCTGCCGCGCTCGACGGCGCCCCACAGCGCGGAGTCGGCCGGGTCGGCGACCGGGGCGGCCGTCTCGGGCTCGGCCTCGGGCCAGTAGCGCTCGTGCTGGAACGCGTAGGTGGGCAGGCCGGTGCGGCGGGCGCCGGTGCCCGCGTACAGCGCGGCCCAGTCCAGGGCGTGGCCGCGCACGTGGAGCGCGGCGAGGGCGAGGGCGGCGGTCCGCTCCTCGGGGCGGCCGGCGCGCAGCAGCGGGACGGCCGCCACGGCGCCGTGCTCGATCGGTTCGGTCTCGGCCAGGACCTCCTCGGCGAGCGCGGACAGCACGCCGTCCGGGCCGAGTTCGAGGAAGGTGGCGGCGCCGGCCGAGCGGGCGGCGCGGACGCCGTCGGCGAAGCGGACGGCCCGGCGGACGTGCTCGACCCAGTACTCGGGCGAGCACAGCTCCGCCTCGGTGGCGAGCTCGCCGGTGCTGTCGGAGACCAGCGGGATGGCCGGGGCGCGGAACTCCAGCTCCGCGACGGTGCGCCGGAACTCCTCCAGCATCGGCTCCATCAGCGGCGAGTGGAAGGCGTGCGAGACGCGCAGCCGCTTCGTCCGGCGGCCCTCGGCCGCGAACTCCCCGGCGATGCGCAGGACTTCGTCCTCCAGGCCGGAGACCACCACGGCCCGCGGCCCGTTGACGGCCGCGACGGACACGCCGGGCACCAGGCGCGGCAGCACCTCGTCCTCGGTGGCCTCGACGGAGACCATGGCACCGCCCTCGGGCAGCGCGTCCATGAGCCGGGCCCGGGCGGCCACGAGCGCGCAGGCGTCGGCGAGCGACAGCACCCCGGCGCAGTGCGCGGCGGCGATCCCGCCGACGGAGTGGCCGAGCAGCACGTCGGCGCGCACGCCGAGCGAGGCGACCAGGCGGAACAGCGCGACCTCGACGGCGAAGATCGCGGGCTGCGCCCAGCCGGTGCGGTTCAGCAGCTCCTCGTCGTCACCGTGGAGGACCTCGCGCAGCGGGCGCTCCAGCCGGGGGCCGAACTCGCCCAGCACCTCGTCCAGCGCCTCGGCGAACACCGGGTAGCGCTCGGCGAGTTCGCGTCCGGTGCCGAGGCGCTGGGCGCCCTGGCCGGCGAACAGCACGGCGAGCTTGCCGGCGCCGGCCTCGCCCGCGACCAGCCCGGCGGCGGACTCGCCCGCGGCGAGGGCGGCCAGGGCGGCGAGCAGTTCGTCGCGGTCGGCGCCGACGGCCACCGCGCGGTGGTCGAAGCCGGAGCGGGTGGTGGCGAGCGAGAGGCCGAGGTCGGCCGGGCTCGCCGCCGGGTCCGCGGTGGCGAACGCGCGCAGGCGGGCGGCCTGGTCGCGCAGCGCGGCCGGGCTGCGGCCGGCCAGCGGCCAGAGCAGGACGGGCTCCGCCACGGCGGGAACGGTGTCCCGCGAGACGACGGCCGGGGCCTGTTCGAGGATGACGTGGGCGTTGGTGCCGCTGAAGCCGAAGGAGGACACGCCGGCCCGGCGCGGGCGGCCGGTGTCCGGCCAGTCCGCCTCCTCGGTCAGCAGCTCCACCGCGCCCTCGTCCCAGTCCACGTGGGAGGACGGCTCGGCCGCGTGCAGCGTGCGGGGCACGACGCCGTGCCGCATCGCCAGCACCATCTTGATCACGCCCGCGACGCCCGCGGCGGCCTGGGTGTGGCCGAGGTTGGACTTCACCGAGCCGAGCAGCAGCGGGAGTTCGCGGTCCTGCCCGTAGGTGGCGAGCAGCGCCTGGGCCTCGATCGGGTCACCCAGGGAGGTGCCGGTGCCGTGCGCCTCGACGACGTCGACGTCGGCCGTGGCGAGCCCGGCGGTGGCCAGGGCCTGGCGGATGACGCGCTGCTGGGACGGCCCGTTGGGGGCGGTGAGCCCGTTGGAGGCGCCGTCCTGGTTGACGGCGGAGCCGCGCACGACGGCGAGCACCTGGTGCCCGTTGCGGCGCGCGTCCGAGAGGCGCTCCAGCGCGATCACGCCGACGCCCTCGGACCAGCCGACGCCGTCGGCCCGGTCGGAGAACGCCTTGCAGCGCCCGTCCGGGGCGAGGCCGCGTTGGCGGGAGAACTCGATCAGCGAGGTCGGGGTGGACATCACGGTGACGCCGCCGGCCAGGGCGAGGGTGCACTCCCCGGCGCGCAGGGCCTGCATGGCCCAGTGCATGGCGACCAGCGACGACGAGCACGCGGTGTCGACGGTGACGGCCGGGCCCTCCAGGCCGAGCGTGTAGGACACGCGGCCGGAGGCGATGCTGGGCGAGGTGCCGCTGCCCTGGTGGCCCTCGAAGCGCCCGCCCGCGAGCAGCGCGGAGTAGTCGTTGTACATCACGCCGGCGAACACGCCGGTGCGGCTGCCGCGCAGCGACACCGGGTCGATCCCGGCCTGCTCGACCGCCTCCCAGCAGGCCTCCAGCAGCAGGCGCTGCTGGGCGTCGGTGGCCAGCGCCTCGCGCGGGCTCATGCCGAAGAAGCCCGGGTCGAAGTCGGCGGCCTCGTGCAGGAAGCCGCCGAAGCGGGTGTAGCTGGTGCCGAGGTGGTCCGGGTCCGGGTGGTAGAGCGACTCGACGTCCCAGCCGCGGTCGGTGGGCAGGCCGGAGATCGCGTCGGTGCCCTCGCGCAGCAGGCGCCACAGGTCCTCGGGCGAGGCGACGCCGCCGGGGTAGCGGCAGCTCATGCCGACGATGACGATCGGGTCGTCGTCGGCCGCCGCCCGCACGGGGGCCGCGGCGGCGGGCGCCTGCGCGCCCGTCAGGCCGTCCAGGACGTGCCCGGCGAGGGCGGTGACGGTCGGGTAGTCGAAGACGACGGTCGCGGAGGTGCGCAGCCCGGTGGCGGCGCTCAGGCGGTTGCGCAGCTCGACGGCGGTGAGGGAGTCGAAGCCGAGGTCCTGGAACGGGCGGTGCGGGTCGACCTCGGCGGCGTCGGCGTGCCGTAGGACGGCGGCCACCTGGGCGCGGACCAGGTCGACGACCGTCTCGGTGCGGGCGCGCTCGTCCAGCCCGGCGAGCCGGCGGGTGAGGGCGCCGGCCGCCTCGGTGGCGGTCACGGCAGCGCGGCGGGAGGGGGTGCGGATCAGGCCGCGCAGGAGCGGCGGCACCTCGCCCCGGGCGCGCAGCGCCGGGAGGTCGAGGCGGACGGGCAGCAGGACGGCCTCGGGGCGGGCGAGGGCGGCGTCGAACAGCGCGGTGCCGTCGGCCGCGGAGAGCGCCGGGGTGCCGAGCCGGGCGAGGCGGTCGAGGTCGGCGTCGGTGAGCCCGCCGGCCATCCCGCCGGTCAGGCCGCCGACGGGGGCCCACGGGCCCCAGCCGAGCGAGAGTCCGGGCAGTCCGGCGGCGCGGCGGGTGCGCACGAGCGCGTCCGCGAAGGCGTTGGCGGCGGCGTAGTTGGCCTGGCCGGCCGCGCCGACGGTGCCGGAGAAGGACGAGAAGACGACGAACGCGGCGAGGTCGAGGCCGCGGGTGGCCTCGTGGAGGTGCCACAGGGCGTCGGCCTTGGGCCGCAGGACGGCGGCGAGCCGTTCGGGGGTGAGCTGCTCGACGACGCCGTCGTCGAGCACACCGGCGGCGTGCACCACGGCGGTCAGCGGGTGCCCGGCGGGCACGCCCGCGACCAGGCGCTCGACGGCGGCGCGGTCGGTGAGGTCGCAGGCCTCGACCGCGACCTCGGCGCCCGCCTCGGCGAGCTGCGCCGCCAGGTCGGCGGCGCCCTCGGCCGCAGCGCCGCGGCGGCTCACGAGCAGCAGGCGGCGGACGCCGCGCTCGGCCACCAGGTGCCGGGCGAGGACGGCGCCGAGGCCGCCGGTGCCACCCGTGATCAGGACGGTCCCGTCCTGGTCCCACGCGGCGCCGGCGCCGGTCGCGGCCACCGCGCCCGCGCGGGCCAGCCGGGCCGCGAGCACGGCGCCGCCGCGCACGGCCAGCTGCGGCTCGTCGCCGCCGAGGGCGCGCTCGGGCAGCGGGCCGCCCGCCGGGTCCAGGTCGACCAGGCCGAACCGGCCCGGGTGCTCGGCCTGCGCGGAGCGCACCAGGCCCCACACGGCCGCGGCGGCCGGGTCGGTGACCTCGTCGTCCGCCGTGGTGGCGACGGCGCCCCGGGTCACGAAGACCAGCCGGCCGTCCGTGTCCGCGGTGAGCCACTGCTGGACCCGGGCCAGGGCCAGGGCCGTCAGCGCGTGGGCCGAGGCGACCGGGTCGGCCGGGTCGCCCGCGAGCGGCACGAGCACCACCTCCGCAGGTCCCTCACCGACCGTCGGCAGCACGCCGAGGCCGAGCGGGTCCGCGTCCGGCACGGCCACCGAGGCGGGCGCCTGCGCGACGCCGCGCGGCCGGGACCAGCGCAGCTCGAACATCGCGTCCCGCACCGGCCCGGCGCCCGCGCCGGCCAACGCCGGGAGCGCCCGCAGCAGCAGCGAGCCGACCGAGGCGACCGGGCCGCCCGCCGCGTCGGCGACCTCGACCGCGACCGCGTCGTCCCCCGTCGCGGACAGCCGCACCCGCACCACCGACGCGCCCGCGGCGTGCAGGCTGACGTCCTGCCAGGAGAACGGCACCCCGCCGAGCCCCAGGAACGCCGTCGCGTGCAGCGCCGAGTCCAGCAGCGCCGGGTGGATCCCGAACGCGCCGGCCTCGCCGCTCGCGCCCTCGTCCAGCGCGACCTCGGCGAACACGTCCTCGCCGCGCCGCCAGGCCGCGCGCAGCCCGCGGAAGGCCGGGCCGTAGCGGAAGCCCGCACCCGCGAGGCGCTCGTCCAGGCCGTCCAGGTCCAGCGCCTCGGCCCCGGCCGGCGGCCACTCCGTGAACTCCGTCGCAACAGCGCCCTGTTCGCCCGGCACGAGGATGCCGTCGGCGTGCTGCGTCCACGGGGCGTCCTCGTCGACCTCGGGACGGGCGTAGACGCCGACGGTGCGCCGCCCGCTCGCGTCGGCCCGTCCGGCCCACACCTGCACCTGCACGCCGCCCTGCTCGGGCAGCGGCAGCGGCGCGGTGAGCGTCAGCTCCTCGACGCGCTCGCAGCCGACCTCGTCGCCCGCGCGCACGGCGAGCTCCAGGAAGGCCGTGCCGGGCAGCAGGACGGTACCGTCGACGGCGTGGTCGGCCAGCCACGGGTGGGTGCGCAGCGAGAGCCGGCCGGTCAGCAGCAGGCCGTCGGTGTTGGCGAGCGAGACGGCGGCGGCGAGCAGCGGGTGGTTGGCCGAGCCCAGCCCGGCGGCGCGGACGTCGCCGGTGCGCGAGAGCGCGCTCTTCGGCCAGTAGCGCTTGTGCCGGAAGGCGTAGGTGGGCAGCTCGGCGCGGCGGGCACCGGTGCCCTCGAAGTAGGCGTCCCAGCGCACCGGGACGCCGCGCACGTGCAGTGCGGCGAGGGCCTCGGTGAGCGCCTCGGTCTCGTCGCGGCCGGGGCGCAGCGCGCCGAGGGCGGTCACCGGCTCGTCGAGGGCGCCCTGGGCGAGCGCGGCGAGGGCGCCGTCCGGGCCGAGTTCGAGGAACAGGGTGGCGCCGTGGCCGCCGAGCCAGCCGGTGGCGTCGGCGAAGCGGACGGCCTGGCGGGCCTGGTCGGCCCAGTAGCCGGCGGAGGTGAGCTGCTCGACGGTGGCGGGCGTGCCGGTGAGGGTGGAGACGATCGGGATCGCGGGCGCCTGCGGGTCCAGCGCGGCGACGACGGCGCGGAACTCGTCGAGCATCGGGTCCATGAGCGGCGAGTGGAAGGCGTGCGAGACGCGCAGGCGCCGGACCTTGCGCCCGAGTGCGGCGAAGTGCGCGCCGACGGCCTCCGCCGCGGCGGTCTCGCCCGCGACGACGACGGCCCGCGGGCCGTTGACGGCGGCCAGCGACACGCCGTCGCCGAGCAGCGGGAGGACCTCGTCCTCGCCCGCCTGCACCGCGATCATCGCGCCGCCGGCCGGCAGGGCCTGCATCAGGCGGGCCCGGGCGGCGACCAGGGCGCACGCGTCGGCGAGGGTGAACACGCCTGCGACGTGCGCGGCGGCGATCTCGCCGACCGAGTGGCCGGCCAGGAAGTCCGGGCGCACGCCCCAGGACTCCAGCAGCCGGTACAGCGCGACCTCGACGGCGAACAGCGCGGGCTGGGCGTGGCCGGTGCGGTTCAGCGCCTCCTCGTCGGCGCCCCAGAGCACCTCGCGCAGGGCCGGGTCGAACCCGGCCAGCACCTCGTCCAGCGCGGCGGCGAACACCGGGAAGCGGGCGGCCAGTTCGCGGCCCATGCCGAGGCGCTGCGAGCCCTGGCCGGCGAACAGGAAGGCGAGCTTGCCGCGGCCCTGGGTGGCGCCCAGGACGGCCCGGCCGTCGCCCTCGCCGGCCGCGAGCGCGGTGAGCGCCGCGACGGCCTCCTCGCGTCCGGCCGCGGTGACGACGGCCCGGTGCTCCAGGGCGGCCCGGGTGGTCGCGAGCGCGTGGGCGAGGTCGGCGTCGGAGCCCTCGGCGTCCGCCGCCAGGAACGCGACCAGCCGCTCGGCCTGGGCGCGCAGCGCCTCGGGGGTGCGGCCGGAGACCAGCCAGGGCAGTGTCCCGGCGTCGACGGCCGCCTCCGCCTCCGGCGTCTCCTCCGCCGCCGGGGCCTCCTCGATGATGGCGTGCGCATTGGTGCCGCTGAGGCCGAAGGACGAGACGCCCGCCCGGCGCGGTTCGGCGCCCTGCGGCCACGGCGTCGCCTCGGTCAGCAGCCGGACGGCGCCGGACTCCCAGTCGACGTGCGTGGACGGCTCGTCCACGTGCAGGGTGCGCGGCAGCAGCTCGTGCCGCAGCGCCAGCACCGTCTTGATCACCCCGGCCATGCCGGCCGCGGCCTGGGTGTGGCTCAGGTTCGACTTCACCGAGCCGAGCAGCAGCGGGCGCTGCGGGTCCCGCCCGCGCCCGTAGGTGGCGAGCAGCGCCTGGGCCTCGACCGGGTCGCCGAGGACGGTGCCGGTGCCGTGCGCCTCGACCGCGTCGACCTGGTCGGCGGAGAGCCGGGCGTTGCGCAGCGCCTGCTCGATGACGCGCTGCTGGGACGGCCCGTTGGGCGCGGTGAGCCCGTTCGAGGCGCCGTCCTGGTTGACGGCGGTGCCGCGCACGACGGCCAGCACCCGGTGCCCGTTGCGCCGGGCCACCGACAGCCGCTCCAGGACGAGCACGCCGACGCCCTCGGCCCACCCGGTGCCGTCCGCGGAGTCGGCGAAGGAGCGGCAGCGGCCGTCCGAGGCCAGGCCGCCCTGGCGGGCGAACTCGACGAAGGTGGTGGGCGTCGACATGACGGTGACGCCCGCGGCGAGGGCCATGCCGCACTCCCCCGCGCGCAGCGACTGCGCGGCCAGGTGGAGCGCGACGAGCGAGGAGGAGCACGCGGTGTCGACGGTGACGGCCGGACCGACGGCGCCGAGGACGTAGGAGAGGCGGCCGGAGATCACGCTGGTCGCGTTGCCGGTCAGGACGAAGCCCTGGACGTCGTCGTCCGGCCCGGTGCGGTAGTCCTGCGGCATCGCGCCGACGAACACGCCGGTGCGGGTGCCGCGGACGCTGCTCGGGTCGATGCCCGCGCGCTCGATGGCCTCCCAGGACGCCTCCAGCAGGACGCGCTGCTGCGGGTCCATGGACAGTGCCTCGCGCGGCGAGATGCCGAAGAAGCCCGGGTCGAAGTCGGCGGCGCCCTGCAGGAACCCGCCCCGGACGTCGACCGGCCCGTCCGCCGGGTCGAGCTCCCAGCCGCGGTCGGCGGGCAGGCCGGTGATGCCGTCCTCGCCGGCGACCAGCATCGCCCAGAGGTCCTCGGGAGCCGCGACCCCGCCGGGGAAGCGGCAGCTCATCCCCACGATGGCGATCGGCTCCCGGGCGGCCGCCTCCAGCTCGTCCACCCGCTGCCGGGAGCGCTGGAGGTCCGCGCTGGCCCGCTTGAGGTAGTCCCGGAGCTTCTGTTCCTTGTCCATCATCGACGCAACCCATCTGGAAGACCGGCGAACGGCAGGGATCCGCTTGAGGACGGCCCGCGTGCCCGGCACGCGCGGCGCTCGCATTCCCGCACTCCAGCGCCCAGTCTCGATCCGGCCCGCGCCGAATTTCCCTAGGGTCTGCCTCCGGGCGGACGACGGGAGGCCGGAGGCAGACCCCAGGGTCTGTCGATCTTGCTCCAACGCCCCCCGGACTCTAGGGATTTGCCGGGCCGTTCGGCTGGATCGTCAGTTCCGCGAGCCATGGGCGCGGCCCGACCGGGGCGGCGCCCCGACATCGACGAGGATCACCGCCATGCCCGAACCGTTCCCGCACGGCGACGCACCGAGAGTGCCGCGGCCCTCCGCCGAGGGCACCGCGGACCCGGCCGCGGCCGAACTCAGCGAGCTCAGCGAGCTCGACGAGCAGCTGATCGCCCAACTGGTCCACCGCATCCGGCTGGCCCGGGGCCACCAACTCAGCCGCCGCGCCGCCGGATTGCCGACCACCAGCCTCGCGCAGGAGAACGCCATGCTGCGCCGCTACGCCGCCCGGCTGGGCGACCAGGGCGCCGGGATCGCGCTGGCGATCCTGGAACTCTCCCGGCCGCCGAACGGGCCGGCTCTGGAACAACGCTAGGGCGGTGGGGACTTCGCGTCCCCACCGCCCTCAAGCATTCCCGGCCCGTGTCACCAGCGGGCGCCGGCCAGCACCTCGCCGTAGTCGCGGGCGACGCGCGCCTGCTCCAGGTCGGACTCCACCATCATCCGCATGAGCTCCGGGAAGTCGACCTTCGGCTCCCAGCCCAGCTTCTCCCGCGCGTTGCCGGCGTCGGCGCAGAGCGTCTCCACCTCGGCCGGCCGCACGAGCCCCGGGTCCACCTCGACGTACCGCTCCCAGTCGAGCCCGACGCACTCGAAGGCGATCCTGGCCGCGTCCCGCACCGAGTGCATCCGCCCGGTGCCGATGACGTAGTCGCCCGGCTCGTCCTGCTGGAGCATCAGGTGCATCGCCCGGACGTAGTCCCCGGCGAAGCCCCAGTCGCGCACGGCGTCGAGGTTGCCGAGCAGCAGCCGGTCCTGCAGGCCGAGCTTGATCTGCGCGACCGCCAGCGAGATCTTGCGGGTCACGAACTCGGCCCCGCGGCGCGGCGACTCGTGGTTGAACAGGATCCCCGAGACGCCGTACATCCCGTAGGACTCGCGGTAGTTGCGGGTGATGTAGTGACCGTACGTCTTCACCACGCCGTACGGGCTGCGTGGGTGGAAGGTGGTCCGCTCGTCCTGCGGGGTCTCCGCCACCATGCCGAACATCTCGGAACTGGAGGCCTGGTAGAACCGGATCCGTCCGGGACCGCCGACCGCGCCGGCCGGCTTGTTGATCCCGCTGACCATCCGGATCGCCTCCAGCACCCGCAGCACGCCGGTGCCGTTGACCTCGGTGACGAGTTCCGGCTGGCGCCAGGACATCGGCACGAACGAGATCGCCCCGAGGTTGTAGACCTCGTCGGGCTGGATCGAGTCGACGGCGGAGACCAGGCTGCCCTGGTCCATCAGGTCGCCGTCGACGAACCGCAGGTCCGGGATCAGCCTGCTGACCCGGTCCTTCCGCGGATTCGCTTGTCCCCGGGTGAGGCCCCAGACCTCGTACCCCAGGGAGATGAGGTGTTCGGCCAGGTACGACCCGTCCTGGCCGGTCACCCCGGTGATCAGTGCACGCTTGGACATCCGTTCCCCTTCAGCCACCGCTCGCGGGCTCGCGGGCCGTTCTCGGCACAGCCAGCGAACCAGAAGCACGGCTAAGGAATTTGCGAGACTTCGGGCCGGATCACGAAGTCCGCGCCCCCACGACCACGACGCCCCACGACGTTCGCGCCCCCACAGCCGGCCCGGAAGCGGGCTCGACCCGGGCTAGAGAAAACCCGCCGCCCCCGCGGCACGGGCTTAGTGTGCGGACGCATCCGCACACTCCTTCGACGACCACGCCGAGCCCGCACCCAGGGGAGAACCGCCATGCGCATCCAGGTCCTCGGCCCGCTCACCGCCGACCTCAACGGCACCTCGATCGTCCCCACGGCCGCCAAGCAGCGGCAGATCCTCGCCCTGCTCGCGCTCTACCCGAACCGGATCCTCCCCACGAGCACGCTCATCCACGAGATCTGGGGCGACCACCCGCCGCGGCGGGCCCTCACGACGCTCCAGACGTACATCCTCCAGCTGCGCCGCCGCATCACCCACGCCCTCGCCGGGGCGCCGCCGGCCGGCCAGGACACCACCGCCAAGGACGTCCTGACCACCAGACACTGCGGCTACCAGCTCACCCTCCCGCCCGCCGACCCCGGCCGCCACGCCCTCGACCTCCAGGCGTACAACGACCTCACCACGCGCGGCCAGGAGGCCTTCAACCGCGGCCACGACCTGGACGCCAACGCCCGCTTCCACGAGGCCCTCGCCCTGTGGAACGGCCCCGCGCTCGTCGACATCACTCCGGGACCGATCCTCGGCACCGAGATCATCCGGCTGGAGGAGAGCCGCCTGGTCACCCTCGAACGCCGCATCGACACCGACCTGCGCCTGGGCCGGCACAACGAGCTGATCCCCGAACTCACCCACCTCACCCACCAGCACCCGCACCACGAGGGCCTGCACGCCCAGGCGATGGTCGCCCTCTACCGGGCCGGGCGGCAGACCACCGCGCTCACCACGTACCACCACCTGCGCCACCGCCTCACCGCCGAGCTCGGCATCCAGCCCTCGCCCCACCTCCAGCACCTGCACCACGCGATCCTCACGCTCGACCCCACGCTCAACACGCCCGCCACCAGCCTCCACCCGACGACCTACAACCTGTATCCGGCCTGAGCACCCACACCCTCCTCACCCAGGACCCGCCATGACGCCCACATCCGGCAAACCCCTCACCCTCATCACCGGCGGGACGCGCGGAATCGGCCTCGCCATCGCCCGCGAGCTGGGCAACCGCGGTCACCGCGTCCACATCTGCGCGCGCACGGCCCAGGACATCACCGACACCCTCGGCACGCTCCGCGAGGAGGGCATCGAGGCCGACGGCGCCCCCTGCGACGTCCGCGACCCGGCCCAGGTCACCAGGCTCGTCCAGGACGCCGTGGACCGCCACGGGCCCATCACCGTCCTCGTCAACAACGCCGGCCGCACCGGCGGCGGCCCCACCGCGACGACCACAGACGACCTCTGGTACGACGTCATCGACACCAACCTGAACGCGGTCTTCCTCGTCACCCGCGAGACCCTCAGACACGGGCACATCACCGCCACGGCCCACCCGCGCATCATCAACATCGCCTCCACCGCCGGGAAGCAGCCCGTCACCCTCGGCGCGCCCTACACCGCGAGCAAGCACGCCGTCATCGGCTTCACCAAGGCCCTCGCCAAGGAGCTCGCCCCCACCGGCACCACCGTCAACGCGATCTGCCCCGGCTACGTGCACACCCCCAACACCACGCGCATCCACCACGAGTACGCGACCGCCTACAACACGACGCCCGAGACGATCCTCCAGCACTTCCAGACCCAGATCCCGCTCGGGCGCTACACCACCCCCGAGGAGGTCGCCGCCCTGGCCGGCTACCTCACCACCGCCACGGCCGCGAGCATCACGGCCCAGGCCCTCAACGTCTGCGGCGGACTCGCCACGCAGTAGGCAGGCCCCGAGCCCCTCCCCCGCACGGCCACCGACGGAAAGGACCCGGGCCAGGTGCCCGCTGATCAATGATGACGACACGTCAGTTCGCCAGCGCACCGGTCACCTTGTTCGTCGCCGGCACCCCGGAGCCGCCGCCCTGCCTGCCCGCACGGCGACCGCCGCGGCGCCTCGACGCCGGCTCGGTCACCGCCGCACTGGCCCGCACCGCCACCCGGCAGTGGCGCCCCCCGGCACCCGAGGAGCGGCAACCGCCGCGCCGGGCCGCCGAGTTCCACCTCGTCGAGCTCTACCAGCCCTACGCCGGCACCGTGTTGCGCACGGCCCTGCGCGCCGTCGAACCCGGCGCGGGACCGGACGTCCTGTGGGAGCGCGAGGCCGCCGGCCCGGACGGGCTCGACGGCGTCCTCGCCGAGCTCGGCCGCAGCCTCGCGCACGGGCCGCGCGTGCGCGCCGTCCTGGTCGGGCGACCCGGCGCGGCCCGGCGTCTCTTCGTCGGAATCGCCGCCGGGCCGCCCGTCCGCACCCTCGGCGTCCTGGAGGAACTGCGTTCCGCGCTCTCCCACCCGCCGGCGCCGGTGACCGTCCCCACCAGCGCCCTCCAGCGCGAGCTCCTGCGCGACGCGACCGGCGGGGCCGACCACGGCGGGCGGCACGTCGAGCAGCTGTCCTGGAACTGGCACGGCCCGCTGGACACCGACCGGTTCACCGCCGCCTGGCAGTCCGTCTTCGACCACGAGCTCGTCCTGCGGGCCGCGTTCGACTGGCCGGAGGACACGCACGACGACCCGTGGATCGTCCTCCACGACCGCGCCGTCCCCGAGGTGATCCGCCACCCGTCCGGCGCGCCCGGCTGGGAGGAGCTCCTGGACGCCGACCGCCGGCGCGGCTTCGACCTGCGCCGGCCCGCCCTGCTGCGCGCCACGCTGGTCGACACCGGCCCGTCCGACGAGGGCCCCGTCACCCGCGTGCTGCTCACCTACCACCACGCCATGCTGGACGGCTGGAGCGTGCGCCTGCTCCTCCAGTCCTTCTACCGCGCCTACCTGACCGGCGGCACCCTCCCCGGCGGCGAGCGCCGCCCGGACCTCCGCGACCACGCCCGCTGGCTCGGCGCCCAGGACACCGGCCCCGCCCGGCAGTTCTGGTCCACCCGGCCCGCCGCCACCGTCGTCGTCCCGGCCGGCCACATCGCCCACGGCCGCGGCAGCGGACGGGCCCGGCGCCGCCTCACCCCGTACGAGGCGGTGCGGCTGCGCGGCTGGGCCGCCGCCTGGGGCGCGGGCGAGAGCAGCGCCCTCCAGGCCGCGTGGGCCCTGCTGCTGTACCGCGCCGCACAGGAGCCGGACCCGCGCGTGGCCCCGCGGGCCGTCCGGGTCGGGTTCGCCGTGACGCTCTCGGGCCGCGGGATCCCGCTGGACGGCATCGACCGGCTCCCCGGCGCCCTGCGCACCCCGCTGCCGATCACCGTCCGGGTGCACCCGAGCACGACGGTCCCGCAGCTCCTCGCGGCCCTGCGGGACGGAGTGCTCGACCTCTCCTCCTACGAGTGGGTCTCCCCCGGCCAGGCGCACCGGTGGAACGGCACGCCGCCCGGCCGGCGCCCGCAGAGCCTCGTCGTCCTGGAACACCTGCCGCTCGCGCCGCACCACCCCCGGCTGGACACCGGCCTGGCGGCCCACGGCATCCACGTCGACACCCCCACCCCCGCCGGCACCTTCACGTCGTACCCGATCACGCTCACCGCGCACTACGACGCGACGGGCGGGCTCGTCCTCACCACCGTCCACGACCGCGCCCTGCTCGCCGACCGGGACGCGACCGAACTCCTCAGCCAGAGCGCACACCTGCTGCGCAGCTTCCCCGACCTCCCGAGCGGCCTCGCCACCACCGAGCTCCTCCGCACCACCCTCGCCGGCCACCCGGTCCCGCACCCGGGCGGTCCCTCCGACCCCGCTCCGAGCACTCCGAGCGCGCCGACCGGGCCGACCGGGCCGCTGGAAACCGTCCACCTCGACGTCCTGCGCCGGGCCACCCGCCCCGGCGCAGGCTGGGTGCTCCTGCTGCCCCCGCCCGGCACACCGGACGCCCGCTTCCCCGCCACCGCCCGCACCTGGCCCGGCCCGCAGGCCCTCGCCGTGCTGCGCCCGGTGCACGACGACGCACCACCCTCCGCCTACCGCCCGCTGCTGGCCCCGCTGCTGGAGTCCCGCGCGCCGGTCGCCCTGGTCGCCACCGCCGGAAACGGCCTCATCGCGTGCGAGATCGCCCGCCTCGGCCCGGCCGCGACCGCTCCCCTGGTGGTCCTGGCCACCACCGACACCGACCTCGCGGCCCTCGCCGCCGTCCTCGCCCGCACGTAGCCGACCCGAACGGCGTCCGGCCGGCCCGGCCCACGCCGTAGTGGACCGGGCCGGCCCCGCGTCACGCCCCGGGGGTCGTCGCGTGGCTGCCGTAGGGGCGGGTGATGATCTCCATACCGTGGCCGGCGGGATCCAGGAAGTACAGCCCCCGCCCGCCGTGGTGGTGGTTGATCTCGCCCGGCTGCTTCATGCGCGGGTCGGCGTAGTACGTGATCCCGGCCCGCCCGATCCGCTCGAACGCCGCGTCGAACTCGTCGTCGGAGACGAGGAAGGCGTAGTGCTGCATGGTGATCGACTCTTCGGGGACGCTCGCGAAGTCCAGCGTGACGCCGTTGCTCGTGGCGACGGGGATGAACGGGCCCCACTCGGGACCGACTTCGAGGCCCAGGATCCCCGCCAGGAAGTCGGCGGATTCCCGGTTGTCCCGGGCGTGGACGATGGTGTGGTTCAACTCGACCGACATGTGCGGAATGCCTCCGTAAGGCACCTCGCGGACACCTCCATGCCTCACCCGGCCGGTGACCGACACGCGATGCCGCGTCCACGACCCTATGCCACCCGGCGCTGATCGTCGAGCGCCCCGCGCGGCCCCGGCGGGCACGCGAACGGCCCCGGCGGGCCGGGGGCCACGCCGGGGCCGAGGAGCGGTGCCGGTGTCAGCAGCCGAAGTTGATCAGCCGGAAGGTCGCGTAGTGGTCGCTCGTGTAGTAGTCCTCCTGGGCCCGCTTGCCGGTGACGATCCGCCGGGCGCCGCGCGTCGGCGCGCCCGGGGTCACCACGGTGTACTCGTGGTAGTAGCCGTACGACTGGCGCGGCAGCACGCCGCCGTTGTTCTGGAACACGATCCCGTCCTGGCGGTACGGGAACGGCCCGTTGGAGGCGATGAGGTTGAGCGTCGTTCTGGCCTGCGGGGGCAGGGCGGAGACGCACACGGTGCCGCTCACGGCGGCGTTCGCCCCGGTGGCGGCGACGACGGGGGCGAGGGCGATCAGGGCGACGGTGGCGGCGGAGGCAGCAGTCTTCCACGCGCGTAGAGTGCTGGTCATGTCAACGAGTGTGGCGAGCCCCCGGCCGCCACGGAAGCCCCGTGACAAGTCTTCACTTCCGGGTAACTCAAGCTACCCGCGGGCGACTTGAGCACGTCAGCGACGAGCCGGCCGGAAATCCGATTGTCGCCGCTCCAACGGGTCGTCGACCTCCCGGTGCCCCTGGCGGCGCGGCAGGCTCTCGGCGGTCGCTGGCCGCCGGCGCAGTGCACCACGACGGGCCGCCCCCTCGGGCGGCCCGTCGTGGCGTCCGGATCACTCAGCCGTCGCGGGACGCCCCGGCACCATCTCCGTCAGGAAGTAGAGGAGCGCCACCAGCGGGAAGGCGATGCCGCACCATGCGATGCCCACCCAACCGTACGTCGCGTACACCACGCTGGCCACGGCCGACCCGACCGCACCTCCACAGAAGAAGATCGCCATGTAGAGGCCGTTCAGCCGACTGCGGATCTCCGCCCCCAGCGCGAAGATCGAACGCTGCCCCAGCACCAGGTTGCACGAGATCCCGACGTCGAGCAGGAGCGCCGCGACGAACAGGACCGCGACAACGTGTCCGCCACTCGCGAACACCAGGAGGAAACAGGCCACGACGGTCAGGATCGCAAAGGCCGTCGCAGGCTTCGTCAGACCACGGTCGGCCACCCGGCCCGCGATCGGCGCGACGAAGGCTCCTGCCACCGCCGCCAGCGAGAACAGGGCAATGTCGACCTGGCTCAGGCCGCACTCCGGGCTCGCCAGGATCAGCGGCACGGCGGTCCAGAACAGGCTGAACGCCCCGAACAGCAAGGCGTGGTAGAACGCCCGTCGCCGCAGGATCGGCGTGCGGACGAGCAGCTGACCCATCGACCGCAGCAACACCGGGTAGTGGACGGACGTGCTCGGCTTCCGTTCCGGAAGGACCGAGCGCAAGGTCACGGCGAGCACCAGCATCAGTCCGGCGGAGATGGCGAACACCGCACGCCAGCCGAGCAGGTCGGTCGTCATGCTGGAGATGGGCCGTGCGAGCAGGATTCCCATCAGCAGGCCGCTCATGACGTTGCCGACGACCTGCCCACGGGTTTCGTCCGGGGCGAGGTGCGCCGCGAAGGGCACCAGCATCTGCACCACGACCGAACTCAGACCGATGACCAGCGAAGTGGCAAGGAACACAGCGGCGTTCGATGCGACGGCCCCACCCAGGAGCGCCGCCATGCAGGCCACCAGGGTGACCGTGATGAGGCGGCGGTTCTCGAAGATGTCGCCCAACGGAACCAGCACGATGAGGCCGACGCCGTAGCCGATCTGGGTGAGGGTCACGACAAGGCTGTAGGCACTCGCGCTCAGGCCCACGTCGGGGCCGATCAGACCCACCACGGGCTGCGCGTAATAGATGTTGGCCGCGACCGCGCCGCAGGCCAGGGCGATCAGGAAGGTCAGCCCGCGCGAGATGCTCGGGTGCGCCGTTCGGCTGGTTGCGCTCTCAGTTTTCATCGTTCTCTCGATACATAGGGACTCGACGTTTACACGGCACGTGTCTGGATGACCGAAAACTCCGGACGGGCGGACAGTACCTGCGGAGCGGAGAAGCCTGCCGCTTTCAGAAGTCTCTCGAAGTCGTCCAGTGTGCGCTCACGCCCTCCATGCAATACCAGCATTTGCAGATCCAGCACAAGGTCGAGCGGATCGCACTCCTGCGGCGCCTCCTGCAGCACGCGGTCCACGACAACGAGCCGGGCGCCGGCGTCCATCGCCTTGCGGCAGTTGCGAAGAATGGACTCCGCCTTCTCGTCCGGCCAGTCGTGAAGAATCCACGACAGGACGTAGACGTCTCCTCCCGGCGGCACCTCGTCGAAGAAACTACCCTCCTGCGTGCTGAGTCGATCGTTTCCGGAGGCCCCGGGCCCGGCCGAAATCACGCTGGCCTGGTCGTACACCACCGCGTGCGCGTCCGGGTTCCGCTCCAGAATCGCCCGCGCCAGGCTGCCGGTTCCCCCACCGACGTCGATCACCCTTTCACCCGGAGCCACGGTGAGCACATCGGCGATCGCCGCGTAGCGCCCCGGATAACCGCTTGCCATGTAACGCTGATAGAGAGCTTCCTCTTCAGGACTTCCGTTCATGTACGAGAAGAAGTCCTGATCATTGACATGCGAGAACGCTTCCTCGCCGGTGACGACGCAATGACCCAGCGCCCCCCAGGACCGCCAGATGCCCGGCATCGCCCAGAATCGTGCAGCCCAGTGGAGCGAGGGGCCGGCCGTCGTGGTCCTCAGCAGGCGCGAGGCCTCGTTGTGGCGGATTCCGCCGTCCGCCTCGACCTCGAATATGCCATGGGACGACAGTGCTCGGGCAAGCCGAGTCAGGACGTCCGCATCGACCTTCAGTCGCTCGGACAGAGAAGTCAGCGACGTTCCGTCGCCGGCCACCGCATCGGGCAGTCCGACTTCGCAGGCCGCGGCGATCATCTGCGTGACCGCCATGCCGCGAATCAGTTCCTGCATCCTCCGGATGCTGTCGGCCGCCGGTGCCTCGACCTCGGCATCTTCGTGCACGAAAGGCTCCTCCGGGAAGGACGTCTGGACAGTCATACGCACCTCTTCTACTCGTTCATCGCCATGCCTGGACAAGCCGCTGAGGCCCACTCGTCGCCAGGGCGAATCAGCCCATCCCGATCGTCTGCTCTTCCGAACCCAGCCCGAGAATCTCGCGCAGGGCAGCGTGCAGCGAGTCCTCGGCCGCAGTGGAATCCGCCTTGCGCCAGGCGACGAACGCATCCGGCCGCACCAGCAGACAGCCGTCCTCCGGCACCTCCGAGACATCCGCCCAATCGCCGTAGAGATCCTGCACGGCATGGCCGGGGCCGATCACATGCGCAGCAATCTCGATGTTCAACTTGTCCGAAAGGCGCTTGGCGACATCGAACCAAATCTGCCCGTTCAGCCCCGTCAGCAAGGTGAATTTCCCCTTGCCCACCACGTCCAGGCTCGAAACCTGCGTACCCTGCCGGTTGAGCCACGCATGCGGCAGGCGCGCGCCGGGCCGGCTGGACGCCTGGTAGTAGAGTTCGGGATCGCGCAGCCATGCGGGCTCCGCCGTGCCGTCCGGGCGGACCGCGTCGGATTCATAGCGCTGATTGAGTTCGACGCCTTGCGTGGCGAACTCATAGGATTTGAGCTCGATGGCCTCACGCAGCATTTTGCGTTGTGCGGCGCCCGCCGCGGAGGCCTCCTTCAGGACGGACATGTTGGCGCGCATCCGGTCCGCGTCCAGGTTCGCGTCCAGTCCGAGTGCGGAGAAGATTCCGCCGAACTCCTCGATGCTCTTGTTCGCACGTTCGACGATCTGCTTGCCGATCGGCGCGCGTTCCTGGTCGTACGTACGCAGCAGGCGGTCCGAAGCCTGCCCCTTCAGAACCATGGCCATCTTCCACGTCAGATTGTAGGCGTCCTGAATCGACGTGTTCGAGCCCAGGCCGTTGGACGGCGGATGACGGTGCACCGCATCGCCCATACAGAACACCCGCCCCTGGGAGTACTTCGTGGCGTACATCTGATTCACGGTCCACGTCGAGACCGAGCGTATGGTGATGTCCACCGAGTCGTCGCCGATCAGTTGACGGGCGATGCCGACCGCGTCGATTTCGGAGACATCGGGCTCGCCCGCGCTCATGTCGTAGCCCCACACGATCTGCCACTCGTTCCACGGCCTGACCATGCGAAGCAGGCCCATGCCGATGCCCCCGACATTGGCCCCCGGCTGCATGATCCACCAGAGATAGCCGGGACGGTGTGCCACGAGGTGGGAGAGGTCCGCCTGCAGAATGATGCTGATGCTGCCGGCGAGCCCCATGCCGCCTTCCATGGGGAGGCCGATCTGCTCCGCCACGAGACTGTTGCCGCCGTCCGCCCCGATCAGGTACTTGGCCCGGATCTGGTAGGGCTCGCCCTTCAATCTGTCCAGGACGTGCGCGGTGACACCGTGCTCGTCCTGTTCGAGCCGCAGGAATTGCGTGTCGAATCGCACGTGGCTGCCGCGCTCGGCGGCATTGGACAACAGGATGGGTTCGAGCAGGTTCTGCGGCAGGTCACAGTGTTCGGCGGGGCTGGCCGACGCGTAGTCGCTCTGCCGTTGCGGTCTGTTGGCGCCGTAGGGCAGTCGACCCAGTTCATCGCCTACCAGGCTGGTGCAGAAGACGACATTGCCCATCACCTCTTTGGGCGAGGCCTTGGCAAGAATTTCGTCCGCCACGTCCAGGTCTCGGAAGATCTCCATCGTGCGCTGGTTCTTGTAATGCGCACGCGGACTGTCGGCGAGCCAGCGGTGCTTCGTGATCACGAGGTTGTCGATGCCGAGAGTGCTCAGCATCAGTGCTGCGGATGACCCCGCCGGACCGCTCCCGACGATCAGGACCTCAGTGTCGTACACGTGGAATGTCCCCCGAATTCATGATCAACCGTTTCATGTGACGGTGAGGCTGCTGGACCGCCGGCGCGGTACCAGATCAATGGTCATCGCGTCATGGCCGAAGACCCAGGTCGGGTCTTCGGGCTCCTTGAGCCACGAGTTCTCGGCCGACACGGCTTGGATCCGACCGGTACGCTGCCTGCGATTCTCGGCGTAACGCCGGAACGCTTCCTCGATCTCGTCCTCGGCTTCGAGACAACGCAGCAGCAGCACGCCGTCCTCGATGGCCATGGCCGCCCCTTGGGCCATGTGCGGCCTCATGGGATGACAGGCGTCGCCCAGGAGCGCGATTCGCCCTCGGCCCCATTCCTGCAACGGCGGACGCTCGAAGAGCGGCCACTTGCTCAAGGATTCGGCCGCGTTCAGCAGACCGAGGACTTCGTCGCAAGAGCCGGTGAAGGCCTCCAGCATCTCGTCCTTGTCGCCGTCGACCCAGGACTGCGGATGCGTCCACGCATCGGCCACCGTGCCGGCGACGAAGTAGTAGTCGTCGCTCTGGGAATCGGTCGGGTAGCCGATGACAAAGCTGTCGTCAGCCCACCACTTGGTGATGCACCGCCTGTCGACAGGGATTCGGGTGCCCGCGGGCACGATCGCCCGGTACGCGATCTGGCCGGAAAAGCTGGGACGCTCAGCGCCGTACATCACTTCACGGACCTGAGAACCCAGACCATCGGCACCGATGACGCAGGAGGCTTCGGCGGTGCTTCCATCGGCAAAGCGCATCCGCACCGCCTCACCGCAGTCATCGACCCGGACCAGTCGCTTGCCGTACCGCACGCTGCCCGGCCGCAGGGCATTGATCAGTTCTCGGTGGAGAACGCCGCGGCCGACGGTGAGATAGGGAGCTCCGTACCGCTCCTCCGCCCGGTCACCGAGCGGCAGCGCGCACCTGACGGAATTCGACATCAGGTTCCGGCTGGTGAATGATTCGGGCCGGCATCCGGACCTGACGAGTGCGGAACCGATCCCCATGTGGCCCAAGATGCGCATCACATTGGGAGTCAGATGGATCCCGGCGCCGGCGGGCTCGAACTTCTGTGCCTGCTCGAATACCGTCACGGAATGGCCGGCCTGCTGCAGCAACGCGGCGGTCGCGGCTCCGCCCAATCCGCCGCCGACGATGGCGATGGAATCCTTGCTACCGATTCCCATGGAGCTCTCGACCCTTCATGCGATTTCTCCCGGACTCGACGGCGTGGAACTACGCCTGGGCCTCGATCTCATCGTGGATCAGGTTCAGCAGCGTCGCGCGCCGGTCGCCCGGCAGCCACGCGGGCCGGTCTTCGACGACGTCCTTGACGAAATCCCAGAAGTCGGCACTCTGATTAATGCCGTAGTTGCGGGCCATCGAGACAAGGCGGATGCGGGACAGAAAATCCGGCTCCGTGAGCTCTTCCTTGCTGGTCACGACCTTGCCCGCGTTCATGAAATACGGGAGTATCGAGCTCTCGGGCGTGTCCGGCGACCAGACCAGCCACATCTCCTGGTTCACGCCGCTGGTGTTGACGAAACCGTGCACGTAGTTGCGCGGAACGTAGAGCAGCTCCTTCGGGCGCATCGGCAGCATGGTGACCGTTTCCTTGTCGGCACCATCGCCCGGCGTGATGTCCAGGTCGGGGAACTCGTTGGGCCCCATGAAGATGCTGAATCCGCCGTTCGGCGCATAGAACCATTCATCGGTGCGGTGATGGATGTGCGGCGGCGGGCCGACGTGCGGCGGTACGGTCAGCTTGGAGAACAGGTACTTGCCGCCGTTGCTCTCGCCGGTCTGCACGAAGTTGAAGACCTCGCCGGCCGGGCCGAGCACCAATGGCTTCTCCGGGCCGGGCTTGACCTCCGGGAACTCGAACACCTCGTAATCTACGCTCACCATGTTCCCTTTCTTCTCAGGAAGTGCCGGATTTCACATGCCGTCGTAGCATCACGGGCTCGTAGTCGCTGCCCTGGTTGCCGGATTCATCGCCGCCGACGTGACGTCGCGCAACGCGGTCATGCCGTGCCGTGCCAGCGGCGCAGGAGGCAGCGCCTTGTAATGATCGTTGAATATCTCGAGTGAAATCGGGCCGTCGTAGCCGTTGGCCAGCACGGGCGCCAGGAACGCGGCTACGTCGAAATCCCCCTCGCCCGGCAGACAGCGGTGGTGCCGGCTCCAGGACTTCACATCCAGGTCCATCCGGGGAGCGTCCGACACCTGTATCAGCGTGATGCGATCGGCGGGCACGTCGGCCAGGTCTTCGAAAGGGTCGTCCAGGGCAAGAGTGTGAAAGCTGTCCAGCACCAGACCGATGTTGCCGGCACCGGAACGCTCGATCATTCTCCAGGCCTGGCGGAACGTGTTGACGCGTATGCCCCAGGACAGGGCTTCGTAGCCGATCGAAAACCCTCTGGCCGCGGCCCGTTCGCCCAGGCGCGCCAGGTCATCGGCGACGGCACCGTCGTCGAGGTCCGAAACGTCGGTGACGTTACTGCACAGGAGCAGCGTGCTCGTCCTCAGCTGCTCCATGCGGTCGAAGATCCGCTCGATCCGGTCCAGCTTGGGCACCAGCTGGTCCCTGGGGCCGCCTTCGAAGTCCCTGAGCGGCTGATAGTTCAGGATTTTCAGGCCGAGATCGTCCGCCATGGCCCGGGCGGCGGACACCGAGGATCCTTGCAGGTCCCATTCCATTAATTCGAAACCGGAAAAGCCGGCGTCGGCGATTGCCTTGATTTTGTCCGGCAGGGCGCCACCTAAGGTGACGGTGGCAATACCGTAGTCCAACTTCGCTTCCCCCTTGATAGCGGAATGACACGTCACAGAGCAGGTCGATAACTGCTTCTGCCGTCGCGTGGAGCATTGAGGGTCATCCGGGTGCAGCCGTCCTCGGCAGCGAAGCGGAAGGCCAAGGGCGTCCATGGAACGCACGGCGCAGCTGATGGGAAGCTGCCCGAGGCCGTGGCCTTGAATAAGACATTCGTGACGGTCCCGGTGCGGGCTGCGGGTGGGCCCCGGGGGCGGCGACGTCAGATCCCCCCAACGCCGATGCATCGCAAAGTTAATTCACCCAGGTGGCCGGCGCAAGGCATGACTCGGTCAAGATCTGTTGGTGTCTGGATTGTCGGTGATACCCAGGAGTGGGAGTGCTCAGTCGGGGTTGTCGCGGATCGGCCGGGTGGTTTGGGCGATGTTGTCGGCTCCGGGGGTCGGTGGGCCAAGGTGTCGACTGACACCTCGTCAGTAATGTCGGCGCGGGCGTGGACGGCGCGTCCGTCGACGCGGTGGCTGGCGGGGGTTCTCGAACAGGTCGCGGCAGTGCCAACTGCGATACAGCCGAGCAGATCTGACCGACTGTCGGCCGACGTGGCGGAGTGGCTGGCCAGAGCCCGTGGGACTTGCACCGCCACACGGCGGGAAGTTAGGCTGCGGCCGAACCTTCTCGCGGCTTGCTGCGGGAACTTGCTTGGGCCGTCACGAACGGACTTGCTCTGCTCCGACGGGAGTTCTGATCCCTCGGAGCCGCTGGGCGCGTTGTCGTCACCCGACACCGCTCTTAGCGCGCCACCTCGTCGTACTTCCCGGACTCACGGTCCGGGAACTGCCGGGTGCTGCGCGCTGCCCTTCGAATCAGCCTTGCGAACGGGCGTCATTCCCCTCAGCACAACTCGGGTCAGCAGGCACGCCCAGCATTCGAGCCAAGTCAACAGGAACGAGCAGATGACCGAACAGATGACAGGTGCTCAAGCTCTGGTCAGGGCTTTGGAGCACGCCGGAGTCGACACCGTGTTCGGATTTCCCGGCGGCCAGATCCTGCCCGCCTACGATGCGCTCTACGATTCGAGCAAGATCCGCCACGTACTGGTGCGGCACGAGCAGGGCGCCGGACACGCGGCGGAGGGGTACGCCCAGGCGACCGGCAAGGTCGGTGTCTGCATGGCCACCTCCGGGCCGGGCGCCACCAACCTGGTCACCCCGATCGCCGACGCGTACATGGACTCCATCCCGATGGTGGCCATCACCGGCCAGGTGTCGAGCAGCATGATCGGCACGGACGCCTTCCAGGAAGCCGACATCTGCGGCATCACCCTTCCGATCACCAAGCACAACTTCCTGGTGACCGACGCCGACGACATCCCGCGCGCCATCGCGGACGCCTTCCACATCGCCTCCACGGGCCGGCCCGGTCCGGTACTGGTCGACATCTCCAAGGACGCGTTGCAGGCCCGCACCGAATTCCACTGGGAACCGACGACGCAGCTGCCGGGCTACCGGCCGGTCACCCGGCCGCACGCCAAGCAGATCCAGGAAGCGGCCAGGCTCATCTCCGAGGCCGAGTGCCCGGTGCTGTACGTCGGCGGCGGCGTGCACAAGGCCGGCGCCTCGGCGGAACTCCTCAGCCTGGCGGAGCTGACCGGCATTCCGGTCGTCACCACGCTGATGGCCAGGGGCACCTTCCCCGACGACCACCCGCTCCACATGGGGATGCCCGGCATGCACGGCAGCGTCCCGGCGGTGGGCGCACTGCAGAAGTCGGACCTGCTCATCGCCCTGGGCGTGCGGTTCGACGACCGGGTCACCGGGCAGCTGGCGTCGTTCGCCCCGCGGGCCAAGGTCATCCACGCGGACATCGACCCGGCGGAGATCTCCAAGAACCGGGTGGCGGACGTGCCGATCGTGGGTGACTGCAAGGAGGTCATCGGCGCCCTCGTCCACGCGATCGACCGCCCCGGTGACTACGTCAAGTGGCGCGCGCTGCTCGACGGGCTGAAGGAGACCTACCCGCTGGGGTATGAGGACTTCGCGGACGGCTCGCTGGCTCCGCAGTACGTCCTGGAGAGGCTCGGCTCCCTCGTCGGGCCGGACGCCCTCTACGTGGCCGGCGTCGGCCAGCACCAGATGTGGGCGTCCCAGTTCATCGGCTTCGAGAAGCCCGGCTCCTTCATCACCTCCGGCGGCCTGGGCACGATGGGTTTCGCCGTGCCCGCCGCGATGGGCGCCAAGATGGGCCGGCCGGACACCGTGGTCTGGGCGATCGACGGGGACGGCTGCTTCCAGATGACCAATCAGGAGCTGGCCACCTGCACGGTCGAAGGTGTGCCGATCAAGGTCGCGGTCATCAACAACGGCAACCTCGGCATGATCCGCCAGTGGCAGGGGCTGTTCTACGGCGAGCGGTACTCCAACAGCGATCTGCAGACGGCCCAGCGCGTCCCCGACTTCGTGAAGCTCGGGGAGGCCTACGGCTGCGTCAGTCTGCGGTGCACCCGGCCCGAGGACGTGGACGACACGATCGCCAAGGCGATGGAGATCAACGACGTGCCGGTGGTCATCGACTTCGTGGTCCACGAGGACGCGATGGTCTGGCCCTTCGTCCCCTCCGGGACCAGCAACGACGACATCATGATCGCCCGGGACATGACTCCGAAGTGGGAGAGTGACAACTCATGAGCAAGCACACGTTGTCGGTCCTCGTCGAGGACAAGCCCAGCGCGCTCACCCGGATCACCGCCCTCTTCAGCCGGCGCGGCTTCAACATCGACTCCCTCGCCGTCGTCCCGGCCGAGGAGCGCGGCTTCTCCCGGGTCACCCTCGTGGTCAACGCGGACGACACGGCACTGGAGCAGGTGACCAAGCAGCTCGACAAGCTCATCAACGTGCTGAGCGTCACGGAGGTCGACCGTGCGCAGCTGGAGGCCGTGTACGCATCAGTGACGAACTGAGCCGCGCCGGGGACGTAGCACTCACCCCGTCGAAAACTGCCTTCCGCGCCCTGCCTTCCCACGGGCGCGGAAGGCAGCGGCATCACCGGAGACAGGCGCTGTGGGGAGTGCCTGGGCGCTCCCTGGTACCGAAGTGGCTGCGATCAGGCGTGGATGGTGTCAAGGGTCCGCGACCGAGCACACTCTCTTGTCGAGCGCGTGCATGAGCCGGCGGGGACTGGGCACCCAGTTCTCCAGTGATGCCGTCGTCCCGGTCGGGGGACGGCCGCGATCCTGAGCGACGGAGGCCATGATGGGGTTCTACGGCGAGCAGGTCGTCCCGCGGATCATCAACGTCCTCTGCGGGATGAAGGAGGCCGAAGAGCTGCGACGCCGGGTCTGCGAGGGGCTGGAGGGCGAGGTCCTGGAGATCGGGTTCGGCTCCGGGCTCAACGTTCCCTTCTACCCGGCGGCGGTCACCAGGGTGGACGCGGTCGAACCGTCCGACGTCGGCTGGAAGCTGGCGGGCAAGCGGCTCGCGGCGACGACCGTCCCCGTGCAGCGAGCGGGGCTGGACGGCCAGTCGCTGCCCTTCGCGGACCACACCTACGACGCCGCGCTGTCGACCTGGACGCTCTGCACCATCCCGGACGCCGACACCGCCCTGCGCGAGGTGCGGCGCGTGCTGAAGCCCGGAGGGACCCTGCACTTCGTCGAGCACGGACTGGCCCCCGACGAGAAGGTCGTACGCTGGCAGGAACGTCTCGAACCCCTGCAGGAGCGGCTCTTCGACGGATGCCATCTGACCCGGCCGATCGTCGACATGCTCACCGGCGCCGGCTTCACCATCACCAGCCTCGACGTCTTCTACGAGAAGGGCGGCCCGAAGTCCATGGGCGCCGACTCCCTCGGGACCGCCGTGGCTGCCTAGCGTCATTCCTAGCGTCATCCCCCGGAAACGACGGGCTCGAACGGCCGCGCCACCCCGAGGACTACGGGGACGTGGCGGTCCGGTTGTCGAAGGTGTTCCCGGATTTCCAACTCGGGACGTTCGAAGACCGGCACCACTTCGGCCCACCCCACCGGATCGAACCCCGACGCCTGGCGGAGTCGCTGCGCGCCGCGTGGGATCGCGCCGAACAAGGCCGCGAGGCTTGAGCCCCGGCGTCGGCATGGTCGTGCTTCTCCGGGGCGAGGGCTTCGGTAGACGGCCTACGTGTGGTTGAGGATGGTGCAGATGGCGGTCTCCGTGCAGGCGGCCGGATCGGTGTCTGCTGCACGCTCGGCCAGCTCCCGCAGCGCCGCACGGGTCTTGCGCAACTCCGCCAGGCGGTGCTCGATGTCGGCGAGGTGCTGCTGGATGAGGCCGGCGACGTGGGTGCAGGGCGCGTCGCCGCCGTCGCGCAGCTCCAGGATCGAGCGGATCTCGGCGAGGGTGAGCCCGGCGGCCTGGGCCTGGCGGATGAAGCCGAGCCGGTCCGCGGCCTGGGGCGGGTAGTCCCGGTATCCGCCCTGGGTGCGGGGAGGGTCGGGCAGCAGCCCGGCCTGCTCGTAGAAGCGGATGGTCTTGGCCGTCAGGCCACTGCCGGCCGCGAGGTCGCCGATGCGCATGCCTCCAGCCTACGTCTTGACCTTCCAGTGCAGTGGAAGGTCTAGCCTCGGCAGCAGGACGTGTGAGCTGGGAGGACGGCGCGATGCGAATCCGGGTACTGACCGTTCCCGACTGCCCGAACGCGCCCGTGGTCGGGCAGCGGCTGACGGCCGCGCTCGGCGAGCGGGAGGCAGCGGTGGAGTTCGTCGAGGTCACCGACACCGCGCAAGCGGAACGATGGGGGATGACCGGCTCGCCCACCGTGCTGCTGGACGGGGTGGACCCCTTCGCCGTGCCCGGTGCGCCCGCGAGTGTGTCCTGCCGCCTGTACCGCGACGCCGAAGGCCGCATCGCCGGCGCCCCGAGCGTCGCCGACCTGCGGCGGGCCCTGGAGGACGCCGGGCAGCCCGTCGCCCCGGTGACGGAAACGGCTGCGGTGGAGGACGTCGACGTACTGGATCCGACCGGCCGTGCCGGGCGCGGGGCGACTGACCCCGACGGAGGGCGGCCTGCGCGCCGTCCAGCAGGCAGTGCGCGGGCGCCCTCAGCCCGGCTGCCGGCGAGATCGAGATCCTCGACGTGATCGCCGTCCGCGCACCTGCCGACACCAGGACCCAGCCCCTGGCCGCGGCACGGACCTTCGAACAGGCATCCCGCTCCCACGTCCGCGCCGAACGCGCCGACAACCGCGCCCTTCGGTACGCGGCCCGGCAGATGCTCTCCAGCAGCTACACCACCAACCGCGGCGCCGCGACCCGGCTGCGCTGCCGGAGGGCGATTCACCAACCTCCGCATCCAGAGTGCCACTGGACAAAGGGGATCACCTGATTCTTCGTCAATATAACCTGCCCATCGGAGTGTCGACAGCTTTCGGCCAACCGGAGAAAGGGCGGCGGACGTGGCCATTGACGGCAGACCCGGCCACCCGGATCCTCTCCCCTACGGCCCGGCCACCGGCCCCGGCCGCACCGACGATCCGGGGGTGGTCACCGATGACGAACCAGTTGGCGGACGAGCGGATGCCGACATCACTCAAGTGGGTGGTAGCGGGGGTCTGGCTGCACGCCGTCATCAACGTCGCCGCTGGAATCTTCCTACTCGCACTGATTCACGGCCGGCACGGTGACGGTCTCGTCCTGGTGACGTTCATCGCCTTCCTCTCGATCCTGATCGGCATCCTGCTCGGCACCTGCGCGGCCGTGGCGCCGGGTGGGGCCCGGTGGACCCGGAAGACCGTGCTGGTGATCGAGTGGCTCACGATCGTCGCCGGCGTGAGACAGCTCTTCTCCGGCTCGATCATCTCGCTGGCCGGCATGGCGATCGCGGGCATCATCGTCCTGGCGTACAGCTCCGCCGAGGGCAAGGAGTGGTTCACGGTCTGAAGGGCCGGTCGTCATCACCGGTTGCTGAGCGCGATCCCTCGCTCGCCATGAAGCGCCCCCCGTCCGCTCGCTGCGCGGGTGAGCGTGGGGCCCACCTGGCGCGGGCCCCGGTCAGCCGATGGCCAGGCGCGGAGATCTCAGCTGTAACGGTTGTGACGGCTGTAGCGGCTGTAGCGGTGCAGCAGATGGCGGGCGTCGGCTTCGTTGAGACCAAGGGCAGTGGCGATCTGTACGGTGCTGTTGTCGTTCCAGGCGTTGCGGGCGGGCCAGAGGGCGACGTCCCCGGCGGTAATCTCCAGCTTGCGGGCCGCGCGTACGGCCGCCAGCGGTTGGGTGTGCCCCAGTTTCTCGATCTCCTCTCCCAGCCGGCTCAGCAGGTCGGTGATCGTCTCGGGCAGAGGCACCGCGGACGCCTCCACCTCGACAAGGTGCGTGTCCCACCAGTCGCTCTCGCATTGGATCGCCATGCCGACACGCGCCCGGTCCAACTTCGGGTCATCGGTCTCGTCCCAGTCCAGCAGGCGCTCAGGGCCTGTCCAACCGCAGGAGCACACCCCGCGCAGCGCGTGCGCTCGCGGCGCACGGAGAGTCCCGTCGTAGACGCTCCAGTGCGAAACGGAGTGCGCTGCCCCACTGCTGCTCGTGTCGTAGATGACTGGGCGCGGAACGGTGCCGTCGGCCAGGAGTACACCGACCTCACCTGTATGCAGGGCGCCGAACTCGTCCGTCGACCACGTCTCCCGCTCACTCATGGCATTCCTCCAACGACCTTCTGCCCCTGCCCTCTTCGGGGACGGGGAACGAGGATCCCGCAGTCCCCGGTCGTACGCCACCGAAACCCCGAAAACTCACCCGGGCCGCGCTGAAGTGCGTCTGCATGGCACTCGGCCCGACCGGGGCCGGCCGCGCGATGGACGACCCCCTCGAAGGCAACCCCGAACGCCTTCGAACCTGCCTTCGGCGGCCCGCTCTCCACCGCGCGCCGGTGATACGAGCCAGCCTGAGGTACTCCGTTGGCTGACACGCTCGGACATCGCCCTGACCGCCCGACAGTGCCGCCGGGATGGCTTCGCTCCCACGAGGTTACAGCGCAGCCAAATCGTGCGTTGTCGCTGATCTTCGGGGTCCGCTGGATCCACCTGGTCACCGAGGAGAAGCCGTGTCCGAGCAGTTCATGAGCGTCAGGCAGGCTGCCGAGTATCTGAACATGTCCGTTGCGTGGGTGTATCGCGAGGCGCAGCGTGTGGGGCTGGTTCCTTATCGGTTCGGTGCCGGTGCGAATGCGAAGTTGCAGTTCAAGGTGTCCGAGGTGCAGGCCTGGGTGCGGCAGCAGCGACTGTCTGGAGGGTAGGTCCATGGCGGTTGCGAGGGGCGTGTCCATGAGGGCAGACCCCTCGCGCGTTTTCCGCGGCCAGGGCTTTCGCGGCTGGGTCGCATCCGGGCGACCGCCTCGGCTCCGGTGATCAGGCGTCGGTGAGGGTGTGCCAGGCGCCGTAGCCGCCGAGGAGGTCGGAGACATCGGTGCGGCCGTGGTGGCGCAGGAGGCTGGCGGCGATGGAGGAGCGGTGGCCGCTGGCGCAGTGGATGACGAGGGGGTGGTCGGTGGGGATCTCGTCCAGGCGGGTGGGGAGTTCGGCGAGGGGGATGTGGAGGGATCCTTCGATGGAGCCTGTTTCGCGTTCGCCGCAGGTGCGGACGTCGAGGACGGTGGGGGGCTGTTCGGTGGTGAGGGCGGTGCGGAGTTGGTCGGCGGTGAGGCGGCTGGCGGGGGTGAGGTCGTCGGCGAGGGCGGTCAGGGCGGTGGCGGGGTTGCGCAGGTAGCCGGCGATGTGGTCGAAGCCGATGCGGGCGAGGCGGGTGACGACCTCGTCCTCGCGGTCTTGCGGGGCGATGATCGCGAGGTCGTGGTCGGGGGTGAGGACGGTGCCGGCCTGTTCGGCGAAGCGGCCGTCGAGGGGGACGTTGATGGCGCCGTGGAGGTGTCCTGCGCCGAAGTCCTGGGGGTTGCGGGCGTCGAGGACGACGGCACCCGCGGTGCGGGCCTCCTGGAAGGCCTCGGGGCACAGGGGGCGGGCGGGGTTGGTGCGGTCGAGCAGGGGGTGGTGCTGCCGGTTGAGGGCGGCGTCGTGGCCGAAGTAGGCGGGGGCGGCGGACTGGCCGGCGGTGACGATGCGGACGAAGGTGTCCTGGTCCATGGGCTGGCAGGCGTAGTTGGTCAGGCGCTGCGCGCCGATGGTGGACTGCTTCTCGGTGGAGAGGTTCTTGCCGCAGGCCGACCCGGCGCCGTGGGCGGGGAAGACCCGGACGGCGTCGGGCAGGGCCATGAGCTTGCGGTGGACGGAGTCGTAGAGCATGGCGCCGAGGTCCTCGGCGGTGACACCGGCGGAGGCGAGCAGGTCGGGGCGGCCGACGTCGCCGATGAACAGGGCATCGCCCGTGAGGACGCCGTAAGGGGCCTCGTCGTCGGCGTGCTCGTAGACGAGGACGCTGATCGACTCGGGGGTGTGTCCGGGGGTCTCCATGATCTGGAGGGTGACGTCGCCCAGCGTGATCCGCTCGCCGTCGGCGAGGTGGCGAATCGGGTACTCGGTCTCGGCCCGGCGCCCGTAGCCGATCCACGCGCCGGTGCGGTCGGCCAGCTCCAGGTGGCCGGCCAGGAAGTCGGCGTGGAAGTGGGTGTTGATCACGCCGACGACGGTCAGACCGCGCGCCTCGGCGTCGGCGACGTACTCGTCGACGTCGCGGCGCGGGTCGACGACGACGGCACGGCCGGTGCCCTCGTCGGCGATCAGGTACGAGGCCTGCGAGAGACAGTCGAGGTAGAACTGGGCGAAGTACACGGGCACCTCCTGGGCGGCGCGACAGTGGCGCCGCGAGACGATCTCGATACCCCCCTCGGTATGCCTACCAGCATAGGGCCGCCATGGCCGAATACCGGGAGGGGTATCGCCGAACGGTTTCGATAATACCCCCGGGGGTACTATGGTGAGCCGCAGGGGGGATCCGGCCGCCGTCGCCGAGAGCCGTACGGGGCCGTCGACACAGTCACCCACCTCTGGAGAAGCCCATGCCCGCACAGCCGCCCGCCCCCGGGCAGACCACCGCCGCGGATGCCCACGACCTCGCCCGCAGCGCCGGGGCCGTCCTGCTCGACGTCCGCGACGCGGCCGAGTACGCCGCGGGCCACGCCCCCGGCGCCGTCCACCTGCCCCTCGTCGCCCTCGCCGCGGGCGCGCCGCTCCCGCCCGTGTTCGAGGGGCGGACCGTCCTCGCGATCTGTCGCTCCGGCAACCGCTCCCAGCGGGCCGCCGAGCTGCTCACCGCGCGCGGGGCCACCGTCCTGAACGTCACCGGCGGCATGACCGCGTGGGCGCACGCGGGCCTGCCCGTGACCACGCCGGGCGGTGACGCGGGACTCGTCATATGACCGCCCTGATCCTCGCCCTCGCCGCCGGCGCCGTCGTCGGCCTCGCGCTCGGCGGCCTGGGCGGCGGCGGCAGCATGCTGGCCGTGCCCGCGCTGGTCTACCTGCTCGGCTTCAGCCCGGCCCGGGCCACCACCGCCAGCCTGCTGATCGTCGCCGCCACCTCACTGACCGGCCTGGTCGCGCACGCCCGGGCCGGCCGGGTGCGCTGGCGCACCGGCGCCCTGTTCGCCGCCGCCGGACTGCCGGCCGCCGCCGCGGCCGGGGCGCTCTCCGCGCACGTGCCGTCCGCGCTGCTCACCGCCGCCTTCGCGGTGCTGGCCGCACTCGCCGCCTGGCGGATGCTCGCCCCGCGGCGCGACGCCGGGGAGGAGGAGCGCTCCGCCGCCGGTCCGGCCCGCTCGACGGCGGCGGGCGCTGGCCTGGGCGCCGTCACCGGGCTGCTCGGCGTCGGCGGGGGCTTCCTCGCCGTCCCCGCACTGGTGTCCGTGCTCGCCTTCACCATGGCCGAGGCGGTCGGCACCAGCCTGCTGGTGATCACCGCCAACTCCCTGGCCGCCCTCGTCCCCCGGCTCGGTGCCACCGCCGCTATCGACTGGGCCGTCGCCGCCCCCTTCACCGGCGCCGCGATCCTCGGCGCGTGGGACGGCAAGCGGCTCGCCGACCGCCTCAGCGGCCGGACACTCCAGAAGGCCTTCGCCTTCGCGCTGTTGGGCGTCGCAGGCCTCATGCTCGTGACTGCCCTGCACTGAAGCTCCGCTCCGACCCCCGCACACAACTCCCCCGCGCACAGCTCACCCGCACACAGCTCACCCGCACACAACTCCCCCCTTGGAAGGCCCCCATGACCACGCCGCTGACCGTCGAGCAGCTCCGCCCCCGCCTGGAGCAGCTCACCCTCATCGACGTCCGCTCCCCCGGCGAGTACGCCGCCGGCCACATTCCCGGCGCGCTCAACATCCCCCTCGACCGCCTCGACGACGCCCTCACTGCCCTGCGCGACGCCGCCGCGCGCGGCGAACTCGCCGTCACCTGCGCGTCCGGCCCGCGCGCGACCACCGCGGTCGAACGCCTGACGGCCGCCGGCATCCCGGCCGTGCCGGTGATCGGCGGCACCGGCGCCTGGGCGAGTGCCGGCCACCCGCTCAACCGGCTGGAGGGAGCCCGCGCGGTGTGGGCGATGGACCGTCAAGTCCGGCTGGTGGCAGGCTCGCTGGTCCTCGGCGCCATGCTGACGGACCTGGTCCGCCCGGGCGCCCGCTGGCTCGCGGCAGCGGTCGGCGGCGGGCTGGTGGTCTCAGCCCTCAGTAACACCTGCGCGATGGGCAACCTGCTCGGCCGCCTCCCGCACAACCGTCCCCGCCCGGGCGCCCCGACCCTCGACGACACCCTCGCCGCCCTGCGGCGCTGATCCGCGCCAGACGCCCGCCCAGACGCCCGCCGCGACGCCCGTCCGGCCCCGGTCCGCTGGCTGCGGACCGGGGCCGGAGGGAATCGGCGAGCGCCTCAGTACCAGCGCTGCCAGGCGTTGAAGTTGTTGGTGTCCGCGTACCACAGGCCGACCGGGCTCCCGTTGCCCTGCCAGCGCGACGAGTATCCGTCGAGGGCGACGACGCTGCTGGTCTTGGGCGAGGTGAGCGAGATGTCGGCACCGTCGACGTAGGAGTGGAAGGTCTGCCCCGGGGCGCCGCCGTCCTTGCAGTCGTAGACGTTGAACTGCGCGCCCACCGTGTTGCCCCACGACTCGGGGTAGTCCAGGCAGCGGCCGGAGGCGTTGTTGACGAGTTCGAGCCCGTAGAAGGCCCCCGCGTCGTACACGCGCCACCGCCACTGCTCGGTGGGCCCGTTGTTGCAGGCCCAGAAGCCGGCGGGCGAGTTGTTCGCACCGCCGCCGCTGGCGAAGTTGTCGAGGCAGTAGCCGTCCCCGTAGGCACGGACGTGGAAGTAGAACGGCCCCGAGTCGGCGAGGGCCGCACCCGCGAGGGCGGGCTTCCCGTCGCGGGCCGCGGCCAGCACCTGGTCGAGGGCCTGCTGGGCGGTGACGGTCGCGGTCGCCGCGGGGCCTGCGGCCGGGTTCGCGGCCGGGTTCGCGGCCGGCCCCGCCTCGGCACGGGCCGCCGTGGCCGGGGCGGCGAGCGCGAGGGCGGTGAGAACAGCGGCTACCGACGCACCAAATTTTGTCATGCGCACAACGCTAGGGAGTCCGAGCCCGCCTCGGAAGGGACGCACCACAAGTGGCACATCCCCTTCCCGATCGCCCTCCGGCCCCGGCCGGGACCGGGACCGGGACCAGGGCCGGGACCGGGGCCGGGGCCGGAGGGCTGCGCCGAACGGCGGAATCAGGTCAGCTTCACCGACGCGTCGTCCACCAGGAAGGCGGTCTTCCCGCTCGTCGAGTGCGCGACCAGCTTGATGCCCACCGTCGAGCCGAACTCGGCCGCCACGTACGGCGTCAGGTCGAAGGACTGCAGTCGGTAGCCGTTCGTCGCGTCCAGGTTGCTCCAGGTCTTGACGGTCGCCATGTAGGTGCCGCTCCACTGGTCGTACAGCTCCAGCGAGAGCGTGTCCACCGCCGAGCCGCCGGGCGCGGAGGCGCCCTGGGCGCTGCCCGTGACGTTCAGCCAGAAGGACAGGTGCTCCTGGGTGTAGCCCGGGGTCGTCTCGACCCACTGGACGATCGAGTCGTCGCTCGCAGTGTTCTGCCCGAGCCACGCGTACGTCGCGCCGCCGTGCGCCTGGTGGGCGGTGGACGGCGTGATGATGTTGTAGCCGGACGGGTTCCACACGCCGTGGTCGGCGGTGCCGTTCTCGAAGCCCGGGTCGTTGAGCTGCTCGATCGGGGTGCAGCCGGTCTGCGGGCCGCGGAAGAAGCCGGCCCGGAAGGTCTGGCTCTGCGTGTTGCCCCGGTCGTCGCGGCCGGTCACGGTGATCGTGCGCCAGCCGGTCGCGTGCGTCGTCCCGGTGATGCGGCCGGTCGCCGCGTCGATCCGCAGCCCGGCGGGCAGGCCCTTGGCGCCGTACGTGATCGGGCGCCCGGCGCGGTCGGAGGCGAGGACGGCGAGGTCGACGGGCTTGCCGCTCTCGACCGTCTGCTCGCACGGACGGGTCACGAGGAGCTGCGCGTTGGCGAAGACCGGGTCGTCGCCCGTGCACAGGTGGTCGTAGTTCGACCACGTGGTCTGCACCGGAAAACTCCCGGTCGAGAGCTGGAGGTTGAACATCCCGCCGTTGCGGCCGACCGGGATCCAGGAGCACTTGTCGCCGTTCTCCTGGCCGGTCGCGTCCGTCCAGGCGCCGGAGGCGTTCTGGTCGGTGATCGTCTCGGCGTACTCGTGACCGCCGATGATCCCGTAGCCGTCGAGGCGGCCGCGCGCGCCCGGGTTGATCCAGTTGGTACCGCACGCGGGCACGTCGGTCAGGTACGGCATGAGCGTGTAGGCGAGGGTGCCGGCCGAGCTGCGCATGAAGGTGTGCCAGGCGCAGTAGCCGAGCTCCTTCCACTTGTCGGAGTCCAGGCCCTGGCCGGTGTTGATGATGTACTGCACGTCCCGGTTCTGGTTCGGGTCCGTGTTGCCGAAGTGCTTGGCGGCGGCGACGACTTCGGCCGCGATCTCCGGCTCGGTGGCGGCCTTCGGCGCGGGCGCCGCGTTGTCCACCCACACGCCCGCGAGCGTCTGGCCGGCCACCGGCATGCCGACGTGGTTGGCGTCGGGCGGGCAGTAGGACGAACCGGGCGCGATGCCCTCGCAGTACTGGGTCATCACGCGGGACCACGTGTCGGTCGTGCTGCCCAGGCCCTTGAAGAAGTCCTGCTGGTAGGGCGCGGCGGCGTCCGGGTCACCCGAGAGGGTGAGGTTTCCGGTCGTCGCGTCGGTGCCGGGGGTGCCCCACTGGCTACCCCAGTAGATCAGGTACACCTTCGGCTGGCCCGTGGTGACGCCGATCGAGTCCTGGCCGCCCCGGTAGGTCATCTGCAGGTCGTAGTTGTTGCGCGGGGCGGCGGCCGCAGTGGTCTTCGCCGCCTGCCGCTGGGCGAAGGTGGTGGCGTTGGGCATCACGTGCGGCCGGGTGGCGCCGACCTGCACCCAGGTGCCGTCGATCTGCCGCCAGCCCTCGGCGGCCGGGTGCGGATCGGCGGGCGCGGCGCTGCCCGCCGGCCCGGGCTGCCGCTCGCCCTGGGCGAGGGCCGTACCGGCGGTGCCGGTGCCGGCGAGCCCGAGGACGAGCGCCCCGAGCAGGAGTTTCCGGAGCGATCCGGCGAGACGTGAACGTGCGGTAGGCACAGGGAGGTCCTGACTCTCGGTCGGAGGAAGGGGAACGAGGAAGGGGAACGAGGAACGGGGAGAGGGAACGGGAAAGCGATGGCCGCCCTTGCGCGCCCGTTGACGGGCCCTCAGGACGCCATGTGAAATGACACATGTCACCGATCACATGGGTCAAGCCCTTCGGCCTGAGGTTCGCGCCCGCACTTGTCCCACCCGTCCCGCCGCGATTTGAACGTTCAACACTCCACTGACCAAGCGCCCCCGACGTACGCCCAGGAGCCGCTCATGCCTCCCGTGCACAACACCGTCCTGTCCAGCTTCTCCGCCCTCGCCGCCCTCGCCGTCATCGCGGGGGCGGCCCCCGCCTCCGCCGCCGGAGACGATCCGGTGGACGGCGGCACCTACGTCATCTCGTCATCCGTGGACGGCAGTTGCCTGGGCCCGCGGTTCGCCCGGCCGGCCCTCGGCACGCCCGCCGTCACCGCCGCCTGCCAGGGCCTGCTCAGCCAGCGGTGGCAACTGCGCCGCGGCGCCGACGGCTACCTCCTCGCCGACGCCGCGACCGGGCGCTGCCTCGCCGCCGACCTCACCGCCGCCGACTGCGGCAGCGCAGCGCGCCTCACCGTCTCCCCCGTGCCCGGCGGCCACACCCTCGCGACGGGCGGCCGCTGCCTCACGCCCCACCACGACGGCCCGGTCCGCGTCCAGCCCTGCACCCCGAGCCCCGCCCAGCGCTGGACGCTCACCCGCACCGAGCCGCTCCTCCTCGCCAACCCCGGCTTCGAACTGGGCGCCGACGGCTGGACGTTCACCGCCCACACCGGCCTCGCCACCAACAACCCGCACACCGGTACCCGCCTCGCCTACCTCGACGCGGGCACCGGTTACCGGGTGAGCCAGGAGGTCACCGCCGTCACCGACGGGACGTACGACCTGTCCGCGTGGATCGCGAGCGGAGCAGCGGGCGGCACCTTCTCGGCCACCGTCAACGGCACAGTCGTCCGCCAACTCGCCCTCCCCGGCCAGCCCGTCTACGCCAAGTACACCCTCCCCCGCATCCACCTCTCGCCCGGTGACCGGCTGACGCTCGCCTTCGGCTCCTCCCCCACCGGCTGGGTCAACGTCGACGAGGCCGCCGTCGCTCCCTCCGCCCCGAACGACCCGCTGATCGACTCCTCCGACCCCGAGGTCGTCGCCCTGTTCGACTGGGCCAAGACCAAGGCCAACAGCTGGGTCCAGCAGGCCGGCGCCCCCGGCATCCTCAACCTCGACGAGAACCACCCCGACGGCACGGGCACCGCGGCCTACGACACCACCTACTGGGCCGGCTACCCGTTCCGGTCCGACTTCTACAGCCGCGACTTCGCCCACCAGCTCGTCGGCGCCCACCTGTTGGGGCTCGACGCCCAGAACAAGACCATGCTGCGCGCCTTCGCCGCCTCCGCGACCGACGCCAACGGGCTGGACCCGGTGTGGTCCGTCAACTTCGACGCCAAGACCCCGGGCAGCATCGACTACCGCAGCCCGAGCAGCTTCGTCCGGGAACTCCCCGCCCCCTTCGAGCTCGTGGAGAAGACCGGCGAGGCCTACCGCTGGACCGGCGACCGCGACTACACCGACGACCCCGTCCTCACCCGCTACGTCCGCGGCACCCTCGGCCCGTACATCGCCCGCCACCCCGGGCCCCTCGACAACGGCGGCGTCCCGATCCCGCAGGCCGCCAGCCGCAACATCTTCAAGGGCACCGCGAGCTACGCCGAGAACGCCACCACCACGTACGCCGAGGCGGGCGACGCCCTCGGCGCCCAGTACCAGGCCTACCTCGCCGCCGCGACCCTCGCCTCCTCGCGCAGCGACCGCGCCGCCTACCGCCAGGCCGCCGAAACCCTCCGGCGATACGCGAACTCCGTCTGGACGGTGGACCCGCAACACCCCGGCGCCGTCGTCCACGGCTACGACACCGGCGGCCACCCCCTCACCGACTGGGGCTACGAGGCGAGCATCCTGATGCCCGCCAAACACCTCCTGGACGCGGGCCCGCGCCGGGACGCCTTCCTCGCCGACCTCGACGCCCAGGACTCCGGCCCGCGACGCTCCGACAACCTGGAGGCCTACACCTACCTCCCGGACGCCTTCTTCGCCGCCGGCGACGGGGACAGGGCGTGGAAGTGGATGCGCACCATCTACGAGGCCACCCCCCAAGTCCACACCAGCGGCCGCATGTTGAACGGCGACTACCCCGAAGTCCCGTTCACCCTCCTGTCCCAGACCGTCCAGGGCCTCCTGGGCCTCACCCCCGACGCCTCCGCCGCCTCCGACGCCGTCGAGACCACCTCCCACCTGCCGACCTCGATGACCTGGCTCCAGGTCGCGGACATCCCCGTCGGCACAACGCGGATCACCCTCCGCCAGGGCGGCCACAGCGCCACGACCCTCACCAACACGGGCCCGACCCCGCTCACCTGGACCCCCCGCTTCCCCGGCACCCACCCCACCATCACCGTCAACGGCACACCGCACCCGGCCCAGACCACCACAGCGGACGGCACCACCTACAGCACGGCCACACTCCACGTCTCCCCCGGCGAGACCACGACAGTCACCACCTCCGGCTAGGTTCGGGCGTGCGGCCGGCCGCGTGCGGACACATCTCGGTAGCCCGGAGGGTTTCGGCATGAGAGCCTCACGATCATGGCCACGGAAACCGAGGTGGGCGAGCTGTTGCACCAGCGCGGCTGGCGGACGGCGTTCACGGTCTCGGACATGGTGAACGCGTGGGCCGCCCTGGTGGGTGTCATCGAGCGCGGCTATGACGACGACATCCACGAGTACACCAACGACCTCTACTGCCGGAACTGGCTCCACGAGGCGTGGCTCCTGCTGGACGAGCACCTCGTCCAGCTCTGGACGCCGCGGATCAAAGCCCTGGACGACCGGTACAAGGCCGCGACCGTCGACGACGACGGCCAAGCACTCGACCGGTTCCACGAACTGCCAGGCCCCGACCTGTGGTGGTGGCGGCGACACCCCCGCATCCTCACCGGAGACCTCGGGCGGTCACTCCGCTCGGCCGGGGCCATCGGCACCGACCCGGACGCGGCCTGACCCTCAGCGTGGTGGGAG
>NZ_JBHYWI010000007.1:0-178398 GCF_042751525.1 Kitasatospora sp. NPDC059408
AGCCCACCCCCTTTCGGTCGATGTGGTCAAGCTAGTGCACCCCACCGACAACGCAGCGTTCTCCGCCGCTTCGCGGCTCCGGGCCAAGGATGCATTCCCTCCCCGGCTGAAGCCGGGGATACCCTGCAAGATCAGGGATGGACGGCGTGGCGGAGGTCAGGCAGCTGGACGAGCGCCGGGCCCACTGGCGGACCAGGATCGCCGGGTTGTCCCGCGAGTTCGAGACCGAAGTCGTCGAGCGGGTGCCCGATGAGCGGGTCGCCTGGCGCACCACCGGCGACAGCGTGAAGCACACCGGGACGGTCGCCTTCGAGCCGCTCGGCCCGGCCCGGACCCGGGTGCGGATGACCATGGCCTTCCAGCCCACCGGTCTGGCCGAGAAGGCGGCCGACCGGCTGGGCGTGCTCGGCGTCCAGGTCCGCGGCGACCTGCGGCGCTTCAAGCACTTCGTCGAGGAAATCGCCGGGCCGGCGTCGCGATAGGGCGGCTGACCAGGGGCGGGACGTCCGGAAACGGCACGAGGGCCCCTCCCGCTCGTTCGCGCGGGAGGGGCCCTCGTGGGTCGCCTCGGTGGTCCCTGTCCGACTCCCGAGGTGGGGGGAGAGCCGAAGGGGTCGGCTTAGTACCAGTGGTGACCCTGCCAGAAGGTCCAGGCGGCGTTCGGGCTGCCGTAGCGGGTGTTCATGTAGTCCAGCGCCCACTTGATCTGCGTGGCCGGGTTGGTCTTCCAGTCCGCGCCCGCCGAGGCCATCTTCGAGGCCGGCAGGGCCTGGCCCAGGCCGTAGGAGCCCGAGCTCGGGTTGGTCGCGGTCACGTTCCAGCCGGACTCGTGGGAGATGATCTGGCTGAAGGAGGCCAGCTGGTTCGCCGGGACGATCTGGGCGGCGATGGCCTGCGGGGAGGCGGTCGCGGCGTTGGCGGCGGCGGGCATCACGCCGGCGGCCAGGGCGGTCAGACCGGCGGCACCGGCGAGAACGGCGGCAGAGGTACGCATACGGAGCTTGAAAGCGGGCATGAAGAACAAGACCTCAATCAGGTTGGGCCGGGTCGCGCCCCGCCCAGGACCACGGCCGGACAGGGGCCGACGGTTGCGGGGCGCGACTCGGCGGTAAGCCGTTCACCGGCGGGACAGGAGCCGGTGCGGCTGACGACGAGAGCCATTGTTGCCAGACCGGATCGGCCACCGCCAAGACCCCCTCGGTACGATCCGCGGTCGTACATCGGCCGACCGCCATCGATTCGCAGGAGTGATCGCCGGGGCCGTTCGGACACGCTCCGACCTGGCCGGATGTCCGGCTGTGGGCGAATTGTCGGGAACGGTGGGTCCGCCCCGGCGGCACTACTACGGCCCGTCGTCGACTGGGATTCCCTGTGAGCGCAGTCACCGTTTAGAACCGGGGTGACGTGACCCGGCGGCCTGCGACGGCCACTTTGCGTACAGACGATCTAGCCTCCGGTGAGACCGGGGCCACACGCTCTCGGTCACCGAGAGCGAGGATCGCCCAGCCGACGGTGCCGAGCGGCCCGCGCGGCGAACCGTTCCGCCTCCGGAACCACCGCGAGCGCGCCGAGGGCCGCTCCGACGGCAGCCCCGAGCCGCTCACAGAACGTGTCCGGCTCCTCGGCGGCGTCGGGACGTTCCGGTACCACCTCGTCCACCAGGCCCACCCGCGCCAGGTCGGCCGCGCCGATGCCCTGCGCCCGGGCCAGCTCGGCCGCGTGCGCGCCGTCGCGGTGGACGATCGCGGAGGCGCCCTCGGGCGGCAGTGGTGCGAGCCAGGCGTGCTCGGCGGCGATCACGCGGTCCGCCGGGAGCAGGGCCAGCGCCCCACCGCCCGAGCCCTGGCCGAGCAGGACCGCGAGGACGGGGGTGCGCAGCGCGAGCAGGGTGGTCAGGCAGTGCGCGATCTCGACGGCGACGCCGTCCAGTTCGGCCTGCGCGGACAGTTCGGCGCCGGCCGTGTCCACCACCGTGAGCAGCGGCAGGCCGAGTTGCTCGGCCAGGCGGGAACTGCGGCGGACGGCCCGGAGGTCGGCCGCGGTGAAGGGGCGTTCGTGGTCGGGCGTCCCGCGCTCCTGGCCGACGACGAGCACGGGCTGCCCGCCGAGGATCGCGAGGGCGCGGACCAGCGCTCCGGACCGGCCTCCGGGGGCGTCCAGCAGGACGAGTTCCGCGGCGGTGCGGCGCAGCAGTTCGCGCGTGCCGGGGCGGTCGGGGCGGCGGGTGCGGCGGACGGAGTCCCAGGCGTCGGCGGGGTGCTGCGGTTCGGGGGCGTTCTCCCTATATACGCGCTCGCCCGGGTTCTCCCCTGTGTCGTCCCCTGGGTTCTCCCTATATAGGGGAGTGGTGGAAGCCGCGGGATCCGTGGAGAGAGGAGAGGGGCCGGCTGTCAGGACGGCGAGGGAGCGGCGCACCACCTCGCGCAGTTCCTCCGGCGGTACGACGGCGTCCACGAGCCCGCGCTCCGCCAGTGTCTCGGCGCGCTGGACGTCGGCCGGCAGCTCGACGCCGCGCAGCTCCTCGTACACGCGCGGGCCGAGGAAGCCGAGGCGGGCGCCGGGCTCGGCGAACACCAGCTGGCCGAGCGTGCCCCAGGAGGCGAAGACGCCGCCCATGGTCGGGTTCCGCAGGTAGGTGAGGTAGGGGAGGCCGGCGGCCCGGTGCGCCTGGACGGCGGCGGTGATGCGCAGCATGCAGAGGAAGGCGGCGGATCCCTCCTGCATGCGGGTGCCGCCGGAGACCGGCAGGGCGAGCAGTGGCAGCCGCTCGGCGGTGGCCCGCTCGACGGCCCGGGTGATCCGCTCGGCGGTGCCGACGCCGATCGAGCCGCCGAGGAAGCCGAACTCGGAGGCGACGAGCGCCACCGGCCGCCCGTCGATCAGGCCGGTGCCGGTGAGGACCGCCTCGTCCAGGCCGGTGCGCTCGCGGGCGCGGGCGAGCGAGGCGCGGTAGCCGGGGTCGGCGGGGTGGGGGTCGGCGGGCTCGTCCCAGCTGCGGAAGCTCCCGGGGTCGACGAGCAGCCCGATCAGCTGGTGCGCCGTCAGTGCTGTTCCCGTGCCCATGCCCGCCCCCACTGGTGATCGTCCTGCGCTCTGCGCACTCTATGCGGCCCGAGCGGGCCGGGGCGGAAGCGTCGCGAAGGTGTGAGCAAGTCGGGGATGCGCGCAGGGGGTGGACGTCAGAGACGCACGCCGGAGATGCACGCCGGGGCCCTGCCGGGAATGCATGGGGAACGCACGGTTCCGGTGGGGCGGGGGCGGTTCGTGAACGGTCTCTCGGAGGGTGCTCGGAGTATTACCGAAACGATCGGAGACTTCGTCAAGTCGCCTGCTGGGCAGGCAAGTTACCGGTGGGTAAAAAGTTGGCTCAGGCCTTCCGGATGGGCCGGTGGCTCGCCAGACTGTTTGTCATGACCCGCACTCTACGCGCGTGGAAGACCCGCGCTGCCGCCGTCACCGCCGTCGCCCTGATGACCCTCGCGCCCGTCGCCGTCGCCACCGAGGCGCACGCCGACGTGAGCGGCTCGGTCTGCCTCTCCGCGCTGCCGCCGGAGGCCACCGACACCCTCAACCTGATCGCCACCGACGGTCCGTTCCCGTATTCCCAGGACGGCGTGGTGTTCCAGAACAGAGAGCAGGTGCTCCCGAGCCAGTCCTACGGCTACTACCACGAGTACACCGTCATCACGCCGGGCGCCCCGACCCGCGGCGCCCGCCGGATCATCACCGGCCAGGCGACCCAGGAGGACTACTACACGGGCGACCACTACGCCACGTTCTCGCTGATCGACCAGACCTGCTGAGACCGTTCAACTGAGACCGTTCTCCTGAGGCCGTTCAACTGAGGCCGGCCTCCGCGTGACCAAGGGCCCCGGCGGCTTGCCCCCCGCCGGGGCCACCGGCCTTGCCGGGTAACGGAGTTCGACGTCGGGCCGGTCAGCGATCGGACGGTCCCCAGTCCGCCACCGCGAGCTCGTCGCCGACGCGCAGCGTGCCCGGGCGCAGCACGGCGAACTTGGCGCCGAACACGACCCCGCCGTCCGCGGCCCGCCGGTAGCGGGCCAGGGTGCGCAGCGGCTCCGGGCCGGCCTTGGCGCCGGTCGACTGGTCGACGAGCGTCACGGCGCACCGCACGGCGAGCTTGGCGTAGGCCAGTTCGGCCCCGCCGATCGTGAGCCGGCGGGCGAGGTCCTCGGTGTGCGGCTCGGTCCAGCCGGTCACGACGATGTTCGGACGGAACCGGTCCGCCGCGAGCGGGGGTTCGCCGGTGCGCGCGTTGTAGTCGTCCAGTGACTCGCGGGAGAGCAGGTGGACGGCGCAGCTGTCGGCGAACCCGGAGGTGCCGGGGACGAGCCCGTCGGTGACGCGGTCGTGCTCCGGCGGCACGCGGACCAGCCGGCCGTGTGCGCCGAGCACGTCGGACAGCCAGGCGGCCGCGGCGTCGCCCTGGTCGATGCCGCGGAACGGTGCGCCGAACAGCTCGACCGGGCGCCGCGGCCCTTCGGTGTCCACGGGCACGGTGAGCGCCTCGACTCCCGGCGCCTCCAGCGTCAGCCGGCCGCCGTCCGCGGAGACGGACGGGCGGACGGCGGCGAGGGCCCGGTCCCGCCGCTGGGAGCGGAACACCCCGTCCTCGTCCACGACCATGAACGCCCGGTCGTGCGTCAGCCCGGCGGTGGTCAGCTCGGCCTGCTCGACCGTGATCCCCGCGCACCCCTTGATCGGGTAGTACCTCAACTCCGCCACAGCGGCCATGACTTCCCCCATCGTCCCGCTCGTTTCCGGCCAGCGTAGTTGATCATCGATGGCCGTCCGGGACGGCCCGGCGCAGGTGAGGGGTGGCCCCGGCGGCGGTCTTCCCAGGGGCAGCCCCGGCGGCGGCCCAGGCATCAGGGGCGCGTACGGAACGTCCGTCGGCGCGTCAGGGCTCCGTCAACGGGGATCCCTTCTGCTCCTCCGGCCGTTTTGCATGTGACGACACGGGCGGCGCGCGTACGAAGCGCACGGGCCACCCCATGAGCGGAAGGCGGACGGGCCATGGCGGACAGCGGCAAACCCGGGGCGGTGGGCTTCGGCGACGGCGATCACTTCGGCGACCGCAGCGGCGACCGGATCGTCGTCGGCCTCAGCGGATCCCTCGGCAGCCTCGCCGCCCTCCACCACGCCGTCGCCGAAGCCCGCCGCACCGACGCCGAGGTCCTCGCCGTCCACTGCTGGACCCCGGCCGGCGGCGAGTCCGCCTACCGCCGCACCCCCTGCCCGCCCATGCTCACCGCCGGCCGCGACACCGCCGTCGCCCGTCTCCGCCAGGCCCTCGACGAGGCCTTCGGCGGCGGCTACGCCGGAGTGCGGCTGCGCTGCCTGGCCGTCCGCGGCGACACCGGCCACACCCTGGTGCGCTGCGCCGACCGCCCTGGCGACCTCCTCGTCCTCGGCGCCGGCAGCCGCGGCCGGCTCGGCCGCCTGTTGCACCCGTCCGTCACCGCCTACTGCGTGCGGCACGCGACGTGTCCGGTGCTGGCCGTGCCCAAGCCGCCGCTCCAGCGGGAGCTGGAGGCGCTGGAGCGCAGCCACGGCGTGAGCCTCGCACCGGCCGGGCAATAGGCCGGCACCGGGTCAGGGCGCGGCGATCCGGGCGGCGGCGTCCGGCCAGTGCGGGAGCATCTCGCCGTCCCGCTCGTCCATCATCACGTGCTCCTCCCACCACGCGCGCCCGTCGAGCCAGTCGGCCAGCCAGTGGGTGAGCGACGGGCAGTCCTCGAACCAGGTGTCCGCCGAGTCCTCGGGCCCGGCGTTCGGCTCGTGGAGGAGGACGGGGGCGCCGGGGCGCAGGCAGTCCACCACGGCCGACATCGCGCAGCCCCAGTCGAGCACCGACACGACGCCGACCGGCCGGCCCCCGGGCGCGGTGCGGCGCGGGTTGGCGGCCACGATCCGGCGCAGCGGCCAGAGCAGGTGACCGTCCGGGCCGTAGCCGCCGTCGCCCACCTCGCGGTAGAGCCGGACGAGCAGCGGCGGGAGGGCGAGGCCCAGGGCCGCCTCCGCCGCCGCGACCGACTCGGCGGTGGCGGGCGCGGCCGGCGGGGTACCGTCCGCGACCGCCCGCCGGCGAACGCGCGCGACCAACTCGTCCTCGTCGACCGGCATTCCGTCCATGGTGAGGATCGTGGCACGGCCCTACGACAGTCCGGCCGCCTCCGCGAGCACGGCGGCGACGCGGCGGCCCGCGTCCAGTGCGCTCCCCGCGGTGGCGGGCACGCAGCGCTGCGCCTCGGGGCTGTACTGCGTCATCACCGTGCCCGCGTGGTCGGTGGGGAGTTCGAGCAACTCGGCCGAGGTGGCCACGCCGGCCAGCAGTCGGGTGTGCTCGGGCCCCAGCACGTCGTCCTCGGTGCCGTGCACCAGCCAGAGCGGGACGGGGGAGGGCGCCTCCGCCAGGAGCTCGACCGGAACGACGCCGTTCGTGACGGCCGGGCGGGCGTAGCTGGAGGAGATGCCCACCGCGGCGATCGGCCGCGGTCCGGCGGGAGCGCCGGGGTCGATCGCCACGGCGACGGCCTCCCGGCCGCCCAGCGACCAGCCGGCGAGGACGAGCCGGTCCGGGTCGCCGCCGAATTGCGCGGCGGTGTCACGGGCGTGTGCGAGGGAGGCGAGCAACTCGGCCCGGCCGCCGTCCTCCCGGTCCGAGCGCCAGTCGGGCACGAGCACGAGCAGCCCGTGCCCGGCGGCCTCCCGCGCGAGCGGCCGCAGGACGTCCCGCTCGTCCGGCCCGCGGCCGTGCCACAGCAGGACGACGGGCACCGGCCCGGCCGTCCCGGCCGGCGGGCGGTGGACGTCCACCGGCCTCCCGTCGGCGTACTCGACGACGTCGAGGCGATCGAATTCCATGCTGGTCATGCGGTGTTCCCCTCCGGTTCGGGCCGTGGCCGCCGACCTGGTACTGTACTTCTCGTCGCGAGGGAGATGATCTCTCGTCAGGCGTCAGTGGTGCTACCAGAGCACGTCCTACTTTCAGTAGGGAGAGTCCGTGCGATCCGGGCCTGGCGCTCTAATGTCGGACGAGGTCCGGTACCTATTCGGGTGCCGGGCCTTGTTCATTTTTCCGGGGCTTTTCCGGTGGTGTGGGGCGGGTTTCGCGGCAGGGATTCCGGCCTGCTAGTGTTCTTCTTGTCGCGAGGGAGATGATTCCTCGTCAGGCGTCAGTGGTGCTACCAGAGCACGTCCTACTTTCAGTAGGGAGAGTCCGTGCGATCCGGGCCTGGCGCTCTATTGTCGGACGAGGTCCGGTGCCCATTCGGGTATCGGGCCTCGTTCGCTTTTCCGGCGAATTCCCCCGGTCACGCCGGCTGGCGGTCGGAGCCCAGTTCGCGGGAGATCCGCAGGCCGGCCTGGGCGACCACCGGGCCGAGGGCGCGGACGCGGGCGGCGGTCATCCGGGACGTCAGGCCGGAGACGGACAGGGCGGCGGTGACCTCGCCGGTGTGGTCGAAGATGGGCGCGGCGACGCAGCGGACCTCGGGTTCGTTCTCGCGGTCGTCGATGGAGTAGCCGCGGGCCCGGATCCGGGCGAGGTCGGCGCGCAGCCGGGTCTCGTCGGAGATGGTCCAGGCGGTGACCGGGCGCAGGCCGGCGGCGACGACCTCGGTGACGGCCTCGTCGGGCAGCCAGGCGAGGATCGCCTTTCCGGTGGCGGTGCAGTACCCGGGGGCCCGGCTGCCGACGCGGGAGGCCATCCGCACGTTGGTCTCGTCCTCGACCTTGTCGAGGTAGACGATGCCCGGCGCCTGCCAGACGGTCAGGTGGACGGTCTCGCCGGCCTCGCGCTGGAGGCGGCGCAGGTGTTCGGCGGCGACGCTGCGCAGGTCGAGGGTGGAGAGGTAGGCCTGGCCGAGCCGCAGTGAGCCGTGGCCGAGGCGGAACCAGCCGGTCTCGCGGTCGCGTTCCAGCAGGTGCTCGTCGAGCAGCGGGCCGGCCAGGCGCAGCACGGTGCTCTTGTTGAGGTCGAGCGCCTCGGCGAGCTGGGCGAGCGGGACGCCGCGCCCGTCGCCGTGGTCGCGGACGTGGCCGAGGACGGCGAGGGCGCGGCGCAGCGACGAGGACTGGTTGCGTTCGGGCGCGGGCTTCCTGGGCCCTGCTCCTGGGTCCGTCATGGCTCAGAACGTACCCGTTCGCGCGCGGATCGCCGCGTTCTCGACACAACGTTGTGCAGTGCAAAACTTCGTGAACCGCCTCTTGTTGGCCGCGAGCGGCCGCGCCTAACGTCCCTGCCATCGAGCAGGCGACGGCATCCCCCGCCCGTCGGAACCCGCCCTGCCGTACCCCCGCAACCCACCCACCACCGGCCCCGGTCAGGGCCTGCTTCGACGTGCCCGTCCCCAGCGGCGCACGTCCCGGCGGCAGCTGCCGGGAGGGGAGGTCTCCACCATGCGACTCATCGGACGGACGGCCGCGGCCGCCGTGCTCACGGCCGGGTGCCTGGCCGCGGCGGCCTGCGCGCCGGGCACTTCGGCGCCGGCCGGTGCCGGGGCCGACGACCGGACGGGCGCCTTGCGGGTCTGGTTGTTCAACGAGGCAGGCAACGCCGCGAAGGAGGCGGTGGTCGGCCGGGCCGTGGCCGAGTTCCAGGCCTCCCACCAGGGCGTCACCGTCGACGTCGGCTACATCGACACCGACGCCTCGGCCCGCGCCGCGAAGATGAAGGGCGCGTTCAACGACCCCGGCAGCGCCCCCGACCTGGTCGAGTTCGGCAACACCGACCTGCCGGGCTACGTCGCCGCGGGCGGTCTCGCCGACATCGGCGCCGACCTGGCCGGGTGGCAGAGCAAGGGCGACCTCGACCCGGTGATCGCGAAGACGGCCGTCGTGGACGGGAAGACGTACGGCGTGCCGTGGTGGGTCGCGGTGCGCTCGCTGTACTACCGCACCGACCTGTTCACCGAAGCCGGGCTCGCCCCGCCGACGTCCTACGCCGAACTCGTCGCCGCCACGCGGAAGATCCACGCAGCGCACCCGGACACCTACGGCATCGCGGTCGGCGGCAAGTACACGTACGCCGCGCTGCCGTTCGTCTGGGACGCGGGCGGCGACATCGCCGCCAAGGACGGTGCGCGTTTCAAGGGGGCGATCGACTCGCCCGCCGCGCAGGCCGGGATCAAGCGCTACACCGACCTGTTCGGCGCGGACGGCTGCCCGGCCCAGCAGTGCGCGGACCTCACCGGCGGCAAGACCGTCGACCTGTTCGCGGCGGGCAAGGCGGCGATGGCGATCCTGCCCAACTCCAGCCGCAGCAAGGTGGACGCGGGCCCGGTGCGGGGCAAGTACGGCGTGGTGCCGCTGCCCGGCGAGAAGCCGGGGTCGATCGCGCCGGCGTTCGCGGGCGGCAACAACTTCGGCGTCATGAAGGCGGCCAAGCACCGCTCGCTCGCGGTCGAGTTCGCGCAGCTGCTGGCCGGGCCGGCCTACCAGGAGCAGATGTACGACGCGATGGGGAACCTGCCGACGCTCACGCCGGTCAGTGCCAGGGTCGCGGCGAAGGACCCCTTCCTGAAGCCGTTCACCGACACCATCGCGGCCGGGACCCGGTTCGTCCCGCTCGACCGGGCCTGGACGCAGATCGACGCCCAGGCGGTGATCCCGACGATGCTCCAGCAGGTCGTCACCGGCAAGGCGGACGTGGCGAAGGCCGCCGGCGACGCGGCCACCCAGGTCACCTCGGCCTTCGCGGCGCACTGACGCCGGTCCGCACCGACACCGGTCCGCGCCGATGCCGGTCCGCACTGACGCCGGTCCGTAGGGCCCTCAGGCCAGAGAGCAGGTCACGTGTCCACATCCACCACGACCGCCCCGGCGCCGGCCGCACGCTCGGGCACCCGGCGGCGCCGACCCCCACTGCTGCTGCTCCTGCCGGCGGCGGTCGTCATGATCCCGCTCGTCGCCTACCCGATCTACCAGCTGGGCCTGCTGTCCGTGCTGGACTTCGGGCAGGCGCAGGCCTCCGGCGGGGCGCCGACCTCCTTCGTGGGGCTCGGCAACTACCAGAAGGTCCTCGGCGACGGCCAGTTCTGGACGGTGCTGCTGCAGACCGTCGGCTTCGCCGCGTTCTGCGTGGCCGCCACGATCGCCGTCGGCGCGACGTTCGCCGTCCTGCTCACCCGGGTCGGCCGGTGGCCGCGGCTGGTGCTGACCACCGCCGCGATGGCGGCCTGGGCGGCGCCCGCGATGACCGGTTCGACGGTGTGGAGCTTCCTGTTCGACACCAACCTCGGCCTGGTCAACCACACCCTGGTGCGGCTGGGGCTCACCGGCTTCCACGAGTACAACTGGTTCTACGACCGGTGGTCGGCGTTCCTGGTCGTCGGCGCGGTCGTGGTCTGGCACTCCTACCCGTTCGTCATGGTCACCCTCTACGCGGGCATCCGGGCGATCCCGGCGGAGGTGCTGGAGGCCGCCGCCCTGGACGGCGCCACCACCTGGACCACGTTCCGCCGGATCACCGCCCCGATGCTGCGGCCGATCCTGACGATCGTGGTGATCCAGTCGGTGATCTGGGACTTCAAGGTCTTCACCCAGATCTACGTGATGACCGAGGGTGGCGGCATCGCCGGCCAGAACCTCGTGCTCAACGTCTACGCCTACCAGAAGGCCTTCGCCTCCTCCCAGTACGGGCTGGGCGCGGCCATCGGCGTGATCATGCTGCTGGTCCTGGTGATCCCGACGGCCCTCTACATCCGCACCCTGCGACGGACGGCGAACGAACTGTGAACTTCCTTTCCGGCGCGCGTGGTTGGCGGCTTCTCGCGAACGGGGGCGCGATCGCGGCGGCCGTCGTCACGGCGTTCCCGATCTTCTGGATGGTGCTCTCGGCGGTCAAGCCGAAGGGGGAGGTGCAGTCGCTGGACCCGAGGCCGTGGACGGCGCACCCGACGCTGGACGGCTTCCGGCGGGTGCTCAGCGTGGACGGGTTCGGGCGGTACTTCGCCAACAGCGCGGTCGTCGCGCTGTCGGTCGTGGTGCTGTCGGCGGTGGTCGTCTTCCTGGCGGCGGTCGCGGTGACGAGGTTCCGCTTCCGGTTCCGCACGACGGTCATGGTGATGTTCCTGATCGCGCAGATGATCCCGGTCGAGGCACTGACCATCCCGCTGTTCTTCATGTTCCGCGACGCCGGCCGGTACGTCCCGGGGCTCGGGCTGAACACCCTGGTGTCGCTGGTGCTGGTGCAGCTGGCGTTCTCGCTGCCGTTCGGGATCTGGATGATGCGCGGCTTCGTCGCCGCCGTGCCGGAGTCCATCGAGGAGGCCGCGCAGATCGACGGCGCGAGCCGGGCCCGCATCCTGTGGCGGATCCTGCTGCCGCTGGTGGCGCCCGGGCTCGCGGCGACGAGCGTGTTCTCGTTCATCGCGGCGTGGAACGACTTCGTGTTCGCGAAGACGTTCATCATCAGCGCCACGCAGAACCAGACCCTGCCGTCCGCCCTGCTGGTGTTCTTCAAGCCGGACGAGAACGACTGGGGCGGCATCATGGCGGCGTCGACGCTGATGACCGTGCCGGTGCTGGTCTTCTTCGTCGCGGTGCAGCGCAAGCTGGTGTCCGGCCTCGCGGGCGCGGTCAAGGACTGATCGTTCCGCTCACCGGTGGACGAACGCGTGGGCCTCGCGGGCGAGTCCGTCCCAGGTGAGGGCGGAGGCCGGGTCGACCGCGAACCACTCGCGCATCGGACGGCCCTTGCCCGCGTCGAAGTGCTCGCCCTCCCCGGCGGCGACGAGCTCGTCCACGCGGGCGCGGGGGAGCTTGAGGACGAGGCGGCCGGCCGACAGCATCGCGAAGATGTGGCCGTCGGCCTTGAGCGCGTCGGAGCCGAAGCGGCGGCCGGTGCCGGGCGGCTCCACGCCGTCCAGGCGCGTCAACTCCTCTACCAGGGAGGCGAATCGATCCTCGGGAGTCGTCTTCTTCGTCATGCCGGTCTCCTCGCCGTGCTGGTCTCCTCGTCGTGCCGGATTCCTCGTCGTGCCGGTTTCCTGGTCGCGCCGGCTTCCTCGTCGGGTCAGGCCGCCTCCGCGGACTCGTCGGGCGGGACGGCGACCAGGGTGAACACCGCGCCGCCGTCGTCCCGGACCAGCGACGAGCGGCCGAACGGCGTCGGCTCCGGGCCGGAGAGGACGGTCCCGCCGAGGGCGCGCACCCGGTCGGCGGCGCGGTCCGCGTCGTCGGTCGCGAACGAGGTCAGCCACGCGGCGCGGGCGTCGTCCGAGGGCGAGGGCCCGATCCCGCCGGCCGGGAGGCCCTGGGCGCGGAACACGGTGTAGCCGTCGCGGGGGTGGTCGTGGGTGAGGCCGAACACCTGCCGGTAGAAGGCGCGCGCGGCGTCCGGGTCGGGGGACAGGTGCTCGTTCCAGGTGAGCGCGCCCGGTTCGTTGACCAGCCCCGCGCCCGGGACCGGCCCGCCCTGCCAGAGCCCGAAGCGCGCGCCCTGCGGATCGGCGGCGAGCGCCGCCCGGCCCTGGTCGGGCACGTCGTACGGCTCGCGCAGGAGCCGCCCGCCGGCCGCGCGGACGGCGGCGGCGCTGCGGCGGACGTCGGGGGTGGCGAGGCAGGTGAGCCAGGCGGGCGGCTCGGACGGCGGCCCGACGGCCGCGACCTGGGCGCCGTGCAGCGTGGCGACGGCCTCGGCCGGGCCGGTCGGGACGAAGTCCCAGCCGAACAGCCCGCGGTAGAAGCGCCGCGCGCGCTCGACGTCGGGCACCGCGAGCGCCACCCAGCAGGGGACGCCCTCGCGGTACCTGCCCGCCTTCGGCATGCCGCCTCCTGCGCTCGGGCCCGCGTTCGGGGACCGTCCCCTCCGGCCAGCCTCCACGCCCGGTCCGCCGACGGCAACCGGGGTTCAGGCCACGCCGCGCGGCCGGAACTGGACGCTGATCCGCGGGCCCACCGGCCGCGCCGTCTTCGGGATCGCGTGCTCCCAGGTCCGCTGGCACGAGCCGCCCATCACGACGAGGTCCCCGTGCCCGACCGGGTGCCGCACGACGGCGCCCCCGCCGTACCGGGGCCGCAGGAGGAGGGCGCGCGGCTCGCCGACCGACAGGATCGCGACCATGGTGTCCTCGCGGTTCCCGCGCCCGATCCGGTCGCCGTGCCAGGCGACGCTGTCCCGCCCGTCGCGGTAGTAGCACAGGCCCAGGGTCCGGAAGGGCTCGCCGAGCTCCTCGGCGTAGTGCGCGCTCAGCGCCCCGCGCGCCTCGGCCAGCACCGGGTGCGGGGCCTCGGCGCCCTCGGGGTAGGACGCGAGCAGCCGCGGGACGTCCACCATGCGTTCGTACATCTCGCGGCGCTCCGCCCGCCAGGGCACCTCCGCCGCCAGTTGTTCGAACACCAGGTCGGCCCCGCGCAGCCACCCCGGCAGCACGTCGAGCCACGCCCCGTCCCCGAGCACCACCCGCCGCACGCCCCGCAGCGGCCCGAGGCGGACGTCGTCGCCGGGGTCGTCGAACAGCGAGGGCTGGAGGTGAAGGGTGCCGGGCATGGCACCAGCGTACGCCCCTATTCGAACGTCTGCTCGAATATGAGGGCCGGCGGGGTCAGCCGTTGCGGTGGAGGTCGCACTGCTGCTGGATCGCGCTCGGGGCGTCGCTGCTCACGATGGAGACGTGGGGCGTCGGGCCGACGGCGGGGGCGTCCTCGGTGGTGCAGACGAGCTGCTGGATGGCGGTGGTGCTGAGCGAGGCGGTCGGCCAGGACAGGCGCAGCGTGACGGCGCCGGGGGTGGCGGTGGCCTGGACCTTGCCGGTGGCGGGCAGGTCGCTGTAGAGGCCGGTGCGCCGTTCGGCCTGGTCGGGGCCGGTGAGCAGGCTGTCGAGGGTCTGCTGGAGGTCCTCGCGCCGGCCGCCGGGGCGGATGGCGAGCCGGATGCCCTGCGGGCCGGGGAAGTAGAGCCGGGTGCCCGGTTCGATGCCGGTGGCGGGCAGGCCGCTGCGGACCGGACCGGTGCTCGGGATCGAGCAGCCGCACGCGAGCAGGAGCAGCGCGGCGGCGGCCAGGCGGCGGGCGGCCGGGTGGCGGCGGGCCTGGTGGGCGGCCTGCCGGCGGGCGGTCGTCACTGGTCCTCCGAAGGGGTGCCGAGGGGCAGGACGAGGGTGAACACCGCTCCGCCCGCGGGGGAGTTGGCGGCCTCGATGATGCCGCCGTGCAGGCGCGCGTTCTCCTGGGCGATGGCGAGGCCGAGCCCGCTGCCCTCGGAGCGGGCGCGGGACTTGTCGGCCTTGTAGAACCGGTCGAACAGGTGCGGGAGTTCGGCGGGCGGGATGCCCGGGCCGCGGTCGGTGACGGTGAGCACGAGCTCGCCGTCGGCCTCGCGCAGGCCGAGGCGCACCGGCGGGCGGCCGTGGCGCAGCGCGTTGCCGGCGAGGTTGGCGACGATGACGTCGAAGCGGCGCGGGTCGAGCCGCACCGGCAGGGCGGCGGGCAGGTCGGTCTCGATCCGCTCGGACCAGCCGCGCAGGTCGAGGGTCTCGCGCACGGCCGAGGCCGCGTCGACGTCCTCGGTGCGCAGCGGGGCGGCGCCGGCGTCGAGGCGGGAGATCTCGATGAGGTCGTTGACGAGGCGGGTGAGCCGCTGGGTCTCGTTGCTGATCATGCGCAGTGCGGTGCCGGTGTCGGGCGGGAGCTGTTCGGCGTCCTCGTCGAGGATGTCGGTGACGGCGAGCATGGCCGCGAGCGGGGTGCGCAGTTCGTGGGAGACGTCGGCGGCGAACCGGCGGCCCTGGCTCTCGATGGCGCGCAGTTCCTCGATGGTGCCCTGGAGGGTGCGGGCGGTGTGGTTGAACGTCTTGGAGAGCTGGGCGAGTTCGTCGTGGCCGGTGACGGTGAGCCGGGTGTCGAGCCGGCCCTGGGCGAGGGCGCGGGCGGCGTCGCCGAGGGCCCGGACCGGGCGCAGGACCTGCCGGGCGGCGAACAGGGCGAGTCCGGCGGCGAGGACGGCGGCGAACACGCCGGCGCCGGCGGCACCGGCGAGGACCTCGTCGGCGGCGGCCTGTTCGCGGTCGAGGGGGAGGACCGCGTAGACGGTGAGGCCGGAGGGGGTGCCGGAGCCGGGCGGCGTCCTGGTGGGGACGCCGGTGGTCACGCCGGACGGGGCGTAGGTGACGGGCACCCCGGCGGCGAGCCACGGGTGGCCGTCGGCGGCGAAGCGCTGGAACGCGGCGCGGCCGGAGCCGACGGTGGCCTGCAGGCCGGGCGGGACGGCGACGGGCTGGGTCCACTCGGAGTGGATCGTCCCGTAGGAGGCCAGGACGCGCCAGTCGCGGAAGCCGTTGGTGCCGGACAACTGCCCTGCCAGGCGGTCGAGTTCGGCCTGGGTCGGCGGGAAGGGCAGGGCGGGGGAGAGGACGTCGATGCGCCGGCGCAGCTCGTCGAGGGTGGTGTCCTGGGTGAGGTCGAGGGTGGAGTTGGTCGCGGCCCGGTAGGTGAGGGCAGCGGTGGCGAGCGCACTGATGGCGGCGACGGCGAGGAACGCGGCGAGCATGCGCGGGCGCAGCCCGGCGACGGCGCGGCGCAGGCGCAGCAGCCGGTGCCGTCCGGGCCGGGACGGCCGTCCGGCGCCGGGGTGTTCGGCCTGGGGCGGCCCGGCGGCGGTTCTGCCGGAGGGGTCGTCGGCCGGCGGGTTCCGGCGGTCGCCGTTCACAGCGGTCCGAAGCGGTAGCCGAAACCGCGGACGGTCTGGACGTAGCGGGGCGCGGCCGGGCTGTCCTCGATCTTGGCGCGCAGCCGGTTCACCCCGGCGTCGACGAGCCGGATGTCGTCCTGGCGGCCGAGGCCCCACACCGACTCCAGGAGCTGCTCGCGGCTGAACACGCGGCCGGGCGCGGCGGCGAGCTCCAGCAGCAGGCGCAGGTCGCCGGCGGCGAGGAGCAGGGGGACGCCGTGCTTGGTGACGGTGAGCGCGGCGCGGTCCAGGACGAGGTCGCCGAGCGTCTCGCGGACGGGCTCGGGGCCGGGGCCGCCGGCGCGGCGCAGCACGGCGCGGATCCGGGCGTCCAGGACGCGGGACTGCGCGGGCTTGACCACGTAGTCGTCGGCGCCGGCCTCCAGACCGAGGACGGTGTCGACGTCGTCCCCGAGGGCGGTCAGCATGATCACCGGGGTGGGGCCGTCGGCGCGCAGGCGGCGGCACACCTCCAGGCCGTCGATGCCCGGCAGCATCAGGTCGAGCACCACGATCTCGGGCGGCTCCCGGTGGGCCTCGGCCAGCCCCTCCTCGCCGGACGCGGCGGAGCGCACGGCGTGGCCCTGGCGGCGCAGGCCCAGCGCGAGCGCGTCGCGCACCGACGGGTCGTCCTCGATCAGCAGTACTCGTGGCATGTCTGCCAGTATCGGCGCTGGTCAGGCGTGCTCCGGACCACGGCGCGGGACGGGCGGCCAGTTGTTGCGAAACCTGTCGCACGTTGTTGCGAAACGGTCATACGCGGCTCACAGGGCCCGCAAGCGCGCGGCCGAGGGTGGTGGTCGTCCACCCCCTGACGAGGAGCAGCACCGTGCGCCACCACGACGAACCCCGGACCCCCGAGACCGCTCCGAGCAGTTGGTACCCGCGCCTGGACCCGGCGGCCCGGCCACATGCCCGCCGCACCGCCGTCCTGCGCGCGGTGACGGCGGGGGCGGTGGTGGTGACGCTGCTGGGTGCCGCCGGGGTGCTGATGAAGGGGCCCGACCCGCTGTCCCGGCTCACCGGTTCCCCGGTCGCGCCGTCCGGGCCCGAGCCCTCCGCCACCGCGCCGGACGCCTCCCTGCCCGCGCCGACGGTGGACATGAGCATCTCGCGCGAGTCCGAGGACGAGGGGAGGACCGTCAACCTCACCATTGACGACGGGCCCGACCCGCAGTGGACCCCGCGCGTCCTCGACGTCCTCGCCCGCAACGGGGCCAAGGCCGTGTTCTGCATGCTCGGACCGAGCGCCACCGCCCACCCGGAGCTCGCCCGGCAGGTCGTCGCGGCCGGCCACCGCCTCTGCGACCACAGCGTGAGCCACGACACCGCGATGGACCACAAGGACGTCGCCCACCAGGAGAAGGAGATCGTGGACGGCCTGCGGATGATCCAGGACGCCACCGGCGGCGCCCCCGTGCCGTACTACCGGGCGCCCGGCGGCGCGTTCACGCCCGAGAGCCGCCAGATCGCCGCCGCCCACGGCATGCGGCCGCTCGGCTGGAACGTCGACACCCGGGACTTCGAACGCCCCGGGGTCGAGCGGATCGTCGAGACCGCGAAGGAGCAGCTGCGGCGCGGCCCGACGGTCCTGCTGCACGACGGCGGCGGGAACCGGGCGCAGACGGTGGAGGCGCTGGAGCGGCTCCTGCCGTGGCTGCGGGCCAACGGGTACGCCTTCAGCTTCCCCAAGCGGTGAGCGGGAGGGGAGCCGAACGGGGGTCAGGCCTTGGAACCGGGTACGGCGGCGTCGGGCGTCCGGCCGTCCTGCGCCTGCTGGGCGCGGGCGGCGAGGAGCCGGGCGAAGACGGTGAGGGCGGGCGCGTCGGCCACGGTCGCGTCCGCGCCGGAGTCGCCGACGTACAGGAGCGTCGTGCCGACCCGGACCAGGGCCTCCATGCCGTCCGCGCCGTGCGACCTGGCGGCGCTCTGGTCGCCGATCGACGGGAGCGGCACGGCCGCGGCCGCACCGGTGCCGCCCACCCGATCCAGCATCGTGTCGAAGGCCCGGCCGGCCGTCGCGGCGGTCGCGAACGTGACCACGATGAACTTGGCGCTGTGCCGCGGCCCGGCGCGGAACGTCACGGTGGCGTAGGCGAGTTGCTGGTCGCAGGCGTCCTGGACGAAGCACGGGACGCCGTCGCCCGCGCTCGTCCCGGACTGCGGCGCGGTCTCGATCTGCCAGCCGCCCGGCATCGCCGCGGGGTCGGGCAGGACGCCCTGCGCCCGGGCGGGGTCGCGCAGCGCCGTCGCGGCGTGGTCGAAGCCGTGGACGCCGGGCTGGAGGAGCGGCCGGTCGCCGAGGTTGATCCCGAGGGCGACCAGGGACGCGACCACCACGAGGGCGAGCGTCACCAGGATCCCGCCGGTGGCGCGGCGGCCGGACGCGGGCTTCAGTCGGAGCTGGACCGTCCCGCCGTCGCCGGGTCTCGCCTGGAGGTGGACGGTCGGCGGGTCCGCCGGTGCCGTCCGGAGCTGGACCGTCGAGGGGCTCGTGGGCGGGCCCAGCTCCGTCGAGAGCAGGTAGCGGGCGAACGCCGGGTCCTCGGCGAGCAGCCGGCCGACGGCGGTGGTGAGCGCGGCCCGCGCCAGCGGGTCCGCCGGATCCGCCCCGGCCGAGACCGCCGCCTCCTCGCCGCCGGGCACCGCCCGCAGCCGCGTGCGCACGAGCTCGGCCACCGCCGAGCCGGGCGCGCGGACCAGCGCGTCGACGGTCGCGGTCACCAGTTCCTGGCCGTTCCCCATGACAACTCCCCCCAGCGTAGGCGTCGTTGACACCACCATCCCGGAATCCGGGCGATTGCGGACCCCGGTCGACGAGAACGGGGACGGAACCGCGACGGGTTTCGGACGGGCCCGGGACGTGCCGACGACGTGCCTGCGAGGTGGCGGCGACGCGCCGGCGAGGTGTGCGGTACGCGTCCTGGCGGCGGAGGCCGGGAGGCGGCCGGAAACCGGCCCGGGATCCGGCCCGGGATCCGGCCGGGATTCGGTCAGGAATCGAGAAGCGCGGTCCACCGGCCGCCCCTAGCATCGTCGGCATGGACCTCACCATTCACACCACCGTCCTCCCGCACGTCGACCCGGACGCGTCCGTGGCCTTCTACCGCGACGTCCTCGGCTTCGAGGTCCGCAGCGACGTCGGCCAGGGCACGATGCGCTGGATCACCGTGGGGCCGGCCGGCGGGTCCGGCACCTCCATCCTGCTCGCGCCCCCGGCCGCCGACCCCAACGTCACCGAGGACGAACGCCGCACCATCGACGAGATGATGGCCAAGGGCACGTACGGCTGGATCCTGCTGGCCACCCGCGACCTCGACGCCACCTTCGAGAAGGTGCAGGCCGGCGACACCGAGGTCGTGCAGGAGCCGACGCAGCAGCCGTACGGCGTCCGCGACTGCGCCTTCCGCGACCCGGCGGGCAACCTCGTCCGCATCCAGGAACTCCGCTGAGCCGTCCGCCCGGACGGCTCGTTCGCGGCCACTGACGAGAGCCGACGGACGCACGGACGCCGTCGGCGAAGGGGGTCTTCCATGTGCCACCCCGGATGGGCGCGCGCACGCATCGCGGCGCAGCGCCTGAGCGGCTTCGCGCGGCTGCGCCGCGTGCGCGACCGGATCGACCGCGAGTACGCGCGCCCGCTGGACGTCGAGGCGCTCGCCCGCGCCGCCCGGATGCCCGCCGGGCAGCTCAGCCGCGAGTTCCGGCTCGCGTACGGGGCCTCGCCGTACGGGTACCTGACGGCGCGCCGCGTCGAGCGCGCGGTCGCCCTCCTGCTCGGCGGCGGCGACCCGGCCGGGGTGTGGTCCGCGGTCGGCTGCGCCACGCCGGGCGTCCTCCGCGACCGCTTCACCGGGCTCGTCGGTGCGGCGCCCGCGGAGTTCGCCGCCGGCTGCGCCCGTGCCGGCGCCCGCGTCGGCGTCGGCGTCGGCGTCGGCGCGACCGTGCCCGGGTGAGCGGCCCGGCGGGCCGCTACCCGACGGGCCGCTAGCCGACGGGCATCGACATGTAGACGGCCCGCCTGCCGTACGAGGCCGGGACGGCGACCTCGCGGTGGGCGCGGTAGCCGAGCAGCCGCAGGATGATGTCGGTGCCGCGCACCGCGACCATGGAGATCCGCTCGAAGCCCTGCTCCCGCGCGCGGTCCTGGAAGTGGTGCATGAAGCGCAGCGCGACGTCCCGTCCGCGCAGGTCCTCGGCGATGACGAGGTCGTGCACGTGCAGGTTGCGGGACCGGTGGGCGGTGCCCTCCGGGCGGGCGAGGTCGGGGCAGCGCAGCGGCGGGTAGGGCAGGCTCAGCAGGTAGCCGCGGACCTTCCCGCCGCTCTCCAGGACGAGGCAGGTGCCGGGCGAGCTGCGGCCCCTGGACTCCAGGGCCGCCCGGCCCTCGGAGAGGCCGTCGGCCGCGTAGGCGTCGTGCTCCAGGGCGACGACGGTGTCCCAGTCGTCCTCGGCGAGCGGGCGGATGCGCAGGTCGTCGTCGCTCATCCGGCCGCCCCGGTCTCCGAGGCCGCCCCGGCCGCCGCGGCTGCCCCGGGTTCCGCGGTGGCTGCGGCCGGTTCGGCGTGCGCTGCGGCGACCAGCGCGCCCCACGCGTCGATGAGCAGCGCGAAGCGTTCGGCGTCGGCCCGCGCCTCGGCGAGGAGCCGCTCGCGCAGCGGCGCCAGGTGGTCGGCGAAGTCCGCGTACGTGCCGCCGAGCCGGCGGTAGGAGCGGTCGAGGACGTCCAGCCGGCGGACGTTCTCGGCGGGGTCCCAGTCGGCGCTGCGGCGCACGGAGTCGAGGACCGGCGCGGTGCGGACCTCGTACCGCTCGTCGAGCAGGTCCTCGCCGAGCGCCATCATCTCGCCGTAGACCGGGTGCAGGTACAGCATCGACAGCAGGAACTTGACGAACCGCACCTGGTAGGCGGTGAAGCCGGGCCCGGTGCGGCGCTCGGGCGTGTAGTAGTTGACGATGTGCCGGTTGTGGACGACGCCCGGCAGGCCCGCGTCGAGGACCACGTGCAGGAGGAAGTAGTCGCTGCCGATGGTGTCGGTCGCGGGCGGCAGCGGCAGCCGCTCGTAGACGCGGTGGTCCAGGCCGAGGTTGCACATGTCGACCCGCCGGATGTCGGGCGGGCCGAGGACCGTCTCGTCCGCGCGGAACGGCTCGGTGCCGCCGCCGGTGAACGACTCCTCGACCAGCTCGCGCTTCTCCTCGTCGGACCAGACCGGCGGTGCCCAGAGGCCGACCACGTCGTGGTAGACGGCGGGGTCGAGCTCCCGGATCCCGCCGATGTCGACGGACAGTTCGCCGATGAACGAGCCGCCGACCAGGACCACGGGACGGTCGCCGTGGGCCGGGTCCAGCTCGTTCCTGGTGACGGCGGTGGCGTCCGCCGCTACGTCGCCCGCCCGCCGCCCGAGCGCGCGCAGCTCGTGGTCGATCGGGAACACCTTGCGCCCGTCCAGGAGCTGGTAGTCGCCGTCGGAGTCCCGGCGGTGGACGGACGTGCAGCCGAGCGCGGCGGCGACGAGGAAGACCCGGTTGGTGCAGGCGCCGTAGGAGACGGCGCCGGGGAGCATCAGGTCGAGCAGCAGCTCGGGACCGGGGGCGCCGGAACGCCGGATCACCCGCTTCAGGAAGGCGCGCTGCCACGCCTCGTCGAGGTGGTGCACGACCACGCGCGGGGCGGGGGCCAGGGCGGCGACGGCGGCCGCGTTCCGCGCGAACGGCGTGGCCCCGCTGCCCTCGGCGGCCTCCAGCGCCCCCGCGGCGTCGGAGGTGCCGGGGCGGACGGACGTGCCGGAGCGGTCGGAGCCGTCGAAGGTGCCGGGGCGGTCGAAGCCGCCGGAGCCGCCGGAGCCGTCGGAGGTGTCGAGGATCAGCAGGTGCACCTCGACGTCGAAGTGCGCGGCGGCGTGGGCGGCTTCCTCGGCGAGCGCGGTGATGGTGCCGGCGCAGGCCCGGTTGGTGGGCAGGGCGAGGCAGACTCGTCTCATGCAGGTTCTCCGTCGGTCGAACTCGACTGGTTTCGAGGCCAGTTGACGTCTTCCTCCGGTCGGTCCGGCCTCGCGAACACCGTGGACTAGACCAATGTCGAAGTCAACGATTGACAGGACGGGCCGTGAGGGGGTGGGATTCGCCGCGCGCGCCGCAGGGGGCGCGCAAACCGTACGGATCTGCGATTGCCCACCGAATATCCGAACGGGCAAGCGGACCCCGGGGGTTCAGCGGAACTCCGCCCCGTGCCGGAGTCATCCGGAGGCATGGACCTGCCGATAACGGCAACGATGTCCGTGCCCCGTCACTCCGTACTCCCCCACTCCGTCCGGAGGACACGCCATGCCCGAGCTGTGGCTGCCCGGTGCCGAGGTCCACGACCTCGGCGATCACGCCCCCACCGACCAGCAGTACCCGCCGAAGGCCATCGCGCACATCACCTGGGACCGCGACGCCAGCGCCGCCGCCCCGCAGGACTGGTGCACGTTCGACGACCTGGTCACCTACTTCACCACCAGCGGCGCCGGCGACGCCCCGCACCTCGTCTGGGACCCGTTCAGCGGCCGGACGGCCCAGCTGTTCCCCGCCGACTCCCGCTCCAGGAGCCTGCTCAGCCCGCCCGGGAGCCCGACCCGCACCAACCGCGCGGGGCGGGTCGTCCTCCAGATCGAGGCGGTCTTCTTCCCCTACTGCCGCCACCGGGGCACGGTCTACCCGCGCCTCGTCGACACCCCGTGCGCCGGCTGGGGCCGCCTGCACGCCTGGATCGCCTCGTGGGGCGTGCCCGACGTCTGGCCGATGGGCCGGCCCACCGACTTCGCCGGCCGGCGCGACGAGCGGGTGTGGGAGACCCGCGGCGGCTGGTACGCCCACGCCCACGTCCCCGACAACGACCACACCGACCCGGGCTCCTGGCCGGACTTCACCGGCGGCCCGTCCCTCCCGCCCCCGCCGCCGGACGGGCCCACCCCGCCCGCCGAACCCGTCCCGGCGCGCTACCAGGTCGCCGTCAACGGCCTCCGGTACGGCTACGGCGCCCACGGCTACCAGGTCACCGCCGTCGGCCGGGCGCTCGTCGCCCAGGGCTTCGGCGGGCACTACCGGTCCGGCCCCGGCCCGGACTGGACGGACGCCGACACCCTCAACTACGCCGACTACCAGGGGAGTCTGGGCTACTCGGGCCCTGCGGCGGACGGCGTCCCCGGCCCGGCCTCGCTGCTGCGCCTGCTCGGCTACCTGCCCGGCCCGCGCACCGTCTCGCTCGCCCACGTCGTCGCGGCGGCCGGCACCGACCCGGGCGCCGAGCAGGGCCACCGGACGTACGGCGCCGAGGTCGCGATCGTCGAACAGGCGCTGGCGGACGAAGGGCTGCTCGAACAGCGGTGGGTCGACGGCTCGTTCGGCAGCCTGACGGTCACCGCCTACGCCGGCTGGCAGCGCCGCTGCGGGTACTCCGACGCGGACGCGGACGGCGTCCCCGGGTCCGACTCGCTCCAACGGCTCGGCGCGGCGCACGACTTCACCGTGACCGGGTGAGGCGGGCGGGCGTCCTCGTGTCGTCCGCCGTACTCGGCCGGGAGTAGTCGGAGTTACTCCCGCCGGCAGATGTCGGATGAGAGGAGGGCGGGGGAGGCTGAGCGCGTTCTGATGGGCCTCTATCGAAGGAGGTACGGATGCGCTCGCTCCCGGAGTCCTCGGCAGCGGCGGGGGGTTCGCCGTCGCCCCCGCGCTCGGCCGCTTCTCCGGCACCTCGGCGCCGCCGGCTGTCCCCGGCCGCGCGGAAGTGGCTGGTGGCCGTGCACCTGGTGGCGTCGGTGGGCTGGCTGGCGCTGATGCTCTGCCTGCTCACCCTCGCCGCGGCGGCGCTCGCGACGGACGACGCCGAGCGGGTGCGCGCGGCCTACCGGGCGATGGGACTGCTCGGGGACGTCCTGGTCCTGCCGCTGAGCCTGCTGACCTTCGCCAGTGGGGTGGTGCTCGGGCTGGGCACGACCTGGGGGCTGTTCCGCCACTACTGGGTGAGCACGAAGTTCTGGCTCACGCTCGCGGCCCTGGGCGCGTCGGCGTTCGCGCTCCCGGACCGCCTGCACGACGCGGTGCGGGCGGTGGACGCACATCCCGTCGGGCCGATCACCGCGGCGGAGCTCGGCTTCGTGCGGTACAACGTGGTGATCGTCCCGTCCGTGGCGCTGTCGCTCTACCTGTTCATGGTGGTGCTGTCCGTCCACAAGCCCTGGGGCCGAAGGGCGCCGCGAATACCTCGGCCGCCTCGGCTGCCTCGGTCGCGTCGGTCGCGTCGGCGGTGAGCGGCCGGGGAAATACCCGGGTGGTGTGGCCGCGTTGTCCCCGGACGTGACCACTGCACAGCCCGCGCTCCGACTCTCCGTGCTGGACCGCTCCCGCACCAGGCGAGGGGAGGATCCCGCGCAGGCCTTGCGGAGCACGGTCGGGTTCGCCCGGCAGGCGGAGGCCTTCGGCTACCACCGGTTCTGGGTCTCGGAGCACCACGGCGTGCCGGGGGTGGCCGGTTCGGCGCCGACGGTGCTCGCCGCGGCGGTGGCGGCGGCCACCTCCCGGATCAGGGTCGGGACGGGCGGCGTGATGCTGCCCAACCACCAGCCGATGGTGGTGGCGGAGCAGTTCGGCGTGCTGGCCTCGCTCTTCCCCGGCCGGATCGACATGGGCCTCGGGCGGTCGGTGGGCTTCACCGACGGTGTCCGGCGGGCGCTGGGGCGGGAGAAGGACGCCGCCGACGACTTCGGCGCGCAGCTGGCCGAGCTGCTCGGCTGGTTCGACGGCACCCAGCGGGCGCACCGCGGCGTCCACGCCCGCCCGGCCGAGGGCCTGCGGGTGCCGCCGTTCGTCCTCGCCACCGGTGCGGGCGCCGATCTGGCGGCCGAGGCCGGGCTGCCGCTGGTGATCGCCGCCCCGCGCGGGGAGGAGCGGATGCTGGAGGCCATCGACCGCTACCGCACGCGCTTCCGCCCCTCCGCGCACGCCGCCGAGCCGTACGTGGTGGTCTCCGGGACCGTCGCGGTGGCCGGCACGGTCGAGCGGGCGCACGAGCTCCTCGTCCCCGAGGCCTGGTCGGGCGCGTACTCCCGGACGCACGGCGAGTTCCCGCCGCTCGCCCCGGCCGCCGAGGTCCTCGCCCGGTCGATGACGGCGCGCGAGCGGGCCGCGTACGAGCAGTCGCTCACGGGCCACATCGCCGGCACCCCGGCGCAGGCCGCCGCCGAGGTGGCCGCACTGGTGGCCCGAGCGGGCGCCGACGAGTTCCTGGTCACCACGAGCACCTTCGACCGGGCCGCGATGACGGAGTCCTACCGGCTGCTGGCGGAGGCGGCCGGGCTGTCCGCTCGGACCGGCCCCGCGGCCCCCGGCGCCCCTGACGCGATTTCTGAACAGGGGCGCTGACCTGCTACTGTTCTTCTCGTCGGGAGGAGATGACCTCCCGGACAGGCGTCAGCGGTGCTACCAGAGCACGTCCCACTTTCAGTGGGGAGAGTCCGTGCGACCCGGGCCTGGCGCTCCACTCGAAGGGGCTCGTTCCGTCCAGCGGAACGGGCCCCTTCGCCGTTCCCTGGCTATTCCCGGCCCGCCTCTGGACCGTCCCCGGGTCGCCCTGAGCTACCCCCCTGAGCCGTCCCTCGGCGCTGTCGCTCGCACCCCGCTTTCGCGGCCGTTCCCGCTGCCGCCTCCCGGCGTCCACCGCCCGTTCCGGCCGTCCGGCTCCTCTATCGCATTCGGTGGCCGAAACCCTCCGGCGTGGCCGACTATCGGCCAAGGTCCCGTTCCAGGTGGCCGGTGAGCGGCGGGCGGCCGCGGTACCACGGCCAGCGGGTTTCGATGGCGACGGAGAGTTGATGGTCCGTCACAGCATGGCCGGAACTCACTGCTACTGGTGTGAATATGCCATTGGAATGTTCGTCATACGGAATCCGGCAGTAGCCTTCCGTGTCGAACCCGCCACTCGTCGTGGCGGTCCGGCCGGTGCCGCGCTGCGCGCCCGGCCGCGCAGCATTCCCCCGTGCGATGGACGACCCCCCACGAAGGAGCCGGTGTGCCGGGTATCGACGACTGCCTCTCCGGAGCGATGGCGATCACCGGCGCCCGCTCCGCGAGCCTGGTCGACTGGAGCAGCGGGCTCGCGCTCGGCAGCCTGGGCGAGAGCCCGGCCGGCGAGCACGAGACCACGGCGGCCGAGGCAACCGACCTGGTACGGGCGGCCGTTGAGAGCCAGACCTTCACCGCGTCGGAGGACCGTCGGGCACCGCTGCAGGACATCATCGTCACTGCGGGCCGCAGTTACCACCTGATCTGCTTCATCGACACTGTCTTCGACAGCCGGCTCGTCCTGCATCTGTGGCTGGACCGCGAGGAGGGCAACCTCGCCGGTGCCCGCTACCGCCTCCAGGCGCTCGCCGAGGAGCTGGTGCTCGGGTGAGCGCGCACGCGGCCCCGACGGCCGTGCTGCCACCGACGGTTCCGCGGACGCCGGGCGAGGCGGTCGGCCTGCTCGCCGCCCGCGAGGCCACCGGCGCCCTGCGCGGCCCGCTCGGCAGCGTCTACCTCACCGACGGCCTGGTGACCCACGCCGAGTCCGACCGCGCCCCCGACCTGGGCGACCTCCTCACCGGCTGCGGCCGGCTCGCCCCGGGGGAGTGGCGCGAACTCGTCGAGGTGCACGGCCCGCAGGCCCGCGTCGCGGCAGCGCTGGTCGACCAGGGCCGGATCACCCGCGGGGAGCTCGAACTCGGCCACCTGGAAACCCTGTTCGACGCCGCCTTCTTCGTCCTCGCCGACACCGGCGGCGGCCTCTGGCGGTTCGAGACCGGTGTCCGGCACTGGCTCGGCCCGGTGGCGGCGGTCGACGCGGCACGGGTCTGCCGGGAGTCCGAGCGCCGCCGGCACCTGCTGGACGGCATCTGGCCCTGGGCGCAGCTCGACACCGCGCCGGTCCGCCCGGCCGAGGCCGCCCGCCGGCCGTCCCGCCGTCCGCCCGGCCGCCGCCGGCGGGAGCTGCTCGACCACGCGGACGGCCGAAGAACCCCGGCCGAACTGGCCCGGCTGCTCGGCCGGTCCGGGTTCGGCGTGACGGCGGACGTCCGTCGGCTGGCCGCTGCGGGGCTGCTCGACGCCGCTCCGGCGGTGGTGCCGGGGCCGGTCCCCGTACCCGGCCCGGCCGACGCGCCCGGCCCGGCCGCCGCGCCCGGCCCGACGCCGGTAGGCGTTCCCGTGTCGGTCCCCGGGCCCGGGCCCGTCGTCGCGGCCGTCCCCGCGCAGTCGCCACTCCCACCGCCACCGGCGGCACGACCGGCACCCGCACCCGAAGTCCCGCGCGCCGGCGGCCTGCACCGCCGGATCCCCGGCGCCACCCTCACCGGCGCCGGGGCGCCCGGAGCCGTCGTACCCGGAGCCGTCGCAGCCGGAGCCGCGACGAGCGTCCCGGGTGCCGGATCCACCGCACCCGGGCCCCGCCCACTCGGCGCCCACGCACTCGGCGCCCACGCGGCCGGGGCTCCGGAGCGCGGAGCCCCGGCACCCGGCGCCGCCCCCCGTTCCGACCGTCCGCCGATCCCGGCGGCGGCCCATCCGCTGACCGTGCCCGACCCGGACATCGCGCTGCTGACCCGGGTCCTGACCCTCCTGGAGGCCCGACTTTGAGCCACTCTCCGCCCGCGACCCCGCCGTACCGGCCATGAGGCGGGCGCTCAAGCAGCGTGTCGGAAGGAGACAACTGATCGCCTTGGAGACCGAGCTGCTCGCCGAGCTCCGCGCCGTCAAACACCGCATCCCGCACCTCGCCGGCGGTCTGGTGGCCAGCGTGGACGGCCTGTTGGTCGCCCACGACACCCACGGGACCGAGCCGTCCGGCCTCGCCGCGATGACGGCGGCCTCCCTCTCCCTCGCCCAGCGGCTCGCCGACACGACGGGCCAGGGCGAGTTCCGGGAGTCCCTCGTGCGCGGCGAACACGGCTACGTCGCCACGTACGCGGCCGGCGGCAGCTGCGTGCTGACGCTGCTGGCGCACCCGGACGTCAACGTCGGCCGCCTGCACCTGGAGGCCCGCCGCTCGGCCCAGCGGATCGCCGGGCTGCTCACCGACGCCCTGGTGCCCAAGGACCCGCGCGAGGCCGGCTGACCGACCGTCCGCCGCCCCTGTCCCTGCCCCTGACCCCCCTGCCCCTGACCCCCCGCCCCTGTTCGACCACCCCATCACCGAACCACCGAAACGGAGTCACGAAATGACCGACGCAGCCGGCGCCCTCAAGCAGGCCATGACCTCCATCGAGGGCGCCATCGGCGCCGCGCTCGTCGACTACAACAGCGGCATGGCGCTCGCCACCCTCGACGGCCCCGGCGGGCTGGACCTCAACGTGGCCGCCGCCGGGAACACCGACGTGGTCCGCGCCAAGATGCGCACCATGGACATGCTGGGCCTGCAGGACGGCATCGAGGACATCCTGATCACCCTCAGCAGCCAGTACCACCTGATCCGCCCGCTCACCGGCCGCACCGGCAAGGGCCTGTTCCTCTACCTCGCGCTGGACAAGGGCCGCGCCAACCTGGCGATGGCCCGCCACCAGCTCGTCAAGATCGAGGCGGACATGGAGGTCTGACCCGGACGCGAGGGCCCCGGGCCCGGCGGACCACCGTCCGCCGGCCCGGCCCCGCCCCGGCTCACCCCGCCCAGCTGACCTCGCCGCCCGGCAGTGCGGCGCACAGCTCTCCCTCCGGCGTCACCACGCTCCACGGCGCCAGCACCGCGTGCGGCGGGACGGACAGCGCACCGCCTCCGGTGAAGTCCAGCTCCAGGCCGCCGGCCGGGGTGACCCGGGCCGAGCCGACGGTCCGGCCGACGAGCGCGAGCAGCGTCGCCGTCGGGCGGACGGTCAGGGCCGGGAAGAAGTGCTCCACCTCGGCGGGCGCGGCGAAGGACGGCGCCGCGAACCGGAACTCGTGCGCCACCCGGACGGTCACCGGGCCGTCCAGCGTGAGGTCCAGCCGGCCGCCACCGCTGACCGACGCCACCCGACGGCCGGCCAGCACCTCTCCGATCACGTTCTGCATGCCTCCCAGTGTGGATCACACCGCCGCCCGGCTGCTATCCCACCGGCCGCCCGTCGACCAGTTCGAGCGGGCCGCCGCCGCGTTCCCGGGCGGCCAGGGCGGCGGCCGTCCGGTCCCACGAGGGCGCGGACAGCAGGGCCCGGGCCTCGGCCGGTTCGCACAGGCGCCAGTCCACCAACTCGTCCTCGGCGAGGGCGATCGCGGCGAGCATCCGGTCCGTCACCGTGCCGCCGTCGAAGACGTAGACGAGGACGGCGGTGTCCCGGTCGAGCGCCGGATCGGCGGCGGAGGACGGCAGCCAGTCCAGGACGAGCAGCCGCCCCGGCTCGACCTCCCACCCCAGCTCCTCGCGGACCTCCCGGCGGGCCGCCGCCCGGGGTAGCTCGCGGTCCGCCTCGATGCCGCCGCCCGGGAGCGTCCAGTACGGCACCCGTCCGCGCGGCCCGTCCCACGGCTTCAGCCGGACGAGCAGCACGCGCCCGGCGCCGTCGGTGAACACCGCGCGCGCCTTGGCCCGGATCCGGGGGCGGGAGGCGATGAAGGCGGCCCGGTCCAGCGGCGGTGCCGGGTCCGGTTCCCCGTGGCCCTGGAGCTCGGGGATCCCGGCGGGCCCGGTGTACTCGGGCGGCAGCGGCGCGGCCGGGAGGTGGTCGAGCGAGTGGCCGGCCGGCCAACTGTCCTCCAGTTCCAGCGGGCCGGCCGTGCGGGGTGCCCGCAGGCACGCCGTCACCCGGCGCGACAGCCTGGGCGGCAGCGCGTGCGCCGCCGCCTCCGGCGACAGCCAGACCCAGCCGCCGACCTCCGCCGCGTCCGCCCGGATCGCCGCCGCCTGCGCCGAGCCGATCGGCTCCGCCCAGTACAGGTGGGCGGCGATCGGCGGACGGTGGTCGTCGAGCGTCCAGTCGATGCAGGCCAGCGGCCCGAGCCGGGGCGTGAACCCGAGCTCCTCGGCGATCTCGCGCAGCGCGGTCTCACGCGGCGAGAGGTCCGTCGGCTCCCAGCCGCCGCCGGGGATCGCCACCGGGTGCTTGCGGTCGTACGGCAGCCGCACCACCAGCACCCGCCCCTGCTCGTCCGGGAACAGCACGCCCGCCGCCGCCAGCAGCTCCCGCCCGCTCGTCGGCGCTGCCTCCACCCTCGATGACGCCTCCACTCGGCACTCCCTCCGGTCCGGCTCGGTGATCGCGTCCCTCCGGACGACACCGCCGGATACCTGCCCGGTTCCACGCGCGCGCCACCGGTGATCACCCGTCAGTGGCCGCCCGATCCGAAGGACACGCCCGAGCGCCCCGGCCCGGGGAAGCGCCCTCAGCCCAGGGAGGCCCCGGCCCGGGGAAGCGCCCTCAGCCCAGGGAGGCCAGGGCCTGGGCCGCCGCCCGGGCCATCTGTTCGTCGTGCCGGCCGGTCGCGCCGCGCAGGCGGGCGAGGCCCTCGGTCGCCGCGAGGGCCAGGAGCCCCGGGAGGAGGTCGGTGCTGCGGGCGGCGACCCAGCGGGTGCCCCGGGTGGCCATCCACCACACGTCGGCGGCCCGGCCGGGCGGGCGTTCGGCGGGTTCGCCGCCGGGCGCGGGGCCGAGGTCGCGGCCGTCGGCGGCCAGCAGTTCGTGGAAGCGGCGGGCGATCAGCCGGTGTCCCTCCGCGCTGGGGTGCAGGCGGTCGACGCTGAGCAGCCGCCGCTCCTCGCACCAGGGCAGGTCGGCGATGTGCAGGTGCAGGGCGCGGTGGCGCGCGGTGAGGGCGTGCACGACGGTGTTGACCGCCCGCATCCGCCGGGCGAGCGGCCGGGCGAGCGGAGCCGGCAGGCGCAGCAGCGCGCCGGGGTCCGGCAGGCAGGCGGTGAGCAACCGGGCGCCGTGGCCGGACAGTTCGCCGAGGGTGGCGTCCAGCTCCAGAGCGGTGCGGCGGATGTCGAAGCCGGCCCGCAGGGTGTCGTTCCCGCCGACCACGACCGCCGCCAGCTCCGGCCTGCGTTCCAGTGCCGCCGGTAGCTGACTCGTCGTCAGATCGACGGTCAGGGCGCCGCTCCGGGCGAGGTTCGTGAACTCGACGGCCGTCCGCTCCGGTGCCAGCGACCCGGCCAGCACGGCGGCCCACCCGCGCCAGCCGTCCCCGACGGGATCGCCGACACCCTCGGTGAGCGAGTCGCCGAGCGCGACGAACCGCACCGGCCCGCCCGCGGGCCGCCGCCCGTCCGCCGTCCACTCACGCGTGTCGAGCACGCTCATCGCGGACCCCCTCCCCGGTGCCGGCATCCGGCCTCCCTGCGCCGGAGAGGGGCACTCCGTGCGCCGCCAGGAACGCGGCCACCGCCGCCGGCCACGCGTACCGCTCCGCCCGCGCCCGGGCGGCCGCGCGCCGGGCGTCCTCCGGCCGCGCCAGCAACCGCCCCACCGCGGCGGCGAATCCCTCGCCGGTGTCGGCGGCGGCCGCGCCCGCGAGACCGATCAGCCCCGGCAGCGCCGAGGAGCGGCTGGCCACCACCGGTGTCCCGCACGCGAGCGCCTCCATGGCGGCCAGCCCGAAGGTCTCCACCGGACCGGGCGCGAGCACGGCATCCGCGCAGCCCAGCAGCCGGGCCAGCGCCTCCCGGCGGCTCACGTGCCCGAGGAAGCGCACCGGGAGCCGCAGCCGGTCGGCCCGCGCCGCGAGCCGTTCCCGCAGCGGGCCGGTGCCCGCGACCACCAGCACCGCGGGCACCCGCCGGGCCCGCAGTTCGGCGAGCGCCTCGATCGCGCGCTCGGGCCGCTTCTCCTGCGAGAGCCGCGAGCACAGCACCAGCAGCGCCTGGTCCGGGTCGGCGTACCGGGCCCGCTCGTGCGCCCGCGCGGGGGCCGACAGGGGGCGCATGGTGTCCAGGTCCACGCCGAGCGGGGCGCGCGCGAGGTTGGGCACGCCGAGGCGCCGGAACTCGGCCGCCGCCCAGTCGGTCGTGCAGACGACGGTGTCGTACGCGCGCGCCGTCGCCGCGTTGAGCCGGTCGGCGGCCAGGGCGGCGAGCGGACCGGGCACGCCCCACGTGCCGAGCACCCCGGCGGCGCTCTCGTGGGACACCATCACCGAGCGGACCCCGTGCCGCCGGGCCCAGCCGCCGGTCCAGCGCAGGGTGGTGCGGTCGGAGACCTCCAGCCGGTCGGGGGAGAGCCTGGTGAGCTCGGCGGCCACCGCCCGGCGGTCGGTGAGCAGCCGGTAGCCGCCGCTGCCCGGCAGCACCGGCCCGGGCAGCGTGACGACGAGGCCCTGTTCGGTCTCCTCCTCGGAGCGCCGCTCGCCGGGCACGACGAGCACCGGCCGGTGCCCGGCCGCGCGGTACCCGGCGCCGAGGTGCCGCAGCGCCGTCCGCAGCCCGCCCGACACCGGGGTGACGAAGTTGGCGAGCCGCACGATCCGCAGCGACCCGTCCGTGGTCCCGTCCGTGGTCCCGTTCATGCCGGCAGTTCCTCGGTGACGGCGGCCGGCCCGGCCTGCGGCACTTCCACCACCGGCGGAGCGGCGGGCGACGGGACGGCGACCCCGCGGTGCTCCGCGAGCACCTCCGCGTAGTGCCGCAGCAGCAGGTCCCCGACCGCCTCCCAGGTGCGGGCGGTCACGTCGGCGCGCCCGGCCCGGCCGTACGCGGCCCGCAGCTCCGGGTCGGCGGCCAGCCCGGCCACCGCGCGGGCGACGGCCGCGCCGTCCCTGGGCGGCACGAGCAGGCCCGTCCGGTGGTGGCCGACGAGGTCCAGCGGGCCGCCGGCGGCCGGTCCGACCACCGGCACGCCGCTCGCCATCGCCTCCTGGATGGTCTGGCAGAAGGTCTCCAGCGGGCCGGTGTGGACGAACACGTCCAGCGTGGCGAAACATCGCGCGAGTTCCTCGCCGGTCCGCCGCCCGAGGAACACCGCGCCGGGCATCGAGGCCTTCAGGCCCGGGGCGGACGGCCCGTCCCCGATGACCACCACCCGCACCCCGGGCAGCGCCGAGGCGGCGGCCAGCAGGTCGACCCGCTTCTCGGGCGCCAGTCGGCCCACGTACCCGACCAGCACCTCACCGCCCGGGGCGAGCGCCCGGTGCAGGGCCTCGTCGCGGTGCCGGGGGTGGAAGCGCACCGAGTCCACCCCGCGCGGCCACAGCTGCACCCGGGGCACCCCGTGCGCGGTGAGGTCCTGGACGGCGGGCGTCGACGGCGCCAGCGTCCGCGCGGCGGCCCGGTGGACGGTCCGGATCCGGTGCCAGGCGGCCGCCTCCCCGAGCCCGCGCCCCGCCCGGTAGGCGTGCGCGTACCCGGCGAGGTCGGTCTGGTAGACGGCGACGGCGGGCACTCCGAGCCGGGCCGCGACCTGCATCCCGCGCGCCCCGAGGACGAACGGGCTGGCCAGGTGCACGACGTCCGGCCGGTGCGCCGCGATCGCGGCGGTCAGCCGTCGGCTCGGCAGCGCCACCCGCACCTGCGGGTAGCCGGGCAGCGGCACGGACGGTATCCGCACGACGGGCAGCTGCGCCGCGTCGGTGCCGGCGCCGAACGTGTGCGGCGGGCACTCGGCGCCGCGCGCGGGAGCGGGAGTGACGACAAGGGGGTGGTGGCCCCGGCGGACCAGATGCTCGGCCGTCCGCAGCACGCTGTGGGCGACTCCGTTGACCTCGGGCGGAAACGACTCGGTGACGATGACGACGCGCATGTCAGTGTTGTGACCGCGCCCGGCATGTATTCGGCCAAAGGGATCTGTCGTACAAACGAACGCGGGTCGGCGATTTGCACCGCCGACCCGCACACGGGGGTCCGCTATCCGGCGGCCGCCTCCTTGAGCTCCGCGTACGGCGCGAGCTTGCGGATCGACTCGATGCTCCGGATGCAGTCGTCCCGGCTCTCCTGCGGGTCGCTCGTCACGACGATCGACCCGTTGCTCGCCTTGAGCCGGAACCGGTGCATCCCGGTCTCGTCGGTGTACAGCTCGAACTTGCCGGCCATGAAACCCACTCGCCTCTCGCTCGGTGACCCCCTCGCACCGCACCGTAGTCACAACCCCCACCCCCCGCCCGCCGACCGGACCCGTCCGAGTGGCGCCCGCCGCCGCGCCGTCGGGCATGATCGGGCGGGTCGGCCGATCCCCGGATGAGGAGTCCCGTGAAGCGCACCACCGCCGCAGTCGTTCTGAGCGCCCTCGTGCTGGCCGCCGTCTCCGGGTGCTCCGCCGCGCCGGCCCGTGCCCGGTCGAAGCCGGCCGCGCCGTCGAACGCCGTTGCCGCGGCGGGGTCCTGGAAGGGGGACTTCCGCGGGTACGGGACGGACCAGTGGCGGCGTGCGTGGGGTGTGGCCGACCAAGGGGCCTGGGGCGGCGCCGACTTGAGTGCCGTCGACGATCCGTCGGTGCCGGGCGGCGGCGGGTCGGCGCTCCAAGTCGCCTACGGGGCGGGCTCGTCCGCGAACCAGTGCGCCGACTGCCCGAATCCCGGGGGCGGGCAGTTCTACACCAGCCTCGACGCGCTCGGCCTGTCCGGCCTCGCCGACGGGACGACCCTCGACCTCCGGTACGCCGTCAAGTTCCCCGTCGGGCGCGACTGGGGCAGGGCCGGCAAGCTGCCCGGGCTCTACGGCGGCCGGATCGGCGCGGAGTCGGGCGGGAACCACGGTGACGGGTGGTCGACGCGGTACATGTGGCGCGGCGCCAAGGGCGTGCCGGACAACGGCGAGGTCTACCTCTACACGCCGACCAATTCCGGCCCGACGGGTTACGGCGTCGACGAGGGCCTGGGCGACTGGCGCTTCCAGGCGGACGGCCGGTGGCACACCGTCGAGCAGCTGGTGGACCGCGGCACCGGTGACGTCACGGTCTGGTACGACGCCGAGCAGGTGTACGCGGCGCCGGGCGTGGCCAAGGGCATCGCCGGGATCCCGTTCTCCGGCGTGCTCTTCTCCACCTTCTACGGCGGCCACGACACCACGTGGGGCCCGGCGAGCGCGCAGCACGTCGAGTTCGCCGACTTCTCCCTCGCGCCCACCCGGCAACACTGACGGCCGTTCGGGTGAGGCCCGGCGGTCCGCCTTCACCCGGGCGAGGGAGATCGGTCACCCGGTTGTCTCAGCGGGGTTGCGGCGTGGGCGGGTTCGTGCGGGTTCGTGTGCAAATCTGTGCTGGTGCCCGCGGGGCGGCCGGGTGTGCGTGTGGCCGGCCCCGGGCGCGCCTTCATGCCAGAGACCAGAGACCACCCAAAGGACATCTGATGTCGCTTCGTGGAAACATCCGCAAGTTCGCCGTGATCGCGGCCGTGACGGGTGCCGCCGCCTTCGCGGCGCCGGCGCCGGCGATGGCGCACTGGCACGCGTCGGACTCGTCGTCCGGCCAGAGCCTGGAGTCGGGTTCGGCCGGCGTCGGCCTCTTCGGCCCGCACGCCAACTGGCTCAACGTCCACGAGCACAGCGAGGACGCCTGCATCGGGGACTGCTGATCCAGCTGATCCGGCCGTGGGCCCGGGGAGTGTTCGGCGCTCCCCGGGCTCACGCGTGTCCGCTCGGCTCCATCTGCCGGACGTCGGCCGGCCGGGAGAGCGGGCTCGGCCACCAGATGTGCCGGCCGAGGTCGACGGTGAGCGCGGTGACCAGCACCGACCGCACCACCAGGGTGTCGATGAGCACGCCGAGCGCGACGGCGAAGCCGATCTCGGCCAGGCCCACGACGGGCAGGGTGCCGAGCACGGCGAAGGTGCTGGCGAGGATCAGCCCCGCCGAGGTGATGACGCCGCCGGTGGCGGCGAGGCCCGCGACCGCCCCCTGGCGGGTGCCGCGGTGGGCGGACTCCTCGCGGACGCGCGTCATCAGGAAGATGTTGTAGTCGATGCCCAGGGCGACCAGGAAGACGAAGACGAACAGCGGGAACGCGTTGTCCTCGCCCTGGAACCCGAAGACGTGCTCGAAGAAGAGCACGCTGATGCCCAGCGCCGCCGCGTACGAGAGCACGACGGTCGCGATCAGCACGAGCGGCGCGGTGACGGCCCGCAGCAGCAGCGCCAGGATCACCAGGACGACGCCGAGGACGAGCGGGATGATCGCCCGGTTGTCGTTGCCGGCGGCCCGCCCGGCGTCGAGGATCACCGCGGTGTTGCCGCCGACCTTGGCGTCGGCGCCCGGGACGGCGTGGACGGCGGTGCGGACCCGGTCCACGGTGTCCTTCGCCGCCTGGCTGTCCGGCGGGTCCGTGAGCGTGGCCTGGAAGAGGGCCTGCCCGGCGTGCGTCACGGGCACGGACGTCCCGGCGACGCCGGGCGTCGACTGCGCGGCGGCCCGTACGGCGCCGGCGTCCGCCGCCGTCGAGATGACGGTGAGGGGTGAGCCCGTGCCGCCCGGGAAGTGCTGCTCCAGCACCTGCTGGCCGACGACGGAGTCCGGTGTGCCGGTGAACGAGGCGGCCGTGCCGAGCCCGTTGGCGTTGAGGGACACCAGCCCCGCGCAGCAGGCCGCGAGGGCGAGCGCCGTCCCGACCCAGACCTTGCGCGGGCGGCGGGCGATCCACGCGCCGATGTGCGCCCAGCGGCCCGTCTTCGTCGGTTCGGCCGTGCCGTAGGCGGGCTTGACCGGCCAGAACACCCACCGTCCCATGATCACCAGCAGCGCGGGCAGCAGCGTGAGCATGGCCGTCAGCGCGACCAGCACCCCGATGGCGCACACCGGTCCGAGGCCGCGGGTGGAGTTCATCTCGGCGATCAGCAGGCACAACATCGACGCGACGACCGTCGCCGAGGACGCCAGGATGGCGGGCCCGGCCCGGTGCAGGGCGAACGCCATCGCCTCGTGGCGGTCCTCGTGGCGGCGCAGCTCCTCGCGGTAGCGGGCGGTGAGCAGGAGGGCGTAGTCGGTGCCCGCGCCGAGGACGAGGACGACCAGGATGCCGGCGCTCTGCGCGTTGACGGTGAGCCCGGCGTGCTTGGCCAGCAGGTAGATGACGGCTTCCGAGACGACGAGCGCGCCGGCGGCGGAGATCAGCGGGAGGGTCCAGAGCACCGGGCTGCGGTAGGTGAGCAGCAGCAGGATGATCACGACGCTGACGGTGGCGGCGAGCAGGGAGCTGTCGATGCCGGCGAACGCCTTGGCCTGGTCGGCGCCGACCCCGGCCGGGCCGGTGACGTGGGTGGTCATGCCGTGGCTGTCGGCGGCGGCGGTGGCGCGCAGGCTGTCGACGGCGGGGCGCAGGTCGTTCCAGCCGTTGGTGCCGACGTCGATCGGGACGATCGTCTGCATGGCCTGTCCGTCGCCGGAGACCACCGGTCCGACGACCGGCCCGAGGACGTGCGGAGCGGTCGCGAAGGTGACCGCGTCCCGTGCACCCTGGGCGCGGTCGGCGGGAGTGAGGCCGCCGGGGCGGTCGTAGACGACGACGGCCTGGGCGGTCTCGATCGGCTGGAAGGCGCGCTGCTCGTTCAGCACCTTCGTCGACTCGGCGTTGCCGGGCAGCCAGCTGGACGCCTGGTTGTCCTCGGCGCCCATGAGCTTCCCGGCCAGCGGGCCGGTGGCGACCAGCAGGATCAGCCAGACCGCCAGCACCACCCACTTGCCGCGGCGGCCGCACGGCAGCGCGGCGAGCCGGGTCGCGATCGTCGTCGCGGCGGTCCGCGCGGTCGGTCGGGACGCGGTCATGGCGGGACCCCCAGGGGCCGGTGGCGGTGATGTCGATCCAGCCTCGCACCGCCGGTACGGACCGGCAGCCCGAGCGGGGCCCCGCTACGGCACCCGGGTCGACCACGCCCGGCCCGGCCGCACCCGGACGGCGGCCACACCCGGGTCGGCTACACGCGGACGGCGGCCCGCTCGCGCAGTTCCTTGAGGGCGGTGATGTCCATCGCGTGCCCGGTGCCGTCCCCGCCGTGCTTGCGGTCGGGCGTCTCGACGACCAGCGGCACGCCGGCCGTCGCCGGGTGCTCGAACAGCTCGCGGAACGGCTCCGCGCCGATCATCCCCGCACCGATGTTGGCGTGCCGGTCCTTGCGCGCGCCGACGACGTCCTCGGAGTCGTTGGCGTGGATCAGCCGCAGCCGGCCGGGACCGGCGGCCGCGACCAGCGCGTCCAGCGCCGCGGTGACGCCGCCCGGCGCGGCGAGGTCGTGCCCGGCCGCGAAGGCGTGGCAGGTGTCGAGGCAGACGCCGACCTTCGGGTGGCCCTCCAGCGCCTCGACGTACTCGGCGAGGTCCTCCATGCGGGAGCAGAGCGAGCTGCCCTGACCGGCCGTCGGCTCCAGGAGCAGCCAGGGCGCGTCGTCGCCGAGCGCGTCGAGCTCGTCCAGCAGCGGCCGGACGTCCGCCCGCACCTGGGCCATCGCCTCGGCCCGGCGGGATCCGCCGCCGGACGCGGTGCCGACGGCGGAGCCGGTGTGCAGGACGACGCCGAGGGCGCCGATCGCGTGGCCGCGCAGCAGCGAGTGGCGCAGCGAGACGGCGGAGCGCTCCCTCGTCGCGGGGTTGTCCGAGCCGAAGTTGATCAGGTAGGGCGCGTGCACCCAGGCCGGGACGCCCTGCTCGGCGCAGGCGGCGCGGAACTCCTCGTCCTGCGCGGGGTTGCCCGGGGGCGTGGCCCAGCCGCGCGGGTTGGCCACGAACACCTGGACCGTCTCGGCGCCGACCCGCCGCGCGTACGCGAGGCCGGTCCCGGCCAGCCCGCGGGCGGCGACCGGCACGTGGGCGCCGATCGGGTTGCGGGCGGTGGCGGCGGGCGGTACGAGAGCGGTGCTGTTCACGGCCCCGAGCATGCCACGCGGCCGGGCGTGTCCCGAAAACGGGCCCCGCCCACCCCGGGGACGGCGTTCGCCCGCCCGGCCGACGCCCCGTCAGTCCCGCAGCCCAGCCCTGGTGGCGGGCCCACCCGGGCGCCCATAGCGTCGGTTCGGTCATCCCCACCGGCTGTCACGAGCCCCCCACACCGCGTGAGAACCGCCCCGCGCCCACGGCCCGGACCTTGCGCGGAGGAAGAAAACAGGTCACCACACATGCCCACGCGTCGGGTCCACCACCTCGCCGCGGCCACCGCCGCGGTCTGCTCCCTGACCACCGCCCTGACCACCGTCCTCGCCGTCACCCCCGCCCACGCGGACGGAGGCGCCCTGCTCCTCGTCCACCCGGGCGAATCGATCCAGCAGGTCGTCGACGCCGCCCGGCCCGGCGACACCGTGCAGGTCCTGCCCGGCACGTACCGCGGCAGCGTCCGGATCACCACCCCCGGCCTCACCCTGCGCGGCGCCGGCCCGGCCAGCGTGATCGTGCGCGGCGACGGCACCGAGAACGCGTGCGCCGCCGCCGGCCACGGCATCTGCGTGGACGGCACCGAGGCGGCCCCGCTGCCCGACGTCACCATCGAGGCCCTCGCCGTCACCGGCTTCGCCAAGAACGGCATCGACGCCAGCGGCACCACCGGCCTGACCGTCCGCGCCACCTACGTCCACGACAACGGCCAGCAGGGCATCAGCCAGGAGATCTCCACCAGGGCCGTCATCCTCGGCAACCGCGCGACCGACAACGGCCAGTCCGGCGTCTTCCTCGCCAACTACGCCTACCGCGAGGGCGGCGCGCCCGACACCGGGGGCACCCGCGTCGAGGGCAACGAGCTCTCCGGCAACCGGGTCGGCGTCACCGTCCGCCGGCTGCGCGCGCTGACCGTCCAGGGCAACGAGATCACCGGCAACTGCAGCGGGGTCTTCGTGGTCGGCGACGAGGGCGTGCCCCGGGCCGGGGACCTCGACGTCAGGAAGAACCGGGTGGTCGCCAACAACAAGTTCTGCCCCGCCAATCCCCGCCTCGGCGCCATCCAGGGCGCCGGCATCGTGCTCACCGGCACCGAGGACACCCGGGTCACCGACAACGAGGTCCACGACAACGCCGGCCGCACGGACTTCTCCGGCGGCATCGTCCTGTTCAAGAGCGTCGTCGGCATCCCCAACACCCGTGCGACCGTCACCGGCAACACGCTGAGCGGCAACGGCCCCGCGGACCTCGCCGACCGCGACACCGGCACCGGCAACACCTTCGCCCGCAACACCTGCGCCGTCTCCGAGCCCTCCGGCCGCTGCTGATACCGCCGCACCCACCCGTAAGGACCGCCCATGACCACCGCACCCGCCCACACCAGCCCCCAGGCCGCGATGCGCCTGCGCGAGCTCGTCTTCGGCGCCGCCTGCGCCGCGGCCGTCCGGGCCGCCGCCCGGCTCGGCGTCGCCGACGCGCTCGGCGACACCCCGATGACCGTCACCGAGCTCGCCGCCGCGCTCGACACCGAACCCCGCCCGCTGCGCCGCCTGCTGCGCGCGCTCACCTGCTACGGAATCTTCGCCGAGACCACCGCGACGACCGTGACCGGCGAGCCCGGCGCGGCCACCGCGGCCACCGTGCCCGGCGAGGAGCGCTTCGAGCACACCGAGATGTCCCGCCTGCTGCGCGAGGACGCCCCCAACTCGCTGCGCTACATCTCCCTGTGGTGCACCGAGCCGTGGACCTGGGAGGCCTGGCCGAAGCTGGACGAGGCGGTGCGCTCGGGCCGCAACGTCTTCCCCGAGCTGTTCGGCAAGGAGTTCTTCGACTACCTGCACAGCGACGCGCACGACTCGGCGAAGGTCTTCGACAAGGCGATGACCACCTCCAGCCGGCAGTCCGCCCGGGACTTCGCCGAGTACCTGGACCTCACCGGCGTCGACTCGGTGGCGGACATCGGCGGCGGTCAGGGCCACGTGCTCGCCAGCCTGCTGGAGAAGCACCCGGCGCTGCACGGCACCCTGCTCGACCTGCCCAAGGTGGTGGCCGGGGCGGACGCGCGGCTCCAGGACGGCGGCGCGTTCTCCGCGCGGGCCCGCCTGGTGCCCGGGGACTGCCGCAAGGACATCCCCGTCCGCGCCGACCTCTACATCATCAAGAACATCCTGGAGTGGGACGACGAGAGCACCCGCCGCACCCTCGGCAACGTCGTGGCCGTGGCCCGGCCGGGCGCGCGCGTCGTGGTCGTCGAGAACCTCGTCGACGACAGCCCGTCGATGCGCTTCACCACCGCGATGGACCTGATGCTGCTGCTCAACGTCGGCGGCGCCAAGCACTCCAAGGACAGCCTCGTCCGGCTGATGGAGGAGGCCGGTCTGGCGGTGTCCGACGTCCGCTCGGTCAACCCCTACCTGCACGCCTTCGAGGCCACCGTCCGCGGCTGAGCCGCCCACCGCGCCGCCCACCGCGCGAAACGGCCGCTGCTCCCCCACTCGCCGGGGAGCAGCGGCCGTTCGGCGTTCAGGCCCGGTGCGACGACTCCAGGTGCGCGAACACGACCACGTTGTCGAGGTAGTCCCGCCGCTTCTTGTCGTACACGCCGCCGCACGTGATCAGCCGCAGCTGCGCGTCCGGCGTCTTCCCGTACACCTTCTGGTCGGGGAAGGCGTTCTTGGCGAAGGTCTCGACGGAGTCCACCGAGAACACCGCGACGGTGCCGTCCGCGCGCGCCACCTCGACCTTGTTGCCCGGCAGGAGCAGGCTCAGCAGCAGGAACACCGCCGGGCCCTTGGTGGTGTCGACGTGGCCGGCGACGACGGCGCTGCCGCGCTCGCCCGGGGTCACGCCGCCGTTGTACCAGCCGACCAGGTTCTTGTCGTCCGGCGGTGGGGCGTTGAGCTGGCCCGCCGGACCGAGCGTCAGCTCGGTGAAGGGGGCGTCCACGGCGATCTGCGGGATCCGCAGCCGGGCCGGCTTGGACCGCTTCAGCGCCGGTGCGCCTGCGGCGGCTGGGGCGCCCGCGGCGGCCGTCGGGCCCGGCTTGGCGGCCGCGGCCGGTGCCGGTGCCGACGGGCCGGGGGCGGCCGGCGCGGTCGCGGCCGGGGGAGCGGCCTCGGCGGACGAGGACTCGTCGGCAGTCCGGGAGTCCACCGAGTTGTACATCAGCAGCACGCCGACCGCCGCCGCGCTCATGCCGACGCGCAGCAGCCGGGACGTACCTGGGACGGGAAGCACCGAGGCCCACCTTTCCGGAAACGGCGTCCGCGGGACGGCGCCCGCGGGACGGCCCGCCGCCCCCGTGCGCCCCCCGCGGTGGCGGGGCGGCGCCCAGGGGCGGCGGCGGGGGTCAGGCGACGGCGCCGGCCGTGCGGCGGCCGCGGCGCAGCGCGAGGGCGCCCGCGCCGATCCCGCCGAGCAGCAGGACCGCGCCCGAGGCCAGACCGCCGCCGGACAGGGACAGCCCGCCGCCGCCGGTGTGCACGCCGCCGTGCGGGGCCTTGTGCTCCTCGCCCTTGTCGCCGTAGGCGTCGTTGCCCTTGTGCTCGTCCGAGCCCTTGTGCTCCTCGGTGGAGGAGGAGCCCTTGTGGTCGCTCGTGCCCTTGTGCTCGTCGGAGCCGGTGCCCTTGTCGGAGCCGGTGCCCTTGTCCGGCTGCTTCTCCTGCCAGGTGAGGTTCTTGCCCTGGTCGGCGGATCCGTCCGCGAAGGCCAAGGGGGTGCCGACGGTCAGGACGGCGGCGACGGCCGCCCCGGCGAGCAGCGTGCGTGCAGAACGCATGAGGATGATCCTTCCGGCGCGCCGGCCGCGACGCCCGGCGGGGTTGCCGGGCAAGGGGACTCGCGGGGAATGCGCGCCTGATCCACCGTCAACCACCGTGCCGACGCCTGCCACCGGAGGCGTGCGGGGCCCGCGCGCCCGGTGCGCCTTTCGGATGGACTCCCGGGCGTGTTCACCCGGGTGCGCGGGCGATCCGGGTGAACGGGGGTTACGGCGGCCACGAGCCGTCGGTGCGCGAGGGCGGCTCCGGGCACGCGTGGGCCCGCCCCCGGCGGGTGGCCGGGGGCGGGCCCAAAGGGTCGCGGGGCGCTGCGGAGCTCAGCGGTCCCAGCGGTAGAACTCGCGCGCCATCGCGTCCTTGGGCTCGCGCCAGGTGGCGGGGTCGTACGCCTGGACGTAGGCGGTGAGGCGGTCGCTGACGGTCCGGAACTCCGGGTGCCCGACGACCTTGGCGACGGCCGGGCCCGGCGGGCGGTCGGCCTCGATGAGGTGCAGGTAGACGTCGCCGAACTGGAAGAGGCTGCGGCCGGTGACGCCGATCAGGTGCGGCAGGTCGCCGCGGTCGGACTCGGCGAACACCTCGGCGATGTCGGGGGCCGCCTCCGGCTTCATCCGGGCGACGATCAGAGCGCGGTGCACGCCGCTCACCTCTCCCCGGCCCGCAGCTCGACCTTCTCGCGGATCAGCTGCATCTGGATCCGGGAGTTCTTGTTGATGTGGTTGACCATGCCGTCGTCGTCCACCGGGGCGGTGGGCTTCATCGCGAAGTCCTGGATCCAGCGCATCCTCGTCCCGGCCGGGACCTCGGCGTACTCCCAGCGGATCTCCATGAACTCGAACGGGCCGGGCTCGACCCGGCGGGCGCGCACCGCGAGCGAGGACTTGTCGGTGGTGCGCTCGGAGACCCAGCTCCACACCTGGCCGTTCTCGTCCGGGTGCATGGTGAGCCGGAAGCGGACGCTGTCGCCGTCGCGCTCCAGGACGTCGACGGAGGCGTACTCGCTGAACAGCTCCGGCCAGTTCTCCAGGTCGTTGGTCATCTCCCAGACCAGGTCGAGCGGAGCGGCGATGACGATCTCGTTGTCGGTGTGTCCGGGCATGTCAGGCACCGGCCTTCGTCGCGAGGGAGGCGTTGACGAGCTGCACGAACTCGGCCGGGGTCTTGGCGGACTCGGCGCCCGAGGTGACCTTGAGGCCGTGCCGGTTCTCCAGCTCGCCGACGACGCCGAGCAGGCCGAGCGAATCGACGCCGAAGTCGTCGAAGTAGGAGCCGGGGCGCTCCAGGTCGCCGGGTTCGACGGTGACGCCGGCCCGCGCCTGGAGCAGGGCGGCCAGTTCGGGGTAACTGAGGGTGTTGCTCACGGGGTGTCCCTTCTCAGAACGGGGTGGTTCAGGGCCGCTCACCGCGCCGGAGCACCAGCGCGGAGTTGGAGCCCATCAGCCCGCGGCTGAGCACCAGTGCGGTGCGCAGCTCGGCCGGCCGGGCGCGGCCGGTCACCAGGGCGAGGTCGTGGCAGACCTCGGTGACGTTGGGGGTGGGCGGGAGGACACCGTCCTCCATGGCGAGGACGGCGGCGGCGACGTCCAGCAGCGGGGCGCCGCAGTAGGCGCGGCCGGTGCCGGTCTTGGGCGCGGTGACCGGGACGCGTTCGGCGGCCGGGCCCAGGGCGTCGGCGAGGGCGAGGGCCTCGGCCCGGTCGGCGGCCGGGACGCCGAGCGCGTCCGCGAAGACCACGTCGACCTCCTCGGGTGCGATCCGGGCCTCGTCCAGGGCTATCCGGATCGCGGCGGCCAGGCCCTCGCGGGACTCCTCCCACCGGGAGGCGCCGGTGAAGGTGGCGCCGTGCCCGGCCAGGTGGGCGCGGACGGCGGCCCCGCGGCGACGCGCGGTCCGCTCGTCCTCCAGCAGCAGCATCGCGCCGCCCTCGGCGGGGGAGAAGCCGCAGGCCTGCGCGGTGAACGGCAGGTAGGCCCGGTCGGGCTGCTCGGCGAGGCTGAGCTCGGGGTAGCCGAGCTGGCAGACCATCGAGTACGGCGCGAGCGGGGCCTCGGCCGCGCCGGCCACCACCGCGTCGGCGCCGTGCTCGATCGAGCGGGCGGCGTGGGCGAGCGCGTCCAGGCCGCCGGCCTCGTCGCTGGCGACGACACCGCAGGGGCCCTTGTAGCCGCCGCGGATGGAGATCTGTCCGGTGCTGGCCGCGTAGAACCAGGCGATGGACTGGTAGGGGCCGACGAACCGGGGCCCCTGGCCCCAGAGCTGCTGGAGCTCGCGCTGGCCGAACTCGCCGCCGCCGGAGCCGGCCGCGGTCACCACGCCGACGGCGTAGGGCTGTTCCGGGTCCGGTGTGAAGCGGGCGTCGGCCACGGCCAGGTCCGCGGCGGCCATCGCGTAGTGCGTGAAGCGGTCGGTCTGCACCAGGTAGCGGCTGTCGATCACGGCCTGCGGGTCGAAGTCCCGCACCTGTCCGGCGACGCGCAGCGGCAGCGCGGTGCAGCCCTCGCGGGATATCCGGTCGAGGACGCTCACGCCCTGCCTGGTGGCCTTCCAGAAGGCGTCGGCCCCGACACCGTTCGGTGCCACCACGCCGATGCCGGTGACCACCGCCCGGCGGCCCTGCTGACGTGACGTCATGGATCTCACCCCGTTCTTTTGAGCACGACGGCGGACTGGAATCCGCCGAATCCGCTGCCGACCGAGAGGATGTGGCTCAGCGGCAGCTCGCGCGCGGTGCGCGGCACGTAGTCGAGGTCGCACTCCGGGTCGGGAGTCTCGTAGTTGGCGGTCGGCGGCACGACGCCGTGGGCGAGCGCCAGTGTGCAGGCGACGACCTCGATGGCGCCGATCGCGCCGAGCGAGTGCCCGACCATCGACTTGATCGAGCTCATCGGCGTTCCGTAGGCGTGCCGGCCGAGCGAGCGCTTGACGGCGGCGGTCTCGTGCCGGTCGTTCTGCTTGGTGCCCGAGCCGTGCGCGTTGACGTAGTCGACGTCGGTGGTGTTCACCCGGGCGTGGGCGAGCGCGTCGTCGATCGCCCGGGACATCTCCAGCCCCTCCTGGGTGAGGCCGGTCATGTGGTAGGCGTTGCCGTAGGTGGCGAAGCCGCCGACCTCGCCGTAGACGCGGGCGCCGCGGCGGCGGGCGTGCTCCAGCTCCTCCAGGACCAGGACGGCGCCGCCCTCGCCGAGGACGAAGCCGTCCCGGTGGGCGTCGAAGGGGCGGGAGGCGTGCGCCGGGTCGTCGTTGCGCTCGCTGGTGGCCTTGATGGCGTCGAAGCACGCGACGGTGATCGGCGAGATCGGGGAGTCGGAGGCGCCGGCGACGCAGATGTCGGCGCGTCCCTCCTCGACGGCCCGGAAGCCGTAGCCGATCGCGTCCAGGCCGGAGGTGCAGCCGGTGGAGACGGTCTGCACCGGGCCGTGCGCGCCGATCCGTTCGGCGACCGCGGAGGCCAGCGTGCTGGGCGCGAACGCCCGGTGCAGCTGGGGCTCGGCCTGCCGGTGGTCGACGTCCCAGCGGGCGCCGGCCGAGCTGACCAGGGCGTAGTCGTGCTCCAGCCGGGTGGTGCCGCCGACGGCGGTGCCGAGCGAGACGGCGATCCGCCACGGGTCCTCGGCGGCGAGGTCCAGGCCCGCGTCGGCGACCGCCTCGCCGGCCGCCACCATCGCGAACTGCACGTAGCGGTCGGCCCGTTGGACGTCCTCGGGGCCGAGCCCGTGCGCCGCCGGGTCGAAGTCGCACTCGGCGGCGATCCGGGAGCGGAACCCGGTGGGGTCGAAGAGCGTGATGCCCCGGGTGGCGGTGCGGCCGGAGGTGAGGAGGTCCCAGAAGGCCGGGACCCCGACCCCGCCGGGCGCCACCACGCCGATCCCGGTGACGGCGACCCGCCGGGTCACGAGGCCACCTTGGCGTGTTCCGGCGGGCCGGACGCGGCGGACCCGTCGGTGCCCGCGTGCTCCTCGGTGCTCACGTGGCCGAGGTCGGGGCGCGGGGCGAGCGGCCCGAGGTGGAAGACCATCCGGGCCTCGGTGGTGCCGACGTTGCGGAAGCGGTGGCGCATGTTGATCGGGATCATCAGGCCGTGGTCGGGCTTGAGGACGCGGGTCTCGCCGTCCAGGTCCACCTCCAGGTCGCCGGAGACGACGAACACGAACTCCTCGGAGTACGGGTGGTAGTGCTCGGCGATCCGCTCCCCGGGCTTGACGATGGCCAGGCCCATGAAGCCGCTGGTCGCCCCGCAGGTGGTCGGGGTGAGCATGGTGCGCAGCTCGGCGCCGTGGCGGCGGTTCTCCGGAGCCTCGTCGACGTGGACGATCCGTGGGTACTGCGTGGACATGGTGTTTCCTCCGGGAATGTGACGGATCGTCAGTTCGACTGTGAGCTGCGGTCGGTGATCGGGGTCATGCCGCGGGCGGCGAGGAACGCGCGCAGGCCGGCGACGGTGCGCAGGTCGCACTCCGCGCCGAGGTCGAGCAGCCGGGCGAGCGCCGCGGCCTCCGCGTCGCCGGCCACGCCGAGCGCGGCGCCCGGGTCGGCCTCGGCGGGCACCCGCAGGTCCACCAGGCGCACGACGACGTCGTCGCGCTGGAACACGGTGCTCGCCGCGACCGGGCCGGTCGGGTCGGCGGTGGCGAGGTCGTCGTGGCCGGCCAGCAGCTCGGTGACGGCCGTGCCGGAGCCCGGACGGACCGGGTAGAGCACGGCGTGCCGGTGCAGCCGCCCGGACGACGGCGCGGTGGCGATCGCCTGCTCCTTGGCCGGCAGCGCGGCGCGGGCGAAGAAGGCGCGCGCGGACTGCGGGTCGCCGAGCTGCCGGGCCTCCTCCAGGTACGGGTTGATGGCCTCCTCGACGGCCCGCACCTCGGGCTGCATCGCGACGTGGCGCAGCGCGTCGCCGAGGCTGCCGGTCACCTCGACGGCCCGCACGACCCGGTTGCCGTGCATGAACAGCGAGGTGCGGCGCAGCCGGGTGTGCTCGTCCACGTCGGCCTTGGGGGAGGTGTAGCCGGCCAGGATCCGGGCCACCTCGGGCTCGCTGCCGGGCTTGACCGTGAAGGTCAGCGCGTGGCGGACGACCCCGTCGGGGCCGGGCTCGGCCTTGGGCGGGCCGACGTGGCCGACGGGCTCGCTGCGCGGCAGGCCGGGCGGCACCTCCACCGGGGCCCGGGTGCCGGTGGCGCCGCCGGCGGCGGAGGTCTCGCGCAGGACGACGTAGCGCATCGAGCGGAAGTTGTCGCTGACGCAGCCGTGCATGGGCTTGACCATCTCCCGGTGGGCGTCGCTGTCGACCCACTGCAGGAACGTGTCCTGGTCCTCCCACTCGCTGGTGATCAGCCACTGCCGGGGGTCGTTGATCGACTGGCACAGCTGGTCGCTGACGTGGCCGGGCACCGCGGCCACCTGGTGGCGCAGCTGCTCGTAGACGTCCAGGAAGCGCTGCTGCGCGCCGTCCTGGATCTCCAGCATCAGGACGACCCGCAGCCGGGTCTCGGACTCGGCGTGCTGCGGCGCCTGCGGTTCGGACAGAGTTGTCATGATCCACTTTCTGCTCTGGGCCGCACGCTGCGGGCCGTACTCCGGCCGCGTCCGGCAGGGCGCTCCCGGCCCGGGGGAGGGCGGTGCGATGGCGGTCGGCCCGGGCCGTCGGCGCCAGGCCTGAGGTCGATCGTGCGCGGCGCGTCCGGGGGCGCGCGAGATTTGCGGGCCATCCGGGCGAAGGGGCGGCACAAGCCGGCTCCGGCGGGGGATGGAAGACCGGGGCGGCCGCCGCTGCGGGCCCCTTCGAGGGCGGCGCCGGGCCCACGTGCCGGGCCGCGGAATCCCCGTACAGGGTGGAGCAATTGATGAATCCGAAGGTAGACGACCGGGTGCCGGTCCTGATCGTGGGCGGCTCGCTGGTCGGGCTGTCGGCCTCGCTCTTCCTCGGCCGACTGGGGGTCAGACACCTCCTGGTCGAGAAGCACACCGACACCTCGCGTCACCCGCGTGGCCGAGGCAACAACGTCCGCACCATGGAGCTGTACCGGGTGGCCGGGATCGAGCCGGCGATCCGCGAGGCGGCCTCGGTGCTGGCCCCGAACCACGGCATCCTCCAGGCGCCCTCGCTGACCGGCGAGGAGCAGGAGTGGCTGTTCCGGGAGATCGACCCGGGCGGGCGGCTGGCCGCCTTCAGCCCCAGCTCGTGGTGCCTGTGCAGCCAGAACGACCTGGAGCCGGTGCTGCTGCGCGCGGCCCGCGACCTCGGCGGCGACATCCGCTTCGGCACCGAGCTGGTCTCCTTCGAACAGGACGCCGACGGCGTCACCTCGGTGCTGCGCAGCCGGGAGACCGGCGAGGAGCGGGTGGTGCGCTCGGAGTACCTGGTGGCGGCGGACGGCCCGCGCAGCCCGGTGCGCGAGCGGCTGGACATCGGGCAGACCGGCAAGGGCGAGCTGTTCCACAACGTCAGCATCACCTTCCGGGCCAAGCGGCTGGCCGAGGCCGTCGGCGACCGGCACTTCATCGCCTGCTACCTGACCAACCCGGAGGCGGACGGCGCGCTGCTGCCGGTGGACAACCGGGAGGAGTGGGTCTTCCACGCGCCGTGGCACCCCGAGCACGGCGAGCCGCTGGAGGCGTTCACCGACGAGCGGTGCGAGCGGCACATCCGCACCGCCGTCGGCATGCCGGAGCTGGACGTCGAGGTGACCGGCAGGGCGCCGTGGCACGCGGCCGAGCGGGTCGCCGAGAGCTACGGCACCGGGCGGGTCTTCCTCGCCGGGGACTCGGCGCACGAGATGTCGCCGACCGGCGCGTTCGGCTCCAACACCGGCATCCAGGACGCGCACAACCTGGCCTGGAAGCTGGCCGCCGTGCTGTGCGGCTGGGCCGGGCCCGGCCTGCTGGAGACGTACGGGCGGGAGCGGCGGCCGGTGGCGCGGGTGACCGGCGAGCGCGCCTCGGCCCGCTCGGCCGAGCACAGCCACCCCGGGTACGCGGTCGTGCCGGGCGTCGGGCGGCAGGCCGGGGTGCTGGCGGTGGCGCTGGGCTACCGCTACCCGCGGGGCGCGGTGGCCGGGGCGGACCCGGCGGGCGAGGTCGTCCCGGAGAAGTTCGAGTCGGCCGGCGAGCCCGGCAGCCGCGCGCCGCACCAGTGGCTGGTGTGCGCGGGCGTCCGGCTGTCCACGCTGGACCTGTACGAGCAGGCGATGGTGCTGCTCACCGGGCCGGACGGCGAGGCCTGGCGCGCGGGCGCCCGGCGGGCGGCGGACGCGCTGGCCGTCCCGATGGACGCATACCGGATCGGCGACGACGCGGAGGACGACCTGGCGCCGGAGCCGGGCACGGACTTCGCCGAGCTGCACGGCATCGGCCCGGACGGCGCGGTGCTGGTGCGCCCGGACGGCTTCGTCGCGTGGCGCTCGCCGGGCGCGGTCGACGATCCGCAGGCGGCGGTGGCGGCGGCGCTGAAGGCCGTGCTCGACCTCTGACGGGCGAAGGTGACGCGCACGGATGACGTGCACGCCTGACGCGCACGGCCTGATGCGCCCGGCCTCCGGCGGGCCCGGATGACGCACACGGACGGGCCCGTCGGTCGCTGCTCGACCGGCGGGCCCGCCGTTGGGGTGCGTAAGGCTCGGGTTGTTCAGGGGCGTTCGGTCAGGATCTCGTGGCCGGGTTCCGGCGGCCGGGGCCGTGTGGTGGGGCCCCGGGGCCGGGAGCGGCCGATCGGGAGCGGGGAGTCAGCCCCGCCCCGCGGATCAGTGACCGCCCGCGTCGACCACCTCCACGTCGGCGACCTCGCGCTCGATCTCCTCGGCCGGCAGGGCGACGCGGATCGCCCAGTAGTAGATGCCGAGCGCGAAGACCGCGACGATGCCCATGTCGTACCACATCGGGATCCGGCCGGTGCCGTCCCCGAAACCGCCCTGCCAGGAGACCAGGCCCAGGCCGATCAGGTAGACCGGCAGCCACTGCGCGGCCTTCCAGTTCAGGCGCGGGGCGTTCGGCAGGCCCTTCTTGATCGCGTAGGCCGCGTAGCTGCCGAGCAGGACGTAGCCGAGCACGATGGCGATGCCCAGGCGGGACAGGGTCTGCCAGCCGGACCAGTAGATGATGAGGCTGGCGACCACGAACGCGGCCGGCGAGACGACCCCGCCCGCGGGGAGGCGGTAGGAGCGCTCACGGTCGGGCAGGCGGCGGCGCAGGGCACCGAAGGCCAGCGGGGCGCCGGCGTACATCAGCACGCTGGCGGAGGTGATGAAGCCGACCAGCTCCTGCCAGCTGGGGAAGGGCAGGAAGCAGACGACGCCGGTGACGAAGGAGATGATCAGGCCGAACCACGGCACGCCGTTCTTGTCCAGGCGCTCGAACTTCTGCGGGGCGTAGCCGTTGCGGCTCAGGCCGTAGGAGATGCGCGAGGTGGCGGTGGTGTAGATCAGGCCGGTGCCACCGGGGGAGATGATGGCGTCCATGTACAGCACCCAGGACAGCCAGCCGAGGCCGACCAGGGTGGCCAGGCCCGCGAAGGGGCCGTCGATGCCGGGGAAGTCGAGCTTGGCCCAGCCGTTGGCGAAGGCGCTGACCGGCAGGGCGCCGATGAAGACGACCTGGAGCAGGGTGTAGATCAGGGTGCCGATGGCGACCGACCCGAGCACGGCGCGGGGGATGTCGCGGCGGGGGTTGCGGCTCTCACCGGCGATCTGGATGGCCTGCTCGAAGCCGAGCAGCGCGAAGATGATGCCGCTGGTGCTGATCGCGGCGAGCACGCCCTTGGCGCCGAACGGCGCGAAGCCGTGCGAGGTGAAGTTCGAGCTGTGGAAGCTGGTGATCGCGAGGACGAAGATCGTGAAAAGCGGGACGAAGATCTTCAGCCAGGTCGCCACGCTGTTCGTACGCGCAAGGACCCGTACGCCGAGGAAGTTGACCGCGACGAACACCGCCATCAGGGCGGTCGCGACGACGAAGCCGCTGGTGGTGAGGGTGCCGTTGGCGTTTTGGAGGCCGTCGGCGAAGGACCAGTGCTTGGCGTAGCCGATCATCGCCTCGACCTCGATCGGGGCGACGGTGGCGGCCTGGAGCCAGGAGAACCAGCCGAAGGACATGCCGGCGAGGCCGCCGAAGGCGTAGTGCGGGTAGCGCGCGGTGCCGCCCGAGACCGGGAAGAGCCCGCCGAGTTCGGCGTGCACGAACGCCAGCAGGACGATCGCGACGGCGCCGATGCCCCAGGAGATGATCGCGGCCGGGCCTGCGGCGGTGACGGCGTTCTTGGCGCCGAACAGCCAGCCCGAGCCGATGATCGAGCCGACCGAGGCCCACATGAGGCCGATGAGACCGACGTTCCGGCGGAGCGTCCGGTGGGTGGTACCGGACCCGGAGCCGGTGCTCTGTCCCGGCGGGGATACCTGGTTGGTGGAGACCATGGGAATTCTCTCTGTGTGTGGGGGCCCCGGCAGGCGGAGCAGCTCTGGAGAGTTGCCACACAGTAGGGCTATTCATAGGCCTATGCACAGATTTCATTACTGAATGTTTACTTACTTTTCCGGACATTCTCGCTGGTAGGGGGTGTGAGGGTTTCGGGCGCATTACGTGACTCGTCGGTAGGTTCACTATTTGAGCCGGAATTGAGCTTCGGGTGGTCGATCATGCATCATGGTCGACACGTCGTTTTATAGAAATGGTGATCCCTGCATAGTGATGCAGCCAGCCCGGGCGGATGGCCGACCAGGACACCGTTGAGTCGCCCGCGGGGCGTGTGATCAACTTCCTCCGGTCCGCACGAACGCAAGGGGGAAGCACCACATGATCGAACTCGCCGACAGGCCGATGACCTGGGTCATGGCCGGGGACAGCATCACGCAGGCCGTCCTGCACACGCACGGGGCCCGGGGGTGGGTGGAGCACGTGCAGGAGCGCGTGTGCTGGCAGCTCGACCGGCTGACGGACATCGTCGTGAACTCCGGCGTCTCGGCCTGGCGGGCCACCGACGTGCTCGGGGCGTACGACTTCGTCATCGGCCGGTTCCGGCCGGACGTGCTGTCGCTGTCGCTCGGCACCAACGACGTGCGGGCCGGGCTCGCCGGGCTCGGGGAGTTCCGCGACGCCATGGGGGAGATCATCGAGCGGTCCGCCGGGGCGCAGATCGTGCTGCACACGCCGCTGCTCGTCAGTCAGGACGCGCTGCCGGCGCGGGCCGAGCTGCCCGCCTACTGCCAGGCCGTCCGCGAGCTCGCCGCCGGGACCGGGGCGCTGCTCGTCGACCACGAGGCCCACTGGCGCGCCGAGTTCGGCGACGTCGCCCCGATCGCGTGGCTGGACGACCCGGCCCACCCGAACGCCGTCGGGCACCTGCAGATGGCCAACCACACGCTGCGCACCCTCGGACTGGGGGAGCTCACCGACCTGTGAGGTACGGGTTTCGGCCGCCGGCTCGGGTCAGAGCCGGCGGTGGGTGCCCGGGGTGTGGCCGAAGGTGTGGCGGAAGGCGTCGATGAAGGCGCTGGCGGAGGACCAGCCGCACAGGTGGGCCACGGTGGTCACGGGGGTGTCCTCGGCGAGGAGGGTGAGGGCGTGGTAGAGCCGTAGGTGGGTGCGCCAGCGGGGGAACGTCATGCCCAGGTCGGCGCGGAAGAGCCGGGACAGGGTGCGTTCGCTCGCGCCGACCTCGCGGCCGAGGGCGGCGAGGGTGCGGTCGTCGGCCGGGTCGGCGTGCAGGAGGTCGCACACGGCGGTCAGCGTCGGGTCGGTGGGGGCCGGCAGGTGGAGGGGCTCCTGGGTCGAGACGCTCAGCTGGTCGAGCAGGACGGCCCGCAGGCGGGCGCGCGGCGGGGTGTCGGGGGTGTCGCCGGTCTCGTCGGGGCGCCGCGTGTATTCCAGGATCAGCTCGCGGAGCAGGGGGCTGACGGTGAGCACCGTGGGCCTGTCCAGGGCCAGCGGGTTGCTGTCGGCGGGCAGGCCGACCAGGTGCAACTCCAGCTCGCCGTGGGCCTGGTGGGAGTGGACCGTGCCCGCGGGGACCCAGATCGCGCGGTCGGCCGGTGCCACCCAGGTGCCCGCGTGGGTGGTGATGGCCAGGGCGCCGCGGCCGGCGTAGGCGATCTGGTGGTCGTCGTGGCGGTGGGCGTCGATGGCCGCCCCGCGGGTGAGCCGGCGGGTGCTCGTGGGGGCCACGGGCGTGTGGCGGATTTCCGTCATTGGTTGGCAGATTATCGGAAGCCCGACAGCGGGGCGCGGCGTGAGCATGAGGGCGTGCCCACCAACGACAAGGCGCCCGAGCGCGCCATCCCCCTCCTCGCCGTCGGCCACGCCTGCGTCGACGTCTACCAGGGCGCCGTGACCGCGCTGGTCCCGTTCTTCGTCGCCGAGCGCGCCTACACGTACGCCGCCGCCTCCGGCATCGTGCTCGCGGCCTCTCTGCTCTCCTCCGTGGCGCAGCCCCTGTTCGGAGCGCTCACCGACCGCCGCCCGTTGCCCTGGCTGCTGCCCGTGGCCACCCTCCTCGGCGGGCTCGGGATCGCGCTGAGCGGCCTGGGTGACAGTTACGCGCTGACGCTCGCGTTCGTCGCGGTGTCCGGACTGGGCGTCGCCGCCTACCACCCGGAGTCGGCGCGGGTCGCCCGCAAGGCCGGGCGGGGCAGCCACACGGCGATGAGCTGGTTCTCCGTCGGCGGGAACGTCGGGTTCGCGCTGGCGCCCCTGCTGGTGTCCGCGGTGGTCGCCACCGGCGGCCTGCGGTGGACGCCGCTGCTCGTCGTGCCCGCCGTCGTGGGCGGTGCGCTGTGCCTGCCCGCGTTGCGTGCGGTGGGCGTGGCACGGCCGACGGCGGGTGCGGGTGCGGGTGCCGGGCCGGCGGGGGCCGACGACGTGCGCTCGTTCCTGCGGCTGTCGGTGGCGGTGGTCTGCCGGTCCGTGGTGTTCATCGGGCTGAGCACGTTCATCACGTTCTACGCCCGCGAGCGGACCGGCGGCGGCACGACGGCGGGCACCGCGGCGCTGTTCGTGCTGTACGCCGGCGGCGCGGTCGGCACGGTGCTGGGCGGCCGGCTGGCGGAGCGCCGGGACCGCGTCACCGTGGTGCGGCGCTCGTACCTGCTGAGCGCCCTCGCCGTCGCGGGGATCGTGTTCGTGCCGGGGCCGGCGTTCTTCCTGTTCGTGGCGCTGGCCTCGGCCGGGCTCTACGTGCCCTTCTCGCTCCACGTGACGCTCGGGCAGGACTACCTGCCGAGCCGCGTCGGCACGGCGAGCGGCGTGACGCTCGGCCTGGCGGTGAGCGTCGGCGGTGTCGTGAGCCCGGTCCTCGGCGCGGCTGCCGACGCGACCTCGCTCCGGACGGCGCTCGTACCGCTGATCGTGCTGCCCGTCGTCTCCTGGCTGGCGATCCGCACCCTGCCCGAACCGGCCGTGCCGCGGGCGGTCGCGGCGGAGCCGGAGGCGGTGCCGGTCAGGTCGTGAAGCTGTCGGCCGTGAAGCTGTCGAGGAAGCGCAGCGCCTCCTCGGCCGGGCTCCCGGGCGGCGCGGTGTAGACGACGAGCATGTGGTGCGCGGCGCCCGGGGCCTGGAAGGTCTCGTAGTCGAGCGTCACGTCGCCCACCAGGGGGTGCCGGAAGCGCTTGGGCCCGTGGCTCTTCTCGTGCACGTGGTGCCCGGCCCACAGGGTGCGGAACTCGGCACTGCCCAGCGAGAGTTGGCCGACCAGCCGGACGAGCCCGGGATCGTGCGGGCGGCGCCCCGCGGCCATGCGGAGGATGCCGACGGTCGTGCGCGCGGCCTCCTCCCAGTCGAGGTGGACCTCGCGGGCGTGCGGGTCGAGGAAGATCCGGCGGGCCATGTTCCGCTCGCCCGGCGGGAGTCGGGGGAAGTCGGCGATCAGGGCGGCGGCCGGCCGGTTCCAGGCGAGGACGTCGCTGCGGTCGTTCATGATGACGGCCGGCGTGGTCGGCATGGCCTCCACGACGCTCCGAAGTGCCGGGCGCAGCACGTCGGTTCGCTGGGATCCGGCGGCCGTCCGGCGGGGCGGTCGGGCCAGGTCGTACAGGTGGGCGCGCTCGGCGGGGCCGAGCCGGAGGGCGCGGCTCAGCGCGTCGAGCACCTCGTCGGACGGGCGGTCGGCGCGGCCCTGCTCCAGGCGCACGTAGTAGTCGGTGCTGAGGCCCACGAGTTCGGCGACCTCCTCGCGGCGCAGCCCCGGTACGCGGCGGCGGCCGGTGGGCGGCAGGCCCGCGTCGGCGGGGGACACCAGGGCGCGGCGGGCGCGGAGGTAGTCGCCGAGGCTGCCGGCGAGGGTGGTCGGGGCGGGCATGCGGTCCAGTATGGGCGCGGAGCGGCGGGCGTGCCTGGACCTGTCAGTCCCAGGGAACGCCGGCCCGGGGGTGTGGCAGTCCCTTCATCCACGGCCCGGCCTGGCGAACGATCGACGCATGACTACCCCCAACTCCCGGAGCCGGGACGGCTACTGGGCGACGGTCGGCGCGGTCGGCGGCGCGAGCGCGATGCTGCCGTTCTCGGTGACCGGCGCCGCCGTCGCGCTGCCGACCATGGCCGCGCACCTGGACGCCTCCGTCGGTGCCGCCCAGTGGATGCTCAACGCCTTCAACATCACCTTCGCCGCCCTGCCGCTCGCCGCGGGCGCCCTCGCCGACCGGCTCGGCCGGCGCCGCGTGCTGCTCACCGGCATCGCACTGGTCGGCGCGCTGTCGCTGCTGATCGCGCTCGCGCCGTCGATGGCGGTCGTCGACGCCGCGCGGGCGGTGCAGGGGTGCGGGGCCGCGGCCGTCCTGGCGTCGGGTGCGGCGGTGCTGGCCCACTCCACGGCCGGGCGGCGCCGGCAACTGGCGTTCGGGATCCTGGGCACGTCCTTCGGGACGGGCCTGGCCGTCGGGCCACTGGCGGCGGGCGCGCTGGTGGAGGCGGCCGGCTGGCGGGCGGTCTTCCTGCTCGTCGCGGCCGGGTCGGTTCCGGCCTGGCTGCTGGCGACCCGGGCGCCGGAGTCGCGCAACCCCGAGCGCCCGCGCTTCGACCTCGCCGGGCTGCTCTGCTTCACCGCCGGGCTCGCCGCCCTGTCCTACGCGCTCGTCCGGGCGGGGGCGGCCGGCTGGACGGCGCCGGGCACGCTGCTGCCGCTCGGCGGGGCCGTCCTGCTGATGGTGCTGTTCGGGGCGGTGGAACTCCGCCGGCCCGGCCGGGCGATGTTCGACGTCCGGCTGTTCCGGCGGCCCGAGTTCCTCGCCGTCGTGTGCCAGCCCTTCACCGTGACCCTCGGCTTCGTGGTGCTGCTGGTCCACCTCCCCGCCTACCTCCAGGGCGTGGGCGGCCGGAGCGTCCTGGCCAGCGGGCTCCTGCTGCTGCCGATGACGGCGCCGGTCCTGCTGCTGCCCCTCGTCGCGGGCCGGCTCGCGGCGGCGACCTCGGTACGGGCGGTGCTGACCGCCGCCTCCGTGCTGATCGCGGCGGGTGCGCTGCTGCTCGCCGTCGTGCCGTTCGAGGCGCTGTGGTCGGCGCTGTTGCCCTTCGGGGCGGGCGTCGGGCTGGCGTTCGGGGTGATGGACAACGCGGCCGTCGGCACCGTCCCGGTCGAGCACGCGGGCGCCGCCGCCGGGATCTTCAACACCATGCGGATCGCCGGCGAGTCCGTCGCCGTCTCCGGGGCGGCGGCGCTCCTGACCACGCTGACCGCCGCCCGCCTGCCGGGCCTCCCGCCCGGCGAGGCGGCGCACCTCGCGGGCCGGGCCGTCCAGGGACAGGTGGACGCGGCCCGGCGCGCCGCCCTGGCCGAGGGGTTCACCGGCGCGCTGCACACCCTCGGCCTGCTGCTCGCCGTCCTGTCCGCACTGGGCGCGGTGCTCACGTACGTCGCGCTGGACCCTCGGCGCAGGCCGCGGACCGGGGGTTGGGAGGCGGCGCCGTCCTCGGCGAGGCCGGTGGAGGGGTTCGGGACGGTGGAGGGGTTCGGGACGGTGGAGGGGCTCGGGCCGGTGAGGGAGAGGTCCGTCGGGTAGGCCGACTCCGTGTCGTGGACGGGCGGTCGCGTGGCCGGTGAGGGTCCCGCTACGCCCGCTCGACCAGGTCGGACGGGTCGGTGTTCGCCCCGCACAGCAGGACGGCGACGCGCTCGCCCGCCACCCCGTCGAGCGCCGCCAGGGCCGTGGAGGCCGCGAACTCGACGGCGATCCGGCGCTCGTCCCACAGCCGCCGCCGGGCCCGCACGATCGCCTCGTCGGGCACCAGCACCGACCGCACGCCCTCGTGCGCGGCCGCCGCGACGGCGAGGGCGGTCGCCCGGCGGGCGCCCAGCGCGTCCTGGGCCACCGACGCCACCGGGACGTCCACCGGGCGGCCCGCCTCCAGCGCCGCGTTGAGCGCCCGGCTGCCCTCCGGCTCCACCGCCACCACGCGGATCCCGTGCTCGCGCGCCGCCACGGCGACCCCGGCGAACAGCCCGCCGCCGCCCACCGACACCACCACCGTGTCCAGGCCCGGCACCTGGGCGCGGATCTCCTCCAGCACGGTCCCGGCGCCGGCGGCGATCAGCGGGTGGTCGTAGGCGTGCGAGGCCAGGGCCCCGCTGGTCGCCGCGAACTTCTCGCACGCGGCGAGCGCCTCCGCGTACTCCCGCCCGACCAGCCGCACCTCGGCGCCGTACGAGCGGAGCCGGCCCAGCTTCACCGGTGAGGCCGTCTCGGGCAGGAACACCGTGGCGCGGACGCCGAGTTCACGGGCGGCCCAGGCGCAGGCGAGGCCGGCGTTGCCGCCCGACGCGATGGTCACGCCGGCGTCGGGGAGGGTGCCGGCCTCGGCGTGGGCGAGGAGGAAGTTCTGCGCGCCGCGCGCCTTGAAGCTCCCGGTGTGCTGGAGGAACTCCAGCGCCAGCCACGTCCGTTCGCCCTCGTCCCCGCGCGCCACGACCACCGGCCGCACCCGCCCGGCGATCCGCTGCCCGGCCGCCTTCACCGCGTCGTACGTCAACTGCTCCATCGCGCCCGCTCCTTCGCTCCAGCCACCACGGTGACGACCGTACGTCGGAGCGGCGGCCGGAGGAAAGATCACGATCATCCGGACGCGGGGCGAGGCGTAGGCTTGGCTCCATGCGTCTCGTGATCCTCCCGCCGCCCGTCCGCTAGCGGGCGGCCCTCTCCACTGAATCACCGCCCGGCGGCCTTCTGCTCGCCGTCGGGGCGGTCGGTGCCGCCCGCGTCATCCGCGGAATCCCACCGGCACCTCATCGTGGAGAAACGACGCATGACCTCGCATGCCGCCGTGCCGTTCCGGCACGGACTGCTGTCCATCTCGGCCGCCGCCGTCGCCTGGGGCGTGGGCGGGGCCGTTGCAGCCCTGCTGCTGCGCACCAGCGGGCTGGGCCCGGTGGCCGTCTCGTTCTGGCGCTTCGCCGTCGCGGCGCTCTGCCTGGCGGTACTGCCACGCCGTGAACGCCGGAGGACACCCTGCCGGGCCGCCGTGCTGACCGGGATCGGGCTGGCGGTCAGCCAGTGCGCCTACTTCGGCTCGGTCCGCTTCGCGGGGCTCGGTCTCGCCACCCTGATCACCATCGGCGCCGGCCCGGTGCTGACGAGCCTCGGCGCGCACGTCCTGCTGGGCGAGCGCCTGACCCGGCGGGCCGCCGTCGCCGTCGTGTCGGCGCTCGGCGGGCTGGCCCTGCTGGTGGCCGCGCCGGCGGCGGGGCCGCGACCGGCGCTGGGTGTCGGCCTGGCGCTGCTGGCGGGCGCCGGGCAGAGCGGGCTCACGCTGTGGGCGCGCGGCGGCGGCTCGGCGCGGGCCGGCACCGGCGCGTTCACGACCGGGCTGCTCTGCCTGCTGCCGCTCGCCGCGGTCGAGGGCGTCCTGCCGACGGCGGGCCACCCGGCGCTGACCGGGGGAGCGCTGCTGTTCCTCGGGACGGTGCCCACGCTGTTCGCCTACCGCTGGTACTTCACCGGCCTGGCCGTCGTCCCGGGCACCACGGCCGCCGTGCTGGTGCTGCTCGAACCGGCGACCGCGGCGCTGATCGGCGTGGCCTTCCTCGGCGAGCCGCTCACCGCGGGCCTGCTGGCCGGCTCGGCCCTGCTCCTCGTCGCGATCGCGGCCCTCGCCCGGGAGTGACGTGGCCTACGAGGCCGCGACGGGGTACTCCCACTCCGTCGCGGCCGTTCCGTCGACGGTCAGCAGGTGTTCGGCGATCTCCAGGGCGACGGCCACCAGGGGGACGCCGGAGTCCAGGGGGATGCGGACCCGGTGGGCGGCGCCGAGGGCGGTCACCTCGACCACGGCGGTCGTCGCGCCGGTGAGGGACACGGCGTCCAGGCGGGGCACGAGGTCGGGGCGGCCGACGTCGGCGGGATAGCCGGTGAGGGTGAAGAGGAGGTCGCCGAGGTCGTCCAGGAGGTCGGCCCAGACCAGGAGCGGCGGCGCCGGGGCGGTGACCGGGAGCCGGGTGAGCGGGCCCGGGTCCGGCGCGGCCCAGCCGCCCTCGGGCGCGAGGGCGGCGTGGAGGTCGTCGCGCGTGGCGGTCACCGGCAGGTGGGCGGCCGGGTCCGGGCCCGTCGTCGTGATCGCGACGTCACCGCCGGCGGGGAAGGCGATCCGGGTCAGGCGGCGGGTGCCGTCGGTGTTGGTGCGCTGGAGCGCGGCGGCCTCGCGCAGGAAGCCGCCGCGTCGCAGTCGGGGGTGTCGCTCCATGCCGGTGGGAACGATCGTCAGGCGCCGTTGACGGCGTTCTTCACCCAGTCCGGGCAGCGGTCGGCGTAGCCGATGCAGTAGGCGGTGATGACGCCCTTGACGTTGCCGTAGTTCACCGTCACCTGCACGTGGGTGAAGTCGACGACCTTGCAGGTGCGCCACCAGGCCCAGCCGGAGCAGCGGACGTGGTTGACCAGGGTGAGGTAGTTCCACGTGGTCGCCGACTGCTGCTTCGGCCAGCCGGGCTCGGGGTAGCGGGTGGTCGCGCGGACCGCGCTGACGGTGAGGTTGTGCTTCTGCTGGATCTTGGTGTAGCCCCAGGTGGCGGTGCCCCGGCGGAGGTTGACCGTGCGGTGGTCCTTGGAGGTCCAGCTGGCCACCAGGTCGTAGGCCGGGTCGCCGGCGAGCCGCGGGGTGAGGGCGGCGGCGCCCGGGGCGTCGTCCGAGGCCGAGTCGTCGGAGGCGGAGTCGTCGGAGTCGTCCGGCGCGGTGCCCCGGGCGTACGCCTGGAGGAGGCCGGGGTCGACGCCGTGGTCGCGGGTCAGCTCGTCGACGGTCAGCTGCCGGCCCTCGGTCAGGGTGTCGTCGCCGAAGACCGCGACGGACACGCCGGCGTCGTCGGCGCGGTCCGGCGCCGGTGCGGACGGGGAGGCGGCGAGAGCGGAGGGAGTGGCCAGGAGCAGGGCGGCCAGGACGGCTGCCGTACCGAGGGCGGGGCGGAGCGCGGAGCGGGACAAGTCCTCACCAGCTTCCTTGGAAGAGGGGCCTTGGGAGACGGTCCTTGGCTGTGTCCATGGCGGACGGACGCACACTATGCGCGGTGGACGGCCGCCCGCTACTGGAATATCTCCCAACTTCCCTTCGGCTGAGTGGGATTGACGCCTCCGGTGATCTCAGGTCACCGACCGCAGGGTCGGCGGTCCCGGCGTGAGGGCGCGCAGGACCAGGTCGATGCGGACGCGCGCCGCGCCGGCCCGCTGGAGGGCGGCGGCGACGGCCCGCAGCTCCTCCGGTCCGGTGCAGGACAGGCGGAGTTCGAGGTCGGCGTCGCCGGCCAGGGCGAGGCCGCTCTGGACGGCCGGGTGTTCGGCCGCGAGGCGGTCGAAGTCGAGGGGGACGGGCCCGAAGCTGACCCGGGCGATCGCGTGCAGGGCCCGGGCCGGTTCGGGCCGTCGTGCGGCGGGCTCCTCGTCGCCCGGGACCAGTTGGAGGGCGGTCACCGGTGCTGGAGCTGTGCGGTCGGGGCCGGGGCGGGCTGTGCGGCGGGGGCGGCGACGGGCGGGGCCACCAGCCGCGGGTCGAGGACGAGGGCGTCGACGCCGAGCGGGGCGGTGAGCTCGCGCAGGGCGGCCTCGCCGAGCTCGGTGTGGGCCTGGTCCGGCCCGAGGAGGGCGGTGAGCGCCTCGGGGGTGGAGAAACCGACGGCGCAGCGGCGGCCGTCGCGCAGGCGGAAGAGGCGGAGGGCGTTCGTGCTTCCGGTGCCGTGACCGAGGTGGTTGACGGTGACCGGAACGTGCCAGACGACGCGGGCCATGCGGGTGCTCCCCAATGGAGTGGTGGTGCCTGCCGGAACTGCTCCCTTCGAAGCTAGGCCGGGATCGGCCGCGCGTCGCCGGTCCTGACGCAGCGTTGACCGAATGAGGTGGCGTGTTGACGCACTCCTGACGGCCGACTCACCCAACTGGACTACACCACTCCGTATCCTTCCTCAAACATCCGCATCGAATGATAGTTTGCGCGATGATAGGGAAGTCAGGAAGGATGGTTGCAGGTGGCGCAGTACTACTCGGTGGAACAGGTGGCCGAACTGCTGGGCCTCCACGTGCGCACGGTCCGCGGCTACATCCGTGACGGCCGCCTCGCGGCGACCAGGATCGGCAAGCAGTACCGGATCGCCCGCGCCGACCTGGAAGCCCTCACCGGCGCCCCGGTCGTCGCGGAGAGCGCCAGGGGGCGCGGCGCCGAGGTCTCGTCCGTCGTGCGGATCGAGGAGATCGACCGCGCGCGGGCGGACCGGCTGACCACCACCGTGCTCGCGGCCATCGCCGGCCCGCGCGAGGGCGGCCGGCCGCTGCACGTGGAGACCGTCCTCGACGAGGAGGCGCAGACCCTGCGGCTCGTCATCCTCGGTGATCCGGCCGACACCGCCGCGGTGCTCACCATCGTCCACACGCTGACCAGGGAGTTGTGACATGTCCGACCCGACGTTCCTCCGGCTGGCCGCCGACGGCGCCCCGCTCCGCAGCGAGCAGGACGCGATGGACGCGATCGCCGACGCCTGGGGCCGGGAGGCGACCTGGGTGATCGTGCCCGCAGCCCGGCTGCACCCGGACTTCTTCGCGCTGAGCACCCGCGTCGCCGGCGGCATCGTCCAGAAGTTCGTCAACTACCGGATGGGTCTCGTCGTCCTCGGCGACATCGCCCACCACGTGGCCGCGAGCAACGCCCTGCGCGACTTCGTCCGGGAGAGCAACCGCGGCACCCAGCTCTGGTTCCTGGCCGACGAGACCGAGCTGGCGGCCAGGTTCGCCGCGGGCTAGCCCCCTCCGGTTGCCGTGCGGGCGCCCCGGGACGACGGTGGAACCGACCGCCGGCGCGCCCCCGGGGCACCCGGCGCGCGCTCCGGGGCGGGGGGAGGTGGAGCGAGGGGGCCGGGACGAGATATCTTGACGTCAAGACGTTGGAGACGTGAAGCGGAGTTTCGATGACTGACTCGACCATCATCTATACGCACACCGACGAGGCTCCGGCCCTGGCGACCTACTCGTTCCTGCCGGTCGTCCAGGCCTACGCCTCGACGGCGGGCGTGCGCGTGGAGACCCGCGACATCTCCCTGGCCGGGCGGATCATCGCGAGCTTCCCGGAGCGTCTGGCCGAGGGCCAGCGGATCGGTGACGCCCTCGCCGAGCTGGGCGAGCTGGCCAAGACCCCGGACGCCAACATCATCAAGCTGCCGAACATCTCGGCCTCCGTGCCGCAGCTGAAGGCCGCCATCGCCGAGCTGCAGGCCCAGGGCTACGCCCTGCCGGACTACCCGGACGACCCGCGGACCGACGAGGACAAGGACGTCCGCGCCCGCTACGACAAGGTCAAGGGCAGCGCCGTCAACCCGGTCCTGCGCGAGGGCAACTCCGACCGCCGCGCCCCGCTGTCGGTCAAGAACTACGCCAAGACCCACCCGCACCGCATGGGCGCCTGGTCGGCCGACTCCAAGACCAACGTCGCCACCATGGGCGAGAACGACTTCCGTTCCACCGAGAAGTCGGCCGTGATCACCGCCGACGGCGCCCTGCGCATCGAGCTGGTCGGCCAGGACGGCACCACCACCGTCCTGCGCGAGAAGGTCCCGGTGCTGGCCGGCGAGGTCGTCGACGCCTCGGTCCTGCGCGCCGCCGCCCTGAACGAGTTCCTGGCCGCCCAGGTGGCCCGCGCCAAGGCCGAGGGCGTCCTGTTCTCGGTGCACCTCAAGGCCACCATGATGAAGGTCTCCGACCCGATCGTGTTCGGCCACGTCGTGCGCGCCTTCTTCCCGAAGACCTTCGCCCGCTACGGCGAGGCGCTGACCGCCGCCGGCCTGAACCCGAACAACGGCCTCGGCGGCATCCTGGCCGGCCTCGACGCGCTGGCGAACGGCGCCGAGATCAAGGCCTCGTTCGACGCCGAGCTGGCCGAGGGCCCGGCCCTGGCCATGGTCGACTCGGACAAGGGCATCACCAACCTGCACGTCCCGAGCGACGTCATCGTCGACGCCTCGATGCCGGCCATGATCCGCACCTCCGGCCACATGTGGGGCCCGGACGGCCAGGAGGCCGACACCCTGGCCGTGCTGCCGGACAGCAGCTACGCCGGCGTGTACCAGGCCGTCATCGACGACTGCCGCGCCCACGGCGCCCTGGACCCGGCCACCATCGGCTCGGTCCCGAACGTCGGCCTGATGGCCCAGAAGGCCGAGGAGTACGGCAGCCACGACAAGACCTTCGAGATCGCCGAGGCCGGCACCGTCCGCCTGGTCGACGCCGAGGGCGAGGTCGTGCTGGAGCAGGCCGTGCAGCCGGGCGACATCTTCCGCGCCTGCCAGACCAAGGACCTGCCGATCCAGGACTGGGTCAAGCTGGCCGTCACCCGCGCCCGCGCCACCGGCGACCCGGCCGTGTTCTGGCTGGACGCCGAGCGCGCCCACGACGCCGTGCTGATCGAGAAGGTCAACACGTACCTGCCGGAGCACGACACCACCGGCCTGCAGATCGAGATCATGTCCCCGGTCGAGGCCACCACGTTCTCGCTGGAGCGCATCCGCCGCGGCGAGAACACCATCTCGGTCACCGGCAACGTGCTGCGCGACTACCTGACCGACCTGTTCCCGATCCTGGAGCTGGGCACCAGCGCCAAGATGCTGTCGGTCGTCCCGCTGATGGCGGGCGGCGGCCTGTTCGAGACCGGCGCCGGCGGCTCCGCCCCGAAGCACGTCCAGCAGCTGGTCAAGGAGAACTACCTGCGCTGGGACAGCCTGGGCGAGTTCTTCGCGCTGGCCGCGAGCTTCGAGCACCTGGCCGCCAGCACCGGCAACGCCCGCGCCAAGGTCCTGGCCGACACCCTGGACCGCGCCACCGGCACCTTCCTCAACGAGGACAAGTCGCCGAGCCGCCGCCTCGGTGGCATCGACAACCGCGGCAGCCACTTCTACCTGGCCACGTACTGGGCCCAGGAGCTGGCCGGGCAGACCGAGGACGCCGAGCTGGCCCAGGCGTTCGAGGGCCTCGCCAAGGCGCTCACCGAGCAGGAGCAGACCATCGTCGAGGAGCTCGTCGCCGTGCAGGGCTCGGCCGTCGACCTCGGTGGCTACTACCAGCCCGACCCGGCCAAGGCCGCAGCCGTGATGCGCCCGTCGAAGACCTTCAACGACGCGCTGGCCAACCTCGGCTGACCGAGGCCGAGTTGAACCACCGGGCGGCCCCCGGGTCCCACGCGGACCCGGGGGTCGCCCGTCGTCTCACCACCAGCAGAGGGCGATCAGGACCAGGAGTGCGACGGCGGCGGTGTTGAGCCGCCGGTACGCCAGGGCCGTCGCGACGGCCTCCCGCAGCAGCAGGTACGGCCCGTGGGCGAGCAGCCCGTCCGCCGCCGCGACCCGGCCGGGCGCACCGGCCCGGCGGGCGGCGGTGGCCGAGCGCAGGACGTGGAAACCGCTGGTGACGACGGTGCACCGGTACCCGGGCCGCTCGGCGGCCATCAGGGCCGCGCTGAAGCGCAGGTTCTCGACGGTGTCGGTGGCCCGCTCCTCGCGGCGGATCCGCCCGGCCGGGACGCCCCGGGCGAGCAGGTAGCGGGCCATCGCGGCGGCCTCGGTGCACTCCTCGTGCGGCCCCTTGCCCCCGGTCACCAGCAGCAGGGGCGCATGCCCGGCGGCCTCCTCGGCGGCGAACCGTTCCACCGCGGCGTCCAGCCGGGCCGCGAGCAGCGGCGTGACGTCGCAGCCGTGCAGTCCGGCGCCGAGAACGACGACGTAGTCGGCGCCGTCCGGCACGGGCTGCCGGCGGTAGTGCAGCGCCCGGCCGAGGAAGCCGAGCAGCCACAGCAGGGCGTACCCGCCGAGTAGGACGGCGACGATCAGGAGGACGTGCATACCTCCTCGAACGCCTACGACGGAACCCCCGTTCCGGACGGTGGTCCGGGACGGGGGTTCCGTGATGTACGCAACGCGGCGGGCCTCGGCCGGCCTCAGCCCGCGTCGGCCGCCGGGCGCTTCCCGCGCTGATCGAGCGAGGCCAGGTACGCGTTGTACGCCTCCAGCTCGGCGTCGCCGCTGCGCTCCTCGGCGCGGTCGGCGCGGCGGGCCTTGCGCTGCTCGGAGCCCATCCACTGGTAGACCAGCGCGATCAGCACGATCGCCGTCGGGATCTCGCCGAACGCCCAGGTGATGCCGCCGGCGAGCTTCTGGTCCGCCAGCAGGTCGGTGCCGGGCGGGGCGCCCGCCGTGGTGAAGGTGCTGACCAGCTGGTGGTTGGCCATCATCACCGCGACGCCGAAGAAGGCGTGGAACGGCATGCCCATGAACAGCTCGATGATCCGCATCACGTGGCCGGGGCGGTTCGGGCCCGGGTCCACGCCCATGATCGGCCAGAAGAACACCAGCCCGGTGGCCAGGAAGTGCACCATCATGAAGATGTGCCCGGCGCGGTACTGCATCAGGAAGTCGAACAGCGGGGTGAAGTAGACCCCGTACAGGCTCGCGATGAACAGCGGGATGGTGAACGCCGGGTGCGAGATCACCTTGACGTAGCGGCTGTGCAGGAGCGCCACCAGCAGCTCGCGCGGCCCGCGCGGGCGCCCCTTGCCGGCCGGGCGCAGCGCGCGCAGCGCGAGCGTGATCGGGGCGCCGAGGAGCAGCAGGATGGGCGACAGCATGGACAGCACCATGTGCTGGATCATGTGCGCGCTGAACAGCGCCATCCCGTAGTCGTTGAGTCCGCTGCAGGTGACGAGGATCACCGAGCCGACGCCCAGGGCCCAGCCGACGGTGCGCCCGACCGGCCACTTGTCGCCGCGGCGGTACAGCCGGGCGACGCCGAGCGCGTACAGGCCGAGGGCGACCAGGCTGCCGGCCAGGAAGACCCAGTCGGGGGACCAGGTCCACACGTTGGAGAGGGTGAACGGTCCTAGCTGGGTCATCCCGCCGTGGTGGTGCATGCCTGACATTCCGTCGCCCATCGGCGGGTCCCGCTTTCCGTCCTGGTGGCCCCCGGTGGGGTCCGGTTCGCCCGTTTTGCTTGGCATACAGCCTAGGCGGGCCTTACCCCCGGCCGTGCCCCGCCCCCTCCGTGCGGGTGGGCGCGTCTCACTACAATGAGCGGCCTGACGGAGGGGGTGGGCGGTGACCTCGACCACGGGGCCCCGGATCGCGATGACGGGGGCGACGGGCTTCATCGGCTCGGCGGTGCTCCAGGCGTTGGGCGGTTTCGAGGTCCGCGCGCTGGCCCGGAAGGTCCCCGTCGTGAGCGGCCCGTCCTGGGTGGAGGGCGACCTCGCCGACGAGAAGGCCCTCGCCGAGCTGTGCGACGGCGCCGACGTCCTGCTCCACCTCGCGTCCCGGATCTCCGGCACCGCCGAGGAGTGCGAGGAGGTCAACGTCCGCGGCACCGGGGCCGTCATGGCCGCCGCCCGCCGGGCCGGGGTCTCCCGGGTCGTCTACCTGTCCACCGCGGCCGTGTACGGGCCGGGCCCGCACGCGGGTGTCGGCGTGGACGAGGTGCCCGCCGTGCCCGTCTCGGAGGCCAGCCGCACCCGGCTGCTCGGGGAGCGGGCCGCGCTGGCCGCCGGGGCCGTCGTGCTGCGGCCCGGCGTGGTGACCGGCCCGGGGGACCGCTGGGTGGTGCCCGCCGTGGCCGAGCTGGTCCGCCGGGTGCCGGTGCGCTGGGCGGGCGGCGGGGCCCGGCTCTCGCTCGTCGACCGCGCCGACCTGGCCCGCCTGGTCGTCGCCGTCGCGACCGCCGAGCCCGCTGTGCCGTCGGGCGTCCACCACGCGAGCCACCCGGAGCCCGTCCGCGCCGGGGAGCTCCTGGACGCGTTGGACGCCCTCGGGCTGGTCCCCGCGCCGGCCGGCCCGGCCGTCCCGTGGGAGGAGTGCCGCCGCCTGCTGGCCGCCGCGCCGGGCCGCGTCTCGGAGCGGCAGTTCGCGATGATCGCCCTCGACCACTGGTACCGCAGCGACGACATCTGGTCCCTGGCCGCCTGCCCGCCCGGCCCGGGGCCGCTCGCCCGGCTCGGCGCCGCCGCGGACTGGTACCGCGCGGTGCTCGCGGCGACGGGCTGAACCGCCCTGGCGGGAAGGTCAGTCGGCGCGGCGGTAGTGGTCGGCCGACACCTTGACCGGCCCGCCGCGCGGTGCTCGCGGCGACGGGCTGAACCGCCCTGGCGGGGAGGTCAGTCGGCCCGGCGGTAGTGGTCGACCGACACCTTGACCGGCCCGCCGCCCGGGGCGGCCGACAGCAGCCGGACGACGGCCAGGTCGCGGCCGTCGTCCTCGCGGACGCAGAAGGCCCGGCCGGTGAGGGTGGCGAAGTCGAGCCGGGAGGCGGGTTGGGAGCCGAGCCCCTTGAGGCAGTCGGCGGTGCCGAGACTGCTGTCCGTGCCGACGTAGGCGTCGCTGCCGTCGGCGAGGAGGAACTCGCTCGACGTCCGGGCGAGGTACCAGGACGCCGTTCCCTCCGGTGCGACCGTGCCCTTCCGGAGGTCGAACTCGTCGTTGCGGTCGGACGAGGTGAGCGCGGTGCCGGTGTACACGGCCGTGTAGACGGAGGCGGCGGCCGGCGGGGCCTCCGGGTCGGTCGCGCTCTCGACCGTGCGGTTGTCGGCGGCCGGGCGCCCGTCGTCCGTGCGGTGGACGAGGAGGAACGTGCCGGCCGACCCGAGGGCGAGGGCGGCCGCGGCGATCAGGGCCGTCCGGCGGTGGGAACGTCTGCGGATCGGCGCGGCCACGGGAGCGGCCACGGGGGCGGCTACGGAAGCGGCCTCGGGGGCGGCCACGCCGTGGTCCACTTCGGGTGCGACCGGTGCCAGCGCCGTCGCCCCGTCGTGCAGCGGTGGCGCGGGGACGAGGACGGTCTGCGCTTCGGAGGGGGCCCGGGGAAGGTCGCTGCGCCGGGCGATCTCGGCGTGCACCTGCGGGGGCAGCCAGCCGTCGGCGAAGCGCGGGTCCCCGACGACGGCGGGGTGGCCGTGGACGGCTTCGATCACCTGGGCCGTGGTCGGACGGTCCTCGGGCCGCTTCGCCAGGCACCAGCCGATGAGGCCGCGCAGGGAGGAGGGCACGAGGGCGAGGTCCGGCTCCTCGTGGATCACCCGGTAGAGGGCGCCGGCATCCGTACCGCCGCCGAAGGGGGGTGCGCCGCCGGCGATGTAGGCGGCCAGGGCGCCGAGGGCGAAGACGTCGGTGGCGGACGTGGCGCGCAGGCCCCGGGCCTGTTCCGGCGCCATGAAGCCGGCGGAGCCGATGCGCAGTCCGGTGCTGGTGAGGGCGGCGGCGTCGACGGCGCGGGCGATGCCGAAGTCGATCACGCGCGGGCCGTCGGCGGCGAGGAGGACGTTGCCCGGCTTGAGGTCGCGGTGGACGACGCCGGCCGCGTGGATCGCCTGGAGGGCTTCGGCGATGCCGGCGACGAGGAGCAGGACGGTCTGCTCGGCGAGCGGCCCGGCGCGCCGGACCACCTGGTGGAGCGAGGGGCCGGGGACGTAGGTGGTGGCGAGCCAGGGCACGGCGGCGTCCACCCCGGCGTCGACGACCTGGGCGGTGTAGAAGCCGTGGATCAGGCGCGCGCTGGCGACCTCCTGGGCGAAGCGCTCCCGGAACTCGGGGTCCTCCGCGAGCTCGGGCCGGACCACCTTGAGGGCCACCGGCCGGCCGCCGCGCGTGTACGAGAGGTACACCCGGCCCATCCCGCCGGACCCCAGCCGTGCGAACAGCCGGTAGCCGCCGACCGTGGCGGGGTCGTCGGCGGTCAGGGGCTGGAAGGCGGCGGTCGGGAGGGTGTCGGCCTGGTGCTCGGGCATCTGGGGCTCTCTCGGCGGGGCGCGGAGGACACGCGGGGTCGTAGGAATGGCGCGCGACCACCGGGGGAAGGGTCGCGCGCCACGCCCGGACAGTCTCCCGCCACGATGCTGAGGTTTTGATGAGGGCCGTGACGTCGGGGAGTGGCAACACAATCGCTCAGAAGTCACCGCGATCGGACGTGGCGGACGAGGGTTCGGCAGGAATCCGACGTTTGATGTGGTGTCAGATTGTTGATTGGTGTTGGAAGTTGGGTCTACGCTCCTGCCCGGTCATCCCCTCGCCAATCCGTCCCGGGAGACGCCCATGGGTCGCAGCTACCAACCCTCGAAACTCCGCACCGCCCTCGGCGCCCTGGCGCTGTTGCTGGGCGCGCTCGGCAGCCTGGCCACACCCTCGGCCGTCCACGCCGCCACGCCGGTCCAGACCGCCGTCACCGTCGACGGCACCCGGCCCGGCCTCACCTTCGACGGGATCGGGGCCATCTCCGGCGGCGGTGGCAACTCGCGCCTGCTGGCCGACTATCCGGAGCCGCAGCGCAGCCAGGTGCTCGACTACCTGTTCAAGCCCGGCTACGGCGCCTCGCTCCAGGTGCTGAAGCTGGAGATCGGCGGCGACACCAACTCCACCGACGGCGCCGAGCCCAGCATCGAGCACACCAGGGGCACCGTCGACTGCGACCAGGGCTACGAGTGGTGGCTCGCCGAGCAGGCCCTCGCCCGCAACCCCGGCATCACGTTCTACGGCCTGTCCTGGGGTGCCCCCGGCTGGATCGGCGACACCGGCAGCGGGGGCACCTTCTGGTCCCGGGACACCATCGACTACCTGATGTCCTGGATGGGCTGCGCGGACCGGCACCACCTGGCCGTCTCCTACCTCGGCGGCTGGAACGAGCGCGGCTTCAACGCGGCCTGGTACGAGAACCTCAAGAGCGCGCTGGTCTCCCACGGTTACGGCGCCACCAAGGTCGTCGCCGCCGACGACTCCTGGGCCGTGGCCGACGCCATGGCCACCGACCAGGCCTTCAGGAACGCCGTCGACGTCGTCGGTGTGCACTACCCCTGCGGCTACCTCGGCTCCTTCACCAACTGCCCCAGCACCGCGAACGCCCGGGCGCTCGGCAAGCCGCTGTGGGCGAGCGAGAACGGCTCCGAGGACGCCAACGACGGTGCCCCCGCGGTCGCGCGCGCGATCAACCGCGGCTACCTCGACGGCCGGATGACCTCGTTCATCAACTGGCCGGTCATCGCCGCGCTCTACCCGAACCTGTTCTTCTCCACCGCCGGCATGTCGATCGCCGACCAGCCCTGGTCCGGCAGTTACACGATCGGCAGGACCACGTGGGTCACCGCGCACACCGCCCAGTTCGTCCAGCCCGGCTGGCGCTACATCGACTCGGCGGGCGGGTACCTCGGCGGCGCGCGCGCCAACGGCAGCTACGTGACGCTGAAGTCACCGAACACCACCGACTACAGCACCGTCATCGAGACCGCCGACGCCACCGCCGCCCAGACCGCGAGCTTCACCGTCACCGGCGGCCTGTCCACCGGCACCGTGCACGTGTGGTCCACCGACCTCGGTTCGGCCGACCCGGCGGACTGGTTCGTCCACACCCAGGACGTCACGCCGCAGGGCGGGTCGTTCGCGCTGACCCTGCGGCCCGGCCACGTCTACACCGTCACCACCACGACCGGCCAGGGAAAGGGCGCCGCCACCCCGCCGGCCCCCGCCGCGCTCGGACTGCCGTACGCGGACGACTTCGAGACGCCCGCCACGACCACCTCGCCCAGGTACTTCACGGACATGAACGGCGCCTTCCGGACCGTCCCGTGCGGCGGCGGCCGCACCGGCACCTGCCTGCGCCAGATGGCCCCGGCGACGCCGATCCGCTGGACCGACGAGCCGTACGACGCCCCGTACACGATGATGGGCGACGGCAGCTGGGCCAACTACACGGTCACCGCCGACACCCTCTTCGAGCAGTCGAGCACCGTCGAACTCCTGGGCCGGGTCAACCAGCAGGGCCGCAACAACAACGGCCTGAACGCCTACCACCTGCGCGTGAGCGACACCGGCGCCTGGTCCATCGACAAGAGCGACACCAGCTGGAACTTCACCACCCTCGCGAGCGGCACCACCACCGCCCCCGGCACCGGCAGCTGGCACACCGTCGCGCTCTCGATGCAGGACACCACCCTCACCGCCGCCGTCGACGGTGTCACGGTGGGCAGCGCGACCGACGGCAGCTTCACCAACGGCCAGGCGGGCCTCGGCGTGACCGGCTACCGGACCGACCAGTTCGACGACTTCGCCCTCACCCCGGGCACCCCGACCACCCACACCGGCCCGATCACCTCCGCGCTGCCCGGCAAGTGCGTCGACGACAACGGCGATTCCGGCGCCAACGGCACCGCCGTCCAGCTCTGGGACTGCAACGGCGGCGGCTCCCAGGTGTGGACCTGGTCCAACGGCACCCTCACCCACGGCGGCAAGTGCCTCGACGTGACCGGCGCCGCCACCGTCAACGGCACCCCGGTCGAGCTCTGGGACTGCAACGCGGGCGCCAACCAGCAGTGGACGCCCCAGCCGGACGGCACCCTCAGGAGCACCCAGTCCGGCCGCTGCCTCGACGACCCCGCCCTCGCCACCGCCAACGGCACCCGGCTGGCGATCTGGGACTGCAACGCGGGCACCAACCAGCAGTGGAAGCTCCCGTAACCCGCCACATCGCCCGGGCCCCCGCCCCCGCCACCGGCAACGGCAGCCGGGGCGGGGGCCCGGCTACCTCCGGGGCACGGGCGGGGGACGCCAACCCGGGCCACCGCCGGAGCGCCCTCCGGAACGTCCTCTGGAGCGTCCTCCGGACGCGCGGGAGCCCCCGCGTCGCGAGCGACCCGGGGGCTCCACAGCGGGAGGACGAGGTCAGAGGACCGTCTCGGCCTCCAGGTAGCGCTCCTGCGGGACGGTCTTCAGCTCGGCGACCGCCTCGGCGAGCGGCACCAGGTTGATGTTGGTGCCCTGCAGCGCCGTGATGTGCCCGAACGCGCCCTTGTGGACGGCCTCGACGGCGTGCCAGCCGAACCGGGTGGCGAGCACCCGGTCGTAGGCGGTCGGGGTGCCGCCGCGCTGGGTGTGGCCGAGGATCACCGGACGGGCCTCCTTGCCGAGCCGGTGCTCCAGCTCGCGGGAGAGCTGGGTCGCGATGCCGGTGAACCGCTCGTGGCCGTAGATGTCCTTGACGCCCTCCTCCCAGTGCATGGTGCCGGGCTCGGGCTTGGCGCCCTCGGCGCAGACCACGATCGCGAACTTCTTCTGCCGGTCGAAGCGTTCGCGGACGACGGCGGTCAGCTGCTCGATGTGGAACGGCCGCTCGGGGACGACGATCGCGTGCGCGCCCGCCGCCATGCCCGCGTTGAGGGCGATCCAGCCGGTGTGCCGGCCCATGACCTCGACGACCATGACCCGCTGGTGCGACTCGGCGGTGGTCTTCAGCCGGTCCAGGGCCTCGGTGGCGACCGAGACGGCGGTGTCGAAGCCGAAGGTCACGTCGGTGGCGGCGATGTCGTTGTCGATGGTCTTCGGCACGCCGACGATCGGCAGGCCCGCGTCGCTCATCAGCTTGGCGGCCTTGAGGGTGCCCTCGCCGCCGATCGGGATGACGGCGTCCAGGCCGAGGTCCGAGCAGTACTTCTTGGCGCGCTCGACGCCGTCGCGCAGGTGGCTGGGCTGCACCCGCGACGAACCGAGGATCGTGCCGCCCTGGGCGAGGATGCCGCTCACCGAGTCCAGGGTGAGGGGGCGGTGGTGGCCCTCCAGGAAGCCGCGCCACCCGTCCTCGAACCCGATGATCTCGTCGCCGTGGTCGACCACCCCCCGGTGGACCACGGAGCGGATCACCGCGTTCAGGCCGGGGCAGTCACCGCCGCTGGTCAGCACTCCGATACGCATTAGCTTTGCAACTCCCGAGCAGAACCGAGGAACGGCCGGACTACAGGCTGGGACGACGAGCCGTCACCGTAGCGGTGCGTTCCCACGCCGGGGTGGCGGGGAGCTGACCGTGGGGTGAAGGATCGGCCGAATCGGGCAGAACGCCCGAAAAAGGCCGTGGTGTCGAGCATACGACCCCTGGTCCGGCCGGGCAGGAGCCGACGCGGGAGCGGCGCCGTCGGCGCCCCCGCGTGGAAGTGCAGCCTGCTGCCGAGGAGGGTGTGCAGCCGGCAGCCCCCATTGTCGTACGTTCCGGGCCGCCCGTGGACCGGGTGACCGCCATGCGGGCACCCGGCTGGGGCGTACGGGTGTACTACTGGGGGCGCGTCGTGGCGGCGATGCGCTCGGCGCGCAGCGCGTCGTACCAGGTGGTGTCGGCCGGCGGCAGGGCGTTGACGTCCAGCGCCAGCTTGATCAGCATGTCCGCGACCGCGGGGTTGCGGGCCAGCACCGGGCCGTGCAGGTAGGTGCCGAAGACGGTGTCGCGCCAGGCGCCCTCGGTGCCGTCGCCGGTGCCGTTGCCCCGGCCGACGGCGACGTTGGCGAAGGGCTGGACGCCCTGGCCGAGGTGGGTGACGCCCTGGTGGTTCTCGAAGCCGGTCAGCTGCGGCAGGCCGAGCCGCGGGTCGACGTCGGCGAGCACGTCGCCGACGCACCGGGCGCCCTCGCCGCGGGTGGTCCAGACGTCGAGCAGGCCGAGGCCCGGCTCGCGCTCGCCGAGGTCGTTGACGAACTCGTGGCCCATGATCTGGAAGCCGGCGCAGACGCCGAAGATGATCGCGCCGTTCTCGGCGGCCCGCACCAGGCCGCTGTCGGCCCGCAGCCGCTCGGCGGCCAGGCGCTGCGGCCGGTCCTCGCCGCCGCCGATCAGGTAGATGTCCCCGCTGGTGGGGACCGCCTGGTCGGAGCGGACGTCGATCCGGGTCACGTTGAGATGGCGCTGGCGGGCCCGGCGCTCCACGACCAGGGCGTTGCCGCGGTCGCCGTAGGTGCTGAGCAGGTCCGGGTAGACCCAGACCACGCGCAGGCTGCTCTCACTCATCCTCGAAGGCCTTCCGTCACGAAAAGAGGGGCGTGGGGGCGCGGCATCAGCCGGCCACGACCTTCCGCAGCTGCTGGAAGGCGGTGTAGTTGGCGATGGCCTCGATCCGGCCGGGCGGGGCCATCCGGACGGCCTGCTCCAGCGTGTCCACCACGTGGAACTGCAGTCCGGCGACCTCCAGGCGGACGGCCAGGTCCAGCTTGCGCTGGCCCATCACGAAGACCGGGTGCCCGGCGAGGCGCTCGTAGTCGACGTCCCACAGCCAGGAGGTGTCGGTGCCGTCGGCGTCGAGGGCGTTGACGGAGAGGATGACCGGGGCGGGCGGGCCGTCGATCAGCGAGAAGGTCTCCAGCCAGCCGGCCGGGTTCTTCGCGAGCAGCAGCCGGATGTCGCGGCCCTGGTACTGGACGACGTCGTAGCGGCCGGCGACGGCCGTCACCGAGCGCATCCGCTCCAGCGCGACCTGCGGGGAGACGCCGAACACGGCGGCGACGGCGGCCGAGCTGGTGGCGTTGGCCAGGTTGGCCCGGCCGGGCAGCTGGAGCTGGATCGGCCAGGCGCCGCGCTGCGGGTCGATGACGTGGGTGCCCTGGAGCGCCCAGTGCGGGTTGGGGCGCCGGAAGCCGCACTCCTGGCAGAACCAGTCGTCGCCGGGGCGCTGCATGACGCCGCCGCACGCGGGGCAGGACCAGGCGTCCTCCTTCCAGGCCTGTCCGGCGGCCACCCAGACCACCTTCTTGCAGGAGGAGGCGGCCCAGGTCACCAGCGGGTCGTCGGCGTTGGCGATGACCACGGCCTCGGTGTCCTGGAGGCCCTCGCGCCACTTCTCGGCCATCATCCGGGTCTCGGCGGCGCGGTCGAGCTGGTCGCGGGAGAGGTTGAGCAGGGCGATCGCCTTGGGGCGGGTGTCGCGGGCGACCCCGGCCAGGTACTTCTCGTCGACCTCGATCACGCCGAAGCGGGCGTCCGAGCCGCCGGCCAGGGCGGAGGTGATGCCGGCCGGCATGTTGGCGCCGAGGGCGTTGGAGACCACCGGGCCGGCGGCGCGCAGCGCCTCGGCGATCAGGCGGGTGGTCGTGGTCTTGCCGTTGGTGGCGCTGACCAGCACGACGTCGAGGTGGTCGGCGAGGGTGGCGAGGAGGTCGGGGTCGAGCCTGAGGGCGACCTTGCCGCCGATCACCGAGCCGCTGCCGCGACCGGCCTTGCGCGACACGGCGGCCGCGACCTTGCCGGCGGTGACCGCGATCTTGGCGCGGGCCGGCAGGGAGGCGTCGCGCGCGCCTGTGGGCTCCGATTCGGTGCCTGCCATGCTCAGTGGTTCCTCCTTGCTGCGGCACCGCCCGGGGGCCGGTTAACGGGCCGTCGGGCGGCGGGGACGGGGCCAGCCTACCGACTCCGTCACCCGGCCCCACGATCCGGACCCCGCGCCGCCTGCTGCGACGCGCCCCCCGGGGCCCGCCCCGGGCGGCCTGACGTGCCGTCAGGAAGGGCGGTGTACGGACGGAGCTCCCGCGAGAAGGAGGACGCCGCCGGAGGGCCGGACGGTTCCCGGTGAGAATGTGGTGAAGAAATGATCAGCAGGCCGGACGGTGCGGCGCCGGCTCCGCGCCCGCCAGGGCGGCGGTGATCACGAGGGTGCCGTCCTCGGCGCGGAAGTCCAGCGGCACGGCCAGCCGGCGCATCGCCGTGATCAGGCCCGCGTTCGAGGCGTGGGTCACCGCGTACACGGTGCCGATCCCGGCGGCCCGGGCCATCGCGGCCAGCCGGCGCAGCAGGGCCAGTCCGAGCCCGCGCCGCTGCCAGCCGTCCTCCACCAGGACGGCCAGCTCGGCCTCCCCGTCGTCCCACATCAGGTGCCCGAGGGCGACGATCCGCCCGTCCCCGGCCGTCACGGCGAGGCTGCGCCCGTGCCGCCCGTCCAGCAGGTGGTCCAGGTGGCGGTCGGAGTCGCGGACCGGCCCGTGGTAGCGCAGCCGCAGCGAGGCGGGGGAGCAGCGCTGGTGCATCGCCCGGGCCCCGGCCTTGTCGGCCGGACCGGCCGCGCGGACGATCAGCGCGGTCCCGTCCGCCAGGGACAGCCGGGCGGGGAGCGGCTCCTCCGCGACGAGGGCGTGCAGCCGGCCCGTCGCCGGGTGCGTCCGGGCGGCCCGGAGCGGGGCGTCGAGGAGCGCCACCCGGCCACCGGGCCCCTCGGGCACCGCGCACCTCCGGTCGGACCTGCCGAAAGACCGGGTCCAGAGCCGTTCGAAGCGCGTGTGCGATGCCGTCATGGAGGCGACGCTACCGACACCGCGCTTCGGCGCGGTTACGCGATCGTGAACGCACGAGTGTCCGGGACGGACCCGGGACGTGCCCGTGACCGGGCCGGGACGGATCCGGCAGAAGGTCCCGTCGGGCCGGGACGGAGCCGGCAGAGGTCCAGACCGGTGCCTCATGTGGCCGGGACAACGGGCGGCCGACGGTGGTGGACATGTCCGGCGCTCCTGACGAACACAGGGCGCCGGGGCGTGTCAGTCCACGAACGAAGGCTCTCTCATGCGTACCACCCCGTCCGTCCCCGCCACCGCGACCACCGCCGTGCCGCACGCCCGGCGCGCCCCCGCCGCCACCGCGCTCACCGGCCTGCTCGACCACCAGGCGCGCACCCGGCCCGCCTCGGTGGCCGTCGTCGGCGAGGGCCGCGACCTCACCTTCCCGGAGCTGCGCGAGGACGCCCGCCGCCTGGCCGGCCTCCTGCGCCGGCTGGGCGCCGGGGCCGACACCCCCGTCGGCCTGTTCACCGAGCCGTCGGCCGAGCTGGTCACCGGGGCCTGGGGCGTCCTGTACGCCGGGGCCGGCTACCTGCCGCTGTCGCCCGAGTACCCCGAGGACCGGCTGCGCTACATGATCGAGGACAGCCGCACCCGGATCGTCGTCACCCAGGAGCACCTGCGCGAGCGGCTGGCCGCGCTGGCCCCCGCCGGCACCGAGGTCGTCACGCTCGCGGACGCCCCGGCCGTCCGTCCCGACGACGGCGCCCACCCGGCGCCGGAGTCCCTGGCCTACGTCATCTACACCTCCGGCAGCACCGGCCGCCCCAAGGGCGTCGTGATCGAGCACGGCTCCGTCGTCTCCCAGCTGCGCTGGATGCACGGCGCCGGCCACCTCGACCAGGACGTCACCGTGCTGCAGAAGACGCCGATGAGCTTCGACGCCGCCCAGTGGGAGATCCTCGCCCCGGCCGTCGGCGCCCGCGTGGTCGCCGGCGCGCCCGGCCTCTACCGCGACCCGGAGGCGCTCGTCGCCGCCGTCCGCCGCCACGGGGTGACCGCGCTGCAGTGCGTGCCGACCCTGCTCCAGGCGCTGCTCGCCACCGACGGCTTCGCCGACAGCCGCAGCCTGACCGGGATCTTCTCCGGCGGCGAGGCGCTCTCGCTGCGCCTCGCCCGCGACCTCACGACCGCCCTGCCGTGGGCGACCCTGGTCAACCTGTACGGGCCGACCGAGTGCACGATCAACGCGACCGCGCACGTCGTCGACCCGGCCGCGCTCGGCGAAGGCGCCGGGGCGGTGCCGATCGGCCGGCCGGTCGACGGCACCCGGTGCCACGTCCTCGACGCCGACCTGGCCCCGGTCGGCGAGGGGGAGACCGGCGAGCTGTACATCGGCGGCGTCCAGCTGGCCCGCGGCTACCTGCACCGCCCCGAGCTGACCGCCGAGCGCTTCGTCCCCTGCCCGTTCACCCCGCACGAGCGGCTCTACCGCACCGGCGACCTCGCGCACTGGAACCCGGACGGCACCCTCCAGTTCGCCGGCCGCGTCGACAACCAGGTCAAGCTGCGCGGCTACCGGGTCGAGCTGGACGAGATCGCCCGCGCGATCGAGGAGCACACCTGGGTCCGTCGCTCGGCCGCGATCGTCACCGCCGACGAGCGCACCGGCCATCAGAACCTGATCGCCTGCGTCGAGCTGAACCCGCGTGAGGCCGCCCTGATGGACCAGGGCAACCACGGCCGCCACCACCAGTCCAAGGCCGGGCGCCTCCAGGTCAAGGCCCAGCTCTCCGACCCGGGCCTGCGCGACCTCGGGCAGCTCGCCGGCCGCCCGCACGTCGACCTGCCCGGCCGCCGCGGGACCGCGGCGCAGCGCCGGGAGGTCTTCGCCCGCAAGACCTACCGCTTCTACGAGGGCGGCCGGGTGACCCGCGACGACCTCGCCGCGCTGCTCGCCCCGCGCCCCGCGGGTGCCTTCGGGCGCGGCCTGGAGCTGCTGAGCCTGCCCGAACTCGGCCGCGTCCTGCGCTGGTTCGGCCAGTTCCACAGCGAGGAGCGGCTGCTGCCCAAGTACGCCTACGCCTCGCCCGGCGCGCTGTACGCGACCCAGCTCTACCTGGAGACCGGCGGTCTCGACGGGCTCGGGGCCGGCCTGTACTACTACCACCCCGTCGAGCACAGCCTCATACGCGTCGGCGACGCCGAGGAGCGCCAGGACCCCTACCTGACGCTGCACTTCTCCGGCAAGACCGGCGCCATCGCCCCCGTCTACACCAACAACATCCGCGAGGTGCTGGAGTTCGAGACCGGCCACATGCTGGGCGTCTTCGAGGAGGTGCTGCCCGAGTACGGTCTGGACGTCCGCCCGCTCGGCTTCCACCCGGCGGTCAAGGACCGGCTGGACGTCGCCGACGAGGACCACTACCTGGGCAGCTTCGCCGTCGTCCGCGGCGACGGCACGCCGCAGGCCGACCCGACCGAGGTGTACGTCCAGGCCCACGAGGACCGCGTCGAGGGCCTGCCGGCCGGCCTGTACCGCCACGCCGGCGGCGAGCTGACCCGCGTCTCGGAGGACGTCGTGCAGTCCCGCCACGTCATCGCGATCAACCAGGCCGTCTACGCCCGCTCGGCCTTCGGCATCACCGCCGTCAGCCGGGCCGGCGAGGAGTGGCTGCAGTACGTCGCCCTGGGCACCAAGCTGCACCACCTCCAGCGCAACGGCCTGTCCTTCGGCTTCATGTCCTCCGGCTACAGCTCCAAGTCCGGCCACCCGCTGCCCGCTTCGCGCCGCTTCGACGAGATCCTCGGCGCCGCGGGGATCCCCACCGGCCCGTCGTACTTCTTCCTCGGCGGCAAGGTGAGCGAGGAGCAGGTCCGCAGCGAGGGCATGCACGAGGACACCGTCCACATGAAGGGACCGGCCGAGATCATCAAGGACGAACTCGCCAACCTGCTGCCCGACTACATGCTCCCCAACCGCGTCCTCGTGCTGGACGCCCTGCCGCTGACAGCCAACGGCAAGGTCGACCTCAAGGCGCTCGCCGCCTCGGACACCGTCCGCGACGCCGACGTCCGCGGCGAGTACGTCGCCCCCGCCACCCCGCAGGAGCGGTGGCTCGCCGAGGCCTGGGGAGAGGCACTCACGTACGAGGACCTCGCCACGGTCTCGACGGCCGACGAGTTCTTCGCCGCCGGCGGCAACTCGCTGATCGCCGTCGCCCTGGTCAACCGCATCAACCGCGCGTTCGGCACCGCCCTGCCGCTCCAGGTCGTCTTCGAGTGCCCGAAGCTCGCCGACCTCGCCGCCCGCATCGCGGACGCGTCGGCCGGCGCCGGCACCGCGGCCTCCTCACGGCTCGTCCCGCTGCACCCCGGCACCCCCGAGCGACCGGTGTTCTGCTGGCCCGGCCTCGGCGGCTACCCGATGAACCTGCGCCTGCTCGGCCGCGAGGCGAGCGACGGACGCGCCTTCTACGGCATCCAGGCGCACGGCATCAACGCGGGCGAGACGCCGTACCCGACCATCCGCGAGATGGCCGCCGCCGACGTCGCCGAACTGCGCCGCGTGCAGCCCGAGGGCCCGTACACGCTGTGGGGCTTCTCCTTCGGCGCCCGGGTCGCCTTCGAGGCCGCCTGGCAGCTGGAACAGGCCGGCCGGCGGGTCGAGAACCTGCTGCTGATCTGCCCCGGCAACCCGGAGGTGCGCCGGGCCGACGGCCGCACGTGGGGCCGCGAGGCCTCCTACGCCAACCCGGCGTACGTGACCATCCTGTTCGGGGTGTTCACCGGCCGGATCAGCGGTCCGGAGCTGGAGCGCTGCCTGACCGAGACCGCCGACGAGGACACCTTCGTCACCTCGATCCGCCGGCTGCTCCCCACCCTGGAGGAGGAGGTGGTCCGCCGGATCGTCCGGATCGTCGGCGAGACGTACGAGTTCGAGTACAGCTTCCGCGAGCTCGCCGAGCGCCGGCTGGACGTCCCGGTGACGATCTTCAAGGCCACCGGCGACGACTACTCCTTCATCGAGGGCAGCTCCGGCTACTGCGCCGCCCCGCCCACCGTGGTCGACCTGACCGCCGACCACTACGGCGTCCTCAAGGAGCACGGCGTGGTCGAACTGGCCGCCGCGATCCGGGCGCTGGAGCGGATGGCGCGTGGGCACTGACGCGGACACGCTCACGGATGGCCCAGGATCCGTGAGCCGGGAAGCCCCTTCGGATAGGGATGGCTCGGCTCTCCGCCGAACCCACCTCGACCCGAAGGGGCTTCTCCATGTCGTTGAAGAAGACCGTGTTCGCCATGGCCGGCTGCGCCCTGCTGCTCGCCCTCGCCCAGCCCGCCGCCGCCGACAGCAGCAACCACGGCCCCAAGACCCCGCAGGAGGCCGCCGCCTGCAAGTCCGTGACCGGCTCCCTCCTCGGCGGGTTCGGCTCGATGCTCGGCAACGCCGTCTGCGTGGTCCGGCCCGACAACGGCTGAGCCCCGGGCCCCGCGGGCCCTCTCCGGCTTCCGCTCACACGATGCGGGTCGGTGCGTCCAGGAGGTCGTGGCCGCCGGTGGTCACGAGGGCGGCCAGGTCGGTGCCGGAGAGGGCGTGCGGGGCGCGGAGGAAGAACTCGTCGACGGCGCCGCGCGGGAGCGGGTGCGACTGCATCGAGACGATCATGACCTGCTGTTCGGCGAACGCGGTGCACACGCGGGCCAGGCCGGCGGGGGAGTCCTCGGCGGTGGCGCGGACCCGCCAGAGGGCGGTCGGGGCGATCTCGGTGGCGGGGGGCGGCGGCGGGCCGTGCAGGTGCTGCCGGTGGGACCACCACGTGTGGAACAGCGTCGTGGCCAGCAGGGCCACCGCCGAGGCGGCGAGCAGCACCGGACCGTCGTGGCCCTTCACGACGACCTTGGCGACGAGGTCGGCCGCCGTGACGGAGACGAAGACGGCGGCGAGCTCGACGGTGTCGCGGCGCCAGCGGTGGGTGCGGGTCCGGGTGCGGGAGGGGGTGGGCGTTGCGGAGGTGTGGACGGCTGTCGTGGTGTGCTCCGTGTGCTCCATGGCACCACTGTCCCCGTGTGGTGTTTCCCGTCCACGAACCTTCCGTGACCTGCGGGTTAAGGTATCGGCCCGGGCGTTACTTCCGGAGGTCCGCCGCGGCCGCCGCCACCTCGGCGAGGAGGAGTTCCAGGTCCGCCTCCGTCGTGTCGGCGTTCAGGAGGCAGGCGCGCAGCATCTCCGTCCCGTCCAGACGGGCGCCGGTGACGAAGACCTTGCCGCGGCGCTGCACGGCGACGGGCAGCTCGCGGTTGAGCGCGTCGAGGTCGGCCCCGTCCAGCCCGGCGGGGCGGTGGCGGAAGGCCACGATCGAGGTCTGCACCTCGGCCAGCAGCTCGAACTCGCCGTCGGCCTCGACCAGTTCGGCGAGCCGGCGGGCGAGCGCGGTGCACCGTGCGATGTCGCGGGAGAGGCCCGCGCGGCCCTTGTGGGCGATGGTCGCCCACACCTTGAGCGCGCGGAACGGGCGGGTCTGCTCGGTGCCGTACTCGGAGAACCAGCCGAGCTCGCCCGCGGCCTCGTCGCGCAGGTAGGACGGGACGAGGCTGAAGGTGCCGCGCAGCTCGTCGGTGTCGCGGACCAGCGCGCAGCCGCAGTCGACCGGCACGCCGAGCCACTTGTGCGGGTCGAGGGCGAGCGAGTCGGCGCGCTCCAGCCCGGCGTAGCGGTGGGCGATGGCGGGGTCGAGGACGCCGAAGGCGCCGTACGCGCCGTCGACGTGCAGCCACAGCTCCTGCTCGGCGCACAGGTCGGCGATCGGGCCGAAGGCGTCGACGGCGCCGGTGCCGACGGTGCCGGCCGAGGCGACGACGAGGAAGGGCAGCCGCCCGGCGGCGCGGTCGCGCTCGATCGCGGCGCGCAGGTCGGCGGTGTCGAGGCGGCCGTCCGGGCCGGTGGCGACGGTGCGCAGGTGCCTGCTGCCGAGGCCGAGGAGCTCGGCGGCCTTGCGGACGCAGGAGTGCGTCTCGCCGGTGACGTAGCCGACCAGCGGGGGCATTCCGGCGAGGCCGTCCTCGCGGACGTCCCATCCGGCCCGCCGGGCGGCGCGGTTCCGGGCGGCGGCGAGGCAGACGATCGTGGCCATCGAGGTGCCGGAGGTGAGCAGGCCGCCGCCGGCCGGGTGCGGGAAGCCGACGAGTTCGGCGATCCAGCGGACGACGGCGCGCTCCAGGTGGACGTCGGCGTGGTCGCCGCCGGCGGAGCTGGGGTTCATGGCGGAGGCGGCGAGGGTGGCGAGGACGCCGGCGGGGGCGGGGGCGGAGTTGACCCAGCCGAAGAAGCGCGGGCTGCCGTTGCCCATGGGGTGGGGCAGGACGTCCCGGCCGATGGCCTGGACGAGCTCGGCGAGCGGGCGGCCGTCGGCGGGCAGCGGGGCGTCGAGGAGGGCGCTGCGGGCCGCGTCGTCCATGGGCTGCCAGACGGGGCGGCCGGGCAGCTCGGCGAGGTGGTCGGAGACGAGGTCGGCGGTGGCGTGGGCGGCGGTGCGGAAGTCGTCGGTTGCCATGCGGCGTGCTCCAGCGGTGCGGAGGGGGCGCGGCGTCCTCGGCGCACCGGGTGATCAGCCGATGGTACGGAAAGGGCCCGCGCCGTGCGGCGCGGGCCCGTCGACCGGGACGGCGGGCTCAGTCCAGCGAGGCGGAGAGCCCGCTCGCGGAGCGGCAGTAGCCCTGCATCTCCTTGTTGGTGATCTTGGCGCAGAGCCGTCCGGCCGCGCCGCCGTCGGTGTAGTTCACCGTGTAGTAGCTGACCAGGCCCTCCGCGCAGGCCTTGCGCTGCCAGCCGTCGGCGGCCGTCGCGCACTGCTGGGCGGCCCAGTCCTCGCGGTCGAGGTTGTACTTCATCGTCCGCGAGCCGACGCCCCGGCTGCAGTCGACGGCCCCGCCGCTCGCCTTGCCGTTGAGGCACCACTTGAGGGCGTCGGCGTACACCTCGGGGTGGTTCGGGTAGTCGTGCGAGGAGAGGTAGAAGGTCGGCGCGTAGAAGTAGCACGCGGACTGGAACAGCGACGGCTGGTCCTTGCACGGGTAGAGCGGGTCCTGGGCGAGCTTGTCGGCGGGCAGGTTGGCCTTGGCCTGCTCGTCCTCCTCGTCCGGGCCGAAGAGCTGCATGAACAGGCCCTCGGAGCAGCGGATCCGGTTCTGGTCGGTGGTGAACTTGTTGCACAGGTCGCGGGCCTTGGCCACGTCCTGCTTGGCGACGAACATCGTGCCGTGGCCGACGCCGTGGATGCACGGGCCGCTGTTCTTGGGGGCGCACAGCTTGAGCAGGTCCACCTCGGGCTGGGTGGAGGCGTTCAGCATCTCCTCGACGGCGCCGTGCAGGTAGCCGGCCGCGCAGGTCTCGTGCGGGAAGGAGATGACCTTCTGGAAGTCGGCGTTGAACCGCTTGACGGCCGCGTGCCCGAGCTCGTGCGCGATCGGGTGGCAGAAGCGCACGGTGTACGGCTTCTCCTTGGTGATCTTGTCGAGGTCGGCGAGGGCGACGCCGGGGTCGGTGGCGTCCATCTCGGCCATCATCTTGTTGCGCAGCGTCGAGCGGGTCCAGACCGCCGGGTCGCCGGTCGGGGTGGCGCTCGCGGCGGGGGTGCCGTCGGGCGAGGCGGCGGTGGCGGCGGCGACCTGGGCGGTCGCCGCGTTCGCGGTCGCCGGCGACCAGTCGGTGACGGCCACCGAGCCCAGGCCGAGGACGCCGAGCAGCAGGGCGGTGAGAATCGCGAACGCTCGCGGTTGCATGACGGGATCCCCCGGCGGATCGAGTGCGGACGGTTCGCTCCCATCCTGACGCGCGAAGCGGCCGCAGTCCGCGTTTTCGCCCGCCATCCGGGAGTGTCGGCGACGCTACCGCACCGTCCGGTCCCCGCCCCGCGCGGGACGGTCCCGTGGGGCCGCCGGGGCCCGCCCCGACGGCGCAGCCGGCCCGGGGGCTCCGCTGCGCCGCGCGGGGGAGGGAACGCTCAGATCTCCAGCGACACCTGGTACTCCGTCAGCCAGGTGGCGAGGTCCAGCGCGAGGTCGACGCCGAGCCGCACCGACTGCGGGTCGGTCCCGGGGGCGAGCGCGTCGTTCAGCCGCCGGCGGTCGAGCAGGCCGAGCACCGGGGACTTGCCCTCGGCGGCGAGTTCGGCGAGTTCGGCGAGCAGCAGCGCCGGGTAGTGCGGGTCGGCGGTGACGGGGTACGGGCTCTTCACCCGGTCGGCGATCTCGTCCGGCAGCACGTCCCGGACGGCGGCGCGCAGGAGGCTCTTCTCCCGGCCGTCGAAGCTCTTCATCGCCCACGGCGTGTTGAAGACGTACTGGACGAGCCGGTGGTCGCAGAACGGCACCCGCACCTCCAGCCCGTTGGCCATGCTCATCCGGTCCTTGCGGTCGAGGAGCAGGCACACGAAGCGGGTCAGGTTGAGGTAGGAGACCTCGCGCATCCGGCGTTCCAGCGGGCTCGCGCCGGGCAGGTGCGGCACCTCGGCGAGCGCCTCGCGGTAGCGGGCGCGGCGGTAGCCGGCCAGGTCGAGCTTGCGCAGGAGGTCGGCGTCGAGCAGCTGCTCGCGCATACCGGCGCCCGGGCCGGCGAGGCCGCGCTCGATGTAGGGCACCCACGGGAAGTCGTCGGCGGCTATCGCGTCGGGGTCGTGGAACCAGGGGTAGCCGCCGAAGAGCTCGTCGGCGGACTCGCCGGACAGGGCGACGGTGGACTGCCGGCGCACGCCGCGGAAGAGCAGCAGGAGCGAGACGTCCATGTCGGCGAAGCCGCCGGGCAGGTCCCGGGCGCGCAGGACGGTGGCGCGCTGGGCGGGGTCGGTGAGGTCGGCGGCGTCCAGTTCTATGACGTTGTGGTCGGCGCCGACGTGCTCGGCCAGCATGCGGGCGTACGGGCCGTCCGGGGTGGACCGGATCGCGTCGGCGTGGAAGTTCTCGCTCTGGCCGGCGAAGTCGACGGAGAAGGAGCGGATCGGGCCGGCGCCGGCCCGGCTCAGCACGCCCGCCGCCAGGGCGGTGACGGCGCTGGAGTCCAGGCCGCCGGACAGCAGGGAGCACAGCGGTACGTCGGAGTCGAGCTGGCGGTGCACGATGTCGTCGAGCAGGGCGCGGACGGTCGCGACGGTGGTGTCCAGGTTGTGGGTGTGCTCGCGCGCCTCCAGCGCCCAGTAGCGGCGCACGGTGATCCCCTCGCGGCGCACGCGGACGACGTGGCCGGGGCGGACCTCGGCGATGCCGCGGTAGGGGGTGATGCCCGGGGTGCGGCAGAAGGCGAGGATCTCGCGCAGCCCGTCGAGGTCCACGACCGGCCGGACGGACGGGTGGGCGAGCAGGGACTTCACCTCGGAGCCGAACACCACGCCGTCCGCCGTGGGGTGGTAGTGCAGCGGCTTGACGCCCATGCGGTCGCGCACCAGCAGCAGCTCCTCCTGCCGGGCGTCCCAGATCGCGAAGGCGAACATGCCGTTCAGGCGCTCGGCCAGGTGCTCGCCCCACTCCAGGTAGGCGCGCAGCACGACTTCGGTGTCGCTGCGGGTGCGGAAGCGGTGGCCGGCCGCCCGCAGCTCCGCGCGGAGCTCGTCGTGGTTGTAGACCTCGCCGCTGTAGGTGAGGGCGGCCAGCAGCCGGCCGTCGTGCTCGACGGTCATCGGCTGGACGCCGCCCTCGACGTCGATCACCGCGAGGCGGCGGTGCCCGATCGCGGCGTGGCGCTCCAGGTGCACCCCGCCCGCGTCCGGACCGCGGCAGATCTGGGTGGCCGTCATGGCGTCGAGGACGCTGCGGGCGGTTTCGCGCTGGTCGTTCCGGTCGGCGGTGAGGTCGCGGTCGAAGGCGACCCATCCGGTGATGCCGCACATCAGCAAGCCTCCGGTCTTCCGCTACGTGTGGAGAGGGTCACGCTACGTGGCGTCCGGGTGAGCGACAAGGGTGTGTCGAAAAGGTGAAGGGAAGGGTTCCGCATGGTTGCCTGGGCCAAAAGTCGGAATGTCTGCCCGATTTCGGGCAGAAACTTTGGCTTCCGGGTCGTCGTCCGCCTAATGTCTTCCTCCGTGCCGAGCTCACCCCACCCTCATGACGACCTCGTCGCCCACCTCACCCGGACCAGCCCCCTCGGGCCCCGGGAGGCGGCGCGGGTCGTGGCGGAGGTCCTGGCGTACTTCTCCGAGACCACCGAGGAGTACGTCCGCCGCCGTCACGGTGAGCTCCAGGCGCGGGGACTGACCAACGAACGGATCTTCGCCCGGCTCGCCGAGGAGCTCCCGGCCCGCCGCGTCGCGGCACCGGAGCTCTCGGCGCGCCAGCTGCGCCGGATCGTCTACGGCTGAGCCGACACCACCTCACGGAGGAGCCCGTCATGTGCGGAATCGTGGCCTACATCGGCCCCAAGGACGCGACCCCCTTCCTGCTCGAAGGCCTCGCCCGGCTGGAGTACCGCGGCTACGACTCGGCCGGTGTCGCCGTCGCCGGCCGCACCGGCGGCATCAAGCTCCGCAAGGTCAAGGGCCGGGTCGCCGACCTCGCCGCCGCCGTCCCCGCCCGCTTCAAGGGCACCACCGGCATCGGCCACACCCGCTGGGCCACCCACGGCGTCCCCAGTGACGAGAACGCCCACCCGCACTTCGACAACGCCGAGCGCATCGCCGTCGTCCACAACGGCATCATCGAGAACGCCGACGAGCTGCGCGCCCGGCTCACCGCCGACGGCGCCGTCTTCCGCTCCGAGACCGACACCGAGGTGCTCTCCCACCTCGTCGCCGCGCACGCCGCCGAGGGCGTCGAGCTGGAGGAGGCCGTCCGCGCCGCCCTCGGCAAGGTCGTCGGCACCTACGGCATCGCCGTCCTGGACGCCGAGCAGCCCGACCGCATCGTCGTCGCCCGCAACGGCAGCCCGATCGTCCTCGGCATCGGCGAGAAGGAGATGTTCGCCGCCTCCGACGTCTCCGCCCTCGTCCGCTACACCCGCCAGGTCGTGCACCTGGAGGACGGCGAGCTCGCCGTCGTCCGCGCCGACGGCTTCCGCACCTTCACCGAGGACGCCCGCACCACCCACCGCCAGCCGTCCACCGTCGACTGGGAGATCGACTCCTACGACACCGGCGGCTTCGAGCACTTCCTGCTCAAGGAGATCCACGAGCAGCCCGGCTCCGTCGAGCGCACCCTCGGCGGCCGCCTCGACGAGCGCTTCGCCACCGCCCACCTCGGCGGCCTCAACCTCGACGCCCGCGAACTGCGCGAGATCCGCCGGGTCAAGATCCTCGGCTGCGGCTCCGCCTACTACGCCGGCGAGATGGGCGCCCAGCTGATCGAGGAGCTCTCCCGCGTTCCCGCGCACAGCGAGCCCGCCTCCGAGTTCCGCTACCGCAACCCGGTGATCGAGGCCGACACCCTGTACGTGGCCGTCAGCCAGTCCGGCGAGACCTACGACACGCTGGCCGCCGTCCAGGAGATCAAGCGCAAGGGCGGCCGCGTCCTCGGCGTCGTCAACACCGTCGGCAGCGCGATCGCCCGCGAGTGCGACGGCGGCATCTACCTGCACGCGGGGCCGGAGATCTCGGTCGCCTCGACCAAGGCCTTCACCTCGACGGTCGTCGCCTTCGCGCTGCTGGCCCTGCACTTCGGCCGCATCCACGACCTCTCGCCCGCCGACGGCCGGCGCATCGTCTCCGCGCTCAAGGCGCTGCCGGACCAGATCCGCGAGGTGCTCGACCAGAGCGACGCGATCGCCGAACTCGCCGCCGAGTACGCCAAGTCGGCCGGGATGATGTTCATCGGCCGGGTCCGCGGCTACCCGGTGGCGCGCGAGGGCGCGCAGAAGCTCAAGGAGATCTCCTACGTCCACGCCGAGGCCTACCCGGCGAGCGAGCTGAAGCACGGCCCGCTGGCGCTGATCAGCCCCGAGCTGCCGACCGTCGCCCTCGTCCCGGACGACGAGCTCCTCGACAAGAACCTCACCACCCTCGGCGAGATCAAGGCCCGCTCCGGCCGCGTCATCGCGGTCGCCCACCGGCGCCCCGAGGACAAGCTCGCCGACCACTGCATCCTCGTCCCCAAGAGCGAGCCCGAGCTCGACCCGCTGCTCCTCAACATCCCGCTCCAGCTCCTCGCCTACCACGCGGCGGTGGCCCTCGGCCGCGACGTCGACAAGCCGCGCAACCTGGCGAAGAGCGTGACGGTGGAGTAGCCGTCCGGCAGCTCGCGTGCGGGCGGGCGGACCCCTGGCCGGGGGTCCGCCCGCCTTTGCTCGTGGGCGACTTGTCACTGGGCGACGCGTTACGGAGTGGCGCGGGTCTCCGCTGTTGCTGCTGTTGCTGCTGGGGTCGGGGCCTGGGACTGGGCGCGGCGGCGGGAGAGGGCCGCGCCGGTGAGGGCCAGGGCGGCGGTCAGGGCGGCGGAGGTCAGGAGTTGGGGGCGGGTCCCGGCCGAGGCCGTCATCAGCAGCATCAGGGCCGTGATCGCGGCGATCACCGCGCGGGTCGTGGCGGGGAAGCCCCGGGTGCGGAGCGGGAGCCGGCCGGCGGCTTCGAGGGAGCGGCGCAGGACCAGGTGCGAGCAGGCGACCGCCAGCCACATGAAGAGCATCGCCGCGCCCATCGCCTTCGCGAGCAGCGGCAGGGCCGTGCCGGGGGAGAGCGCCTCGGGGACGACGGCGGCGAAGCCGACGGCGGAGGCGGCGGCCACCGCGCGGGCCGGTACGCCCCGCCGGGTGCGGCGGGCCAACGCGCCCGGAGCGTCGCCGCGTTCGGCGAGGGAGTGCAGCATGCGCGAGGTGCCGTACAGGTTCGCGTTGAGGGCCGAGAGCAGGGCCACGACGATCACGGCCTGGGTGACGGCGCCGGCGTGCGGGATGCCGAGCCGGCCGAGCGCGGCGACGTACGGGCTCTCGTCGGGCCGGGCGTCGCGCCACGGCAGCAGCAGGACCAGGACGGCCACCGAGCCCAGGTAGAACAGGGCGATCCGCCAGATCGCGGAGCGCACCGCGGTGCGGATGCTGCGTCCCGGGTCCTGGGACTCGGCGGCGGCCATGCCGATGACCTCCATGCCGCCGAACGCGAAGACGACGCCGAGCAGCGCCGTGACGATCCCGGACAGGCCGTTGGGGGCGAACCCGCCGTCACCGGTGAGGTGGGAGAGGCCCGGTGAGTCGGCGCCGGGCAGCACGCCGAGGAGGGCGGCGGCGCCGAGGGCGATGAACGCGACGATCGCGAGGACCTTGAGCGAGGCGAACCAGAACTCGGCCTCGCCGAAGGTCCGGACGTCGGTGGTGTTGACGGTGGTGAAGAGCGTCATCGCGGCGAGGGCGAACGCCCAGGAGGGGACGGCCGGCCACCACGCGTGCAGGATCGCCGCGGCCGCCAGGGCCTCGACGGCGATGGCCACGGCCGTCACCCAGGTGTACAGCCAGCCGGTGGTGAAGCCGGCCCACGGCCCCAGCGCGCGACGCGCGTAGACCGAGAAGGAGCCCGACTCCGGTAGCGCGGCGGCGAGTTCGCCGAGCATGCGCATGACCGCGAGGGCGAGCACGGCGGCCAGCAGGTAGGAGACCAGCACGGCCGGACCGGCCGCCACCAGCCCGGCGCCGGAGCCGACGAACAGGCCGGCGCCGATCACCCCGCCGAGTGCCAGCATCGCCAAGTGGCGTGAACGGAGTGCGGCTTGGGCGTTTCGGGCAGGTGAAGAGGTCACGGTTCTCCCTCGTCGAAGCGGTTCTTCGGGGTGGTCGCGCTTGACCGGCGCTTGACCAACGTGGCGAGATCTATGTTAGAAAAGCTATCAGCGTTCACAAGTCGCGCTAGCGTTTAGGCAGCAACAAGATTCGCACTACCGTGCGAAGGGGGAGTCATGCCTTCACCGTCCATCACCCGTGCCCGCGGACAGTCCGCGGACCTGCGGGACGTCATGCGCCGCTATCCCACTGGGGTCACCGTCCTCAGCAGCGGCCGCGAGGACACCGCCGTCGCCATGACGGTCAATTCCTTCACCTCGATCTCGCTCGACCCGCCGCGCGTCCTGGTCTCGGTCATGCGGACCGCCCGCGCGCACCCCGTGATCACCGCCAGCCGCCGGCTCGGCATCCACCTGCTCGCCGCCCACCAGGGCGACGTGGCCAAGCTGTTCGCCTCCCGGGAGAAGCCCGCCGGGCCCGGTCTGGGCGCCTACCTCGACCGCACCGCCGAGGGGCACGACGTGCTCCCCGGCGCCCTGGCCTCGCTCGCCTGCGAGATCGAGGACACCTTCCCCGGCGGCGACCACGACCTGTTCCTCGCCCGAGTGCTGCACGCCACCTGTACCGAGGAGCCGCAGGACGCCCTGGTCTTCCACCAGGGGCGCTTCACCTCCGCTTCCGCGGACGGGAGTTGAGCCCGGCCGAGGGCGAGGGCAATCCCGGCACGATCCGTACGATCCGCATGATCCGTACGACCGGCGCGCTCCGTAGGACCGGCGTGATCCGTACCACCCGCGCGACCCGTACGACCCGCACGATCCGTACGCTCGCCGTCCGCGGCGGCATCGCCGTGCCCGCCGACACCGTGCCCGCCCTCACCCGCGCCACCGAGGACCTGCTCGCCGGCCTGCTGGCCGCCAACCACCTCGACCGGGCCGACCTGGTGAGCCTCGTGTTCACCATGACCCCGGACCTCACCGCCACCAACCCCGCGCTCGTCCTGCACGAGGCCGGCTGGGACCTGCCCGCCCTCTGCGCGCAGGACGCCGCCTTCGCCGGAGCCCCGCCCCGCACCCTGCGGGTGCTGGCGCACCTGTCCTGGGACCGCCCCGGCCGGCCCGTCGCCGTCTACCTGGGCGGCGCCGCCCCGACCAAGCCCGCGGCCTGAGCCCTTCCCCCTCCTCTCCGTCACCCCTCCGTGCCCGCGCACGCACCTTCCGAGGACCAGCCATGCCCGAAACCGCATCCCGCACCGCGCTCGAAGCGGTCCTGGACACCGTCGCCGCCGCCATCGGCCCCGACCACGTCGTCCGCTCCGCGGACCCGGCCGCGCTCCTGCCGGCCGAGGCCAACGTCTCCGCCTTCGCCGCCCGCGCCCTGAACGCCGTCCTGCGCCCGGGCAGCGCCGAGGAGGTGCGGTCCGTCGTCCGCGCCTTCGACGAGCACGGCGGCGCCCGGGCCGGCCTGCCCGGCCTGCACACCGTCTCCACCGGCCGCAACTGGGGCCTGGGCTCCAAGGAACCGGCCGTCGGCCCGGTGGTCCGCCTCGAACTCGACCGCCTCGACGCCGTCCGCGACCTCGACGTCGAGGCCGGCTACGCGGTCGTCGAGCCGGGCGTCACCCAGGCCGTCCTCGCCGCCAGGCTCGCCGGCACCGCCCGGATGCTCAACGTCACCGCCTCCTCGGGCCACACCTCGCTGCTCGGCAACCTCGTCGACCGGGGCGTGGGCCTGCGCCGCCAGCGCACCGAGGACCTCCTCGGCCTCGAAGGGGTGCTCCCCGACGGCCGCCTGGTGCGCACCGGTTGGTGGCCCGGCACCTCCGCCGGACGAGCCGTCAACCCGTACGGCCTGGGGCCGAGCACGCTGCACCTGTTCACCCAGTCGCCGCTCGCCGTGATCACCGCCGCCGTCGTCCGGCTGCTGCCGCGCCCCGAGGCGCAGCGCGTGGTCCGGCTCTCCTTCGGCCGGGAGGAGCTGCCCGCGGCCGTGGACCTCATCCGCCGCTGGCGGGCCGGGAACGTGGTGTCGGGCGTCGTGAAGATCTACGACACCGCTTCCACCGCCACCTACGGCGGCGAGGGCGGCCACGGCTACCTCGCCCACGTGTGCGTGGACGCCACCGCCGGCACGCTCGACGCGCTCGCCGGGGCGCTGGTCGAAGAGGCCCGTGCCGCGGGCCTGTTCGGCCGGATCGCGGCGGGGGAGGAGCCGGCCGCGGACGACACCGTGTCCAAGGTCGTCCAGGCCGCGTACTCCGGCTCGGTGGAGTTCAACGAGGACATGCTCGCCTCCGCCACCGGCACCCGCGCCGACCTCGTCGACGCCGAGGGCAAGGGCTGGATCTTCTTCCTGCCACTGATCCCCTTCACCGGCGCCGACACCGCCCGCGCCCTGGCCCTCCTCGACACCGTGCACGAGGAGACCGGGATCCGCCCCGGCGCCACCGTCAACGCCCTCGACGCCGACGTCATCGACCTCGTCGTCTCCTTCCCGTTCGACCGGGCCACCCAGGCCGAGGCCGCGCACCGCGCGCTCGACCGGGCCTACGCGCTCTTCGCCGCGGCCGGCTGGGCGCCGTACCGGCTGGACTCCGCGCACGGCGGCTGGGGCCGCGAGCACGCCCCGGACGCCGAGAACGCCGCGCTGGTCCTGGACGTCGCGCGCCTCGTCGACCCCAACGGCACGTTCGCGCCCGGCCGTTACCTCTGATCACCGTCAACTCCCGAAGGACCTCCACGATGAGCACCACCGTGACCACCACCGTCGTCCCCGACACCGCCGAGGCGATCCTCGCGCACGCCCGCACCCTCGTCCCGCAGCTGCGCGAGGCCGGCGCCCGCATCGAGCAGAACCGCACCCTGCCCGCCGACATCGTCGACCTGCTGCGCGACGGCGGCGTCTTCCGCGCCGCCATGCCCAAGACCTGGGGCGGCCCCGAGCTCACCTCGATGCAGCAGTGCGAACTGATCGAGATCCTCGCCACCGGCGACGCCTCCACCGCGTGGTGCGCCATGATCGGCATGGACTCCGGCATCTACTCCGGCTACCTCGACGACGACGTGGCCCGCGAGATGTACCCGACCCTCGACCTCGCCAACTCCGGCTGGATCTACCCGCAGGGCCGCGCCGTGCGCGTCGAGGGCGGCTACCGCCTCACCGGCCGCTGGAAGTTCGGCTCCGGCTCGGCCCACTGCGACTGGCTGGGCGCCGGCTGCCTGATCGTCGACGAGGACGGCACCCCCGAGCCCGACCCGGTCAGCGGCGAGCCCACCCACTGGCGGGTGCTGGTCTCCAAGCCGGCGGCCTACACCTTCCACGACACCTGGCACACCACCGGCCTGGCCGGCTCCGGCAGCCAGGACTACTCCTGCGAGGACCTGTTCGTCCCCGAGGAGCGCTCCTTCAGCTTCTCCGACCCGCGCCGCACCGGCCCGCTGCACGCCAGCCCCGACACCATCCTGCGCAAGATGTCCGGCATCCCGCTCGGCATGGCCCGCGCCGCGCTGGACCACGTGCGGGAGCTGGCCGCCCACCGCACCGACCGGGAGACCGGCACCCCGTGGGCGCAGGACCACCGCGTCCAGAGCACCATCGCCCGCCTGGAGGGCGAGCTGCTCGCCGCCCGCTCCGGCGTGTACGCGAGCCTGGAGCGCCAGTGGGACGCGCTGACCGGCGGCGCCGAGCTGACCGACGACGCCAGGGTGGCCACCGCCATCGCCCGCCGGCACGCCTTCCGCACCGCCCGCGACATCGTGCAGACCCTGTTCGACCTGGTCGGCGGCTCCTCCGTCTACAAGCCCTCGCCGCTGGACCGCTGGCTGCGCGACGCCTGGACGATGAACCAGCACGCCGTCGCCCAGGACTCGATCCTCCAGCTCACCGGCAACGTGCTGCTGGGCGGGAAGTCGACGAGCCCGTTCTTCTAGGCCGGCCCGCGCCACCCCGAACGTCCCTGCCCCGCACAGCCAGACACAGAGAGGTTTCCCGACCCATGGACCGCATCCGCGTCGTCCTGTTCTCGGAAGTCAACTCCAAGCTCGGCTCGCCGTTCCTGAGCATGCTGCACGGCCACCCCCAGGTCGACCTCGTCGCCGTGGTCACCTCCCCGCACGGCAAGCGCTGCTCGTACTTCACCGACGACCCCGAGCAGGTGGACCTGGTCACCCAGGGCGCGGCGCTCGGGGTGCCGGTCCTGCGGCCGCCGTCGGTCAACCGGCCGGAGTTCGTCGAGGAGCTGGAGGGCTACGAGGCCGACTACTTCGTCGTCGCCAACTTCCAGCAGATCCTGCGCGAGCGGCTGCTGTCGGTGCCCCGGGTCACCGCCGTCAACTTCCACCCCTCGCCGCTGCCCGCCTTCGCCGGCCTCGCGCCCTTCTACTGGATGATCCGCGAGGGCGCCACCGAGTCGGCCGTCTCCGCCATCGAGATGGCGCCCGTCCTCGACAGCGGCGACCTGATCATGCAGCACCAGGTGCCGCTGACCGGCCGGGAGACCGCGCTGGACCTGCGCACCGCCCAGGAGCGGGCCAACGTGCTGATGCTGCTGGAGCTCATCCCGCAGCTGGCCGAGCGCGGCTACCGCCCGATCGCCCAGGACCCGGCGCTGCGCTCGTACTTCGGCCGGCCCTCGGACGACGACCTGCGCCTGGACCTGCGCGCCCCGCTCGCCGTCGTCGACCGGCACGTCCGGGCCGGCTACCGCTCGCCGGGCGCCTGGACCGCCGACGAGGCCGGCAGACGGGTGCGCGTCCTGTCCGCCGACCCGGCGCCGGCCGGCGCGCCCGACCGGGCGCCCGTGCCCGGGCTCGTCGTGCACGGCGAGCGGGGGCGGGTGTTCGTCGGCTGCGCCGACGGCTGGCTGGAGGTGCTGACCACCGAGTGCGACGGGCAGGAGGTCGCGCCCGCCCGCACCGGGCAGCTGCCCGACGGCGCCCGACTGGCGCACCCGCTCACCCCCGCGCCCGTCCCTCCCGTCCCGCCCTCCGTACCCGTACAGGCTTCCGTCCCCGTCCCCGCGTCCTGAGGTTCCCGTACGCCATGTCACTCAACGAACAGCTCCGCAGCGACCACCCGCCGGCCCTCGGCAAGGTCCTGCACATCCCCGCCGGCCAGGGCCCCTCGGTCTGGCTCAACGGCGACGTCTACACCGTCAAGGTCGACACCGCGCAGTCCGGCGGGACGATCACGCTGCTGGAGGCCTCCGTGCCGCCCGGCGGCGGCCCGCCGGCCCATGACCACCGCAACGAGGACGAGGCCTTCTACCTCCTCGAAGGCGAGCTGGAGTTCTTCGCGGACGGGCAGACCTACGACGTCCGCGCGGGCGACTTCGTCTTCGTCCCCAAGGGGACCGTCCACCGCTTCCGCAACAAGGGCCTGCACGCCGCCAAACAGCTGCTGATCTTCACGCCCAGCGGCTTCGAGGAGTTCTTCCTCCAGGCCGGCGTCGACGCCCGGCCGGGCGAGCCGATCCCGGTCTTCGACCCGGCCGACAACCCGCGGGCCCAGGCGATCGCCGAGTCCCTGGGGTCGTTCCAGGCCGCGGGGGCCGTCGTGGCCGGCGGCCCGTCCCACACCGTCGAGACTGTCGAGGTCTGAGCCGTGCCCTTCGCGATCTACGTCCTGGGCCTGGGCATCTTCACCATGGTGACCAGCGAGTTCCTGGTGGCCGGCCTGATGCCGCAGCTGTCCGAGGACCTCGGTGCCGGCATCCCCCAGATCGGCTACCTGGTCTCGGTCTACGCCGCGGCCATGGCCGTCGGCGGCCCGCTGCTGACCGCCGGTCTCCTGCGACTGCGCCAGAAGACCGCCCTGATCTGCCTGTACGCCGTCTTCCTCGCCGGGCAGGCGCTCGGCGCCCTCGCCGACGGCTACGCCCTGATGGTCGTCGCCCGCCTCGTCACCGGGGCCGCGTCCGGTGCCTTCTTCGGCGTCGCGCTCGCCATCTGCGTGCGCGTCACCGGTCCCGAGGTGCGCGGCCGGGCCACCTCGATCGTGCTCGGCGGCCTGATGGTCGGCACCGTGCTGGGCCTGCCGCTGTCCCAGCTGGCCGGCGAGCACTACGGCTGGCGGTTCGCCTTCTGGGCGGTCGCCGCCCTGGCCGCGCTGGCCCTCGCCGTCACCCTCGGCGCGGTCCCCGCGCTGGCCAAGGAGGAGTCCGACGGGGCCGGCGGCTCCGGCGGTTCCGTCCGCGCCGAGCTGGGGGCCTTCCGCAACGCGCGGCTGTGGGCGGCCTTCGCGACCAGCATGCTGATCATCGGCGCGACCTTCGCCGCGTTCTCGTACTTCGTGCCGATCCTCACCGACGTCACCGGCTTCGCCGCGGCCACCGTCCCGCTGCTGCTGGTCCTCTACGGCGCCGCGACCGTCATCGGCAACGCCGTCGTCGGGCGCCTCGCCGACCGGCACACCCTGACGGTGCTCGGCACGGGCCTGGCCCTGAACACCGTGTTCCTGACGGTCTTCGCGCTCGGCGCCGCCGACGCGGCCGTCGCCCTGGCCGCCATGACCGGCATCGGGCTGGTCGGCGTGACGATGAACCCGGCGATGGTCACCCGCGTCATGCGCACCGCCAACGACCGCCCGCTGGTCAACACCGTCCACACCTCCTTCATCACCCTCGGCGTCGTCGTCGGCTCCTGGGTCGGCGGGATCGGCGTCTCGCACTGGGGGCTGCGCGCCCCGCTGTGGACGGGCGCGGCCATGGCCGTGCTCGGGCTGCTGACGCTGGTGCCCGAACTGCTGCGCCGCACGGCCGGTTCCGGCGCTCCCGCCGTGTCCGCGCCCTCCTCCGCGCCCTCCTCCGCGCCCTCCTCCGAGTCCTCCGAAAGGCCGTCCCATGTCTGACACCGCCACCCAGCCGACCGCCGACGACCGGGTCGCCCTGGTCACCGGAGCCAGCCGCGGCATCGGCGCCGAGATCGCCCGCCGCCTCGCCGGCACGGGCATCAGGGTCGCCCTCACCTACACCCGCGGCGCCGAGGCCGCCGAGGCCGTCGTCGCGGAGATCGAGCGCGCGGGCGGCAAGGCCCTGGCCGTCCGGGCCGACGCCGCCGACCGCGAGGCGCCCGCCGCCGCCGTCGAGGCCACCGTCGCGCACTTCGGACGGATCGACATCCTCGTCAACAACGCCGGCTACATGGACGTCAGCGGCACCGCCCTGACCGACGTGCCGGTCGACGTCATCGACCGCACCCTGGACGTCAACGTCCGCGGCGCGCTGCTCACCGCCCAGGCCGCGGCCCGCCACCTGCCCGAGGGCGGCCGGATCGTCAACATCGGCTCCTGCCTGGGCGAACGGGTGCCGGGCGGCGGCATGACCCCGTACGCGGTCAGCAAGGCCGCGATCCTCGGCCTGACCCGGGGACTGGCCCGGGACCTCGGCCCGCGCGGGATCACCGTCAACCAGATCAGCCCCGGGCCGATCGACACCGACATGAACCCGGCCGACGGCCCCTCGGCCGGCTTCCAGCGGGCCGGCACCGCCCTCGGCCGCTACGGCGCCACCACCGACATCGCCGAGGCGGTGGCCTACCTCGTCTCGCCCGGCGCGGCGTTCGTCACCGGCGCCACCCTGGCCGTGGACGGCGGCACGACCGCCTGACGCGCGTCCCTCCGAAAGGGGCCGGGCCATCGGGGATGGCCCGGCCCCTTTCGCGTCTCCTTCCGTTCAACTCACCTTCACTGCAAGGAAGTTGTCTCCGTTCCGCTGCGAGCCGCCCGGCCCGCACCCGCTCCGAAGGATCCGACCGCACGTGTCCCGCACACTCGCTACCGCTCCGGCCCGCACCGCTGCCGGCAGCTCCGTCCTGCCGTCCCGGCTGCCCTCGCTCACCGGGCTGCGTTTCTTCGCCGCCCTCGGCGTGTTCTTCTTCCACACCTCGCTCACCGGCCCGCCCGCGCTGACCCCGTTCGACGGGCGCGCCCGTGAGATCTGGGCCCGGATCTGGTCGACCACCGGCTCGATCGGGGTGTCGTTCTTCTTCCTCCTGTCGGGCTTCGTCCTCACCCACGCCGCCCGGCCGGGGCTGAGAAAGCGGACCTTCTGGCGGCGTCGGGTGGTCAAGCTCTTCCCCAACCACGTCGTCACCTGGGCGCTCGCGATGGTGCTGTTCGCCGCCGCCACCTCGACCTGGCACCAGTGGCTGCCCAACCTCGCGATGGTGCACGCCTGGTTCCCGTACCTGGACGTCTACCTGTCGGTGAACCCGCCGAGCTGGTCGCTGGCCTGCGAGCTGTTCTTCTACCTGTGCTTCCCGTTCCTCCACGCACTGCTGCGCCGCGTCGACCCGGCCCGCCTGTGGACGCTGGCACTGGTCCTGACCGCCGCGATCGCGCTGGTGCCGGCGGCCGCGTACGCGCTGCTGCCGGGCGGCACCACGCCCAACGGGTTCCCCGTCTCCGCCGAGCAGTTCTGGGCGGTCTACATGTTCCCGCCGGTGCGCACGCTGGAGTTCGCGCTCGGCATCGTCATGGCGCTGATCGTCGCGGCCGGGCGGCTGCCCCGGATCGGCGTACCGGTGGCGTCCGTGCTCGCACTGGCGGCCTGGGCCGGCTCGATGAACGTGCCGTGGCTGTACTCGCACAGCGCCGTGACCGCGCTGCCGCTGGCCCTGCTGATCGCCGCGATCGCGGTGCGGGACCTCGGCGGCGCCGGCTCGGTGCTGCACCACCCGGCGCTGCTGTGGCTGGGCGAGGTGTCCTTCGCGTTCTACATGGTGCACGGGACGGTGATCACGTACGTGAAGCAACTCATGGGCTTCGAGCGGTCGTTCGCCGTCTGGCAGGGCGCGGCGATCGTCGTGCTGTACCTCGGCGTGAGCCTGGCGCTGGCGTGGCTGCTGTACGCGGTGGTCGAGAAGCCGGCGATGCGGGCCTGGTCGCGCTCGCGGCGGTGACGTCGGGCCGGTCGTCGCGCGTCGCCTTCGTGACGACCGGCCTCCGCTTTTATGTGAAGGATAAACCGTTAGGATTGTTTCCTAAAGATTGCTAGGTTCTTCTCGCGCGAGTGGCGAGAATTCCCAGGTATCTACTCGCTGATGCCGAGCATTTCAACGATGGCGTCCACCTCGCGCCGATACACCTCCGCCGGATCGTTGATCTGCTGCCCGAGGTGGCCGAACACCTCCAGCGCCACCGGCCCGTACATCCGCCCCCAGATCCGCAGGCTCACCCCGAGCGCCTGCGGCGACAGGTGGGGGAACTGCTCGCGGGCCGGGCCGGACAGCGACTCGTGGAAGTCCGACCAGTCCGCCCGGCCCTCGCGCAGCGCCGCCGGCGCGTGCTCCCACGCCCCGTCGACCACGTCCAGCACCGTCATGCAGCATCGCCGCGCCGCCGCGGCGACCTCCTCGGGCGGGGTGAACCCGGGCAGGCCGTCCCCGTAGATCAGCCGGAACGCCGCCGGGTTCTTGATCGACCAGGCGCGGAAGGTGTCGCACACCGCGCGCACCCGGCGGGCCGTCTCCTCGTGCGGCAGGGCGGCCAGGGCGGCCTCGTGCGAGTCGGCCAGCTCGTTGTAGGCGTCCGCGGCGAGGGTCGAGATCAGCTGGTCGCGGGTGTCGAAGTAGCCGTAGAGGGCCGCGGCCGTCATGCCCAGCTCGCGGGCGATCCCGCGCAGGGTGATGCCCGCCGGGCCCGCCTCGGCCAGGGCCTTGAGGGCGGCCTCCTTGATCTCGGTGATCGTCTGCTGGCGGAGCCGCGCGCGGCGGGTGGGCTTCGTATCCATGCTGCTGTCCTCCAGGTCGGTGGCAGAACTATACGGCGTTTTGTTTGGAGCGTACTCCTGCTAGAGTAAACACCGTTAAGAAGCTGAGCACCGTTCGGTGCGAGCTTTATTCCGCACGTGTGCTTTCCGTGCCGACCCTGTGCCGACTTTGTTCCCCAGCTGTCCCCACGTCGTCCCCACGTCGTTCCCAACGGGAGTAACCATGCCTGCCACGGCCCCTGCCCGCAGGGCGGGAATCACCCTTTTCCTGCTCGCCTTCGCGCAGTTCATCGTCACCGTCGACTACAACATCGTGTATGTGGCGCTGCCCGACATCGGCCGGGCACTGGGCTTCTCCGCCCAGTCCCTGCAGTGGGTCGTCTCCGCCTACGCCGTCTCCTTCGGAGGCCTGCTGCTCTTCGGCGGCCGCGCCGTGGACCGCATCGGCGCCCGCCGCCTCTTCCTCGCCGGCCTGAGCCTGTACGCCGTCTCCTCCCTGGTCGGCGGCATCGCCACCGGGCAGGGCGTCCTCATCGGCGCCCGCGTCGTGCAGGGCGTCGGCGGCGCGCTGCTCTTCCCCGCCGTCCTCGCCCTCATCGCCACCTCCTTCGACGGCCAGGCGCGCATCAAGGCCTTCGGCGTCTGGGGCATGGCCGGCTCGCTCGGCCTCGCCGCCGGCGCTCTCTTCGGCGGCGTCCTCACCGACCTCGCCTCCTGGCGCTGGGTGTTCTTCATCAACGTGCCGTTCGCGCTGGCCGTCCTCATCCCGGCCCCGAAGGTCCTGCGCCCGGACCCGGCCGTCCAGAGCCGCGGCGGCTTCGACCTGCCCGGCGCCCTGCTCGCCACCGCCGGCATCTCCGCCGTCGTCTTCGGCCTCGTCACCGGCCCCGAGGACGGCTGGCTCAGCCCCACCCCGCTCACCGCCCTGCTCCTCGGCGCCGCCCTGCTCGTCGCCTTCTTCGTCACCGAGGCCCGCACCCGCGACCCGCTCATGCCGCTGCGCCTGCTGAGCAACCGTCCGCTCGTCGTGGCGATGGCCGTGGTCTTCGTCTTCCAGACCGGCCTGTCCGGCGGCTACTACGTCTTCACCACCTACATCCAGCCCGTCCTCGGCTACACCCCGCTCCAGGCCGGCCTCGCCTTCCTGCCGCTCACCCTGGTCTCGATGGTCGGCGCCGGCCAGCTCGCCCCGAAGTTCATGCAGCGCTTCGGCATGCGGGCCACCCTCGCCACCGGCATGGCCGTCAACGGCGCCGGCATCGCCCTGACCGCCGCCGTCATGACCACCGGCGGCTCCTTCCCCGCCCTGCTCCCCGGCTCCGTCCTGTGGGGCCTCGGCGGCGGCCTGGTCTTCGTCTCCGTCTTCGCCTCCGCCGGCTCCGGCGTGGCCCCGGAGGAGCAGGGCGTGGCCGGCGCCATGGCCTCCACCGCCCAGCAGGTCGGCGGCGCGGTCGGCCTCGCGGCCCTGGTGGCGGTCGCCAACTCCACCTTCACCGGCACCTACGCCACCGCCGCCAAGGAGGACGTGGTCGAGGGCCTGCGTACGGCGGGCATCGCCGGCGGCGTCCTGCTGATCCTGGGCGGCCTGCTGGCCCTGGCCCTCAAGAAGCAGCCCCCGGCCGCCGAGGCCGCCGCCGAGACCGCCACCGAGACCGAACTCGGCCCGGAGAAGCAGTCGGTGGGCGTCTGACCCCCACCACCCCAAGACTCCGGTCCCGGAGCGGCCTCCCCCGTAGCCGCCCCGGGACCGGACATTTCCCTCGGGCTAACCCGGGAACGGGTCCTCCAGGACGGGGATGCACGGGGACAGCAGCAGCTCCGCATGCGTGCTCAGCCGGCCGCGGACCATGCGGACTACGGTGACCTCGTTCTCGCGGCCCGGCTCCTCGTCGTCCCGGACGTGCAGCAACCCGTAGGAACCCGGGGCCAGTTGGCCGACCTCGTGGAAGAACGCCACGATCCAGCCGTGGTACTCGAACACGCGCCGCAGCCTACCGCCCGGCGCCCTTCGCGCTATCCGGTGTTCGGGCGGGGTGGGAGCTCACGGCCGAGCGGTATCAGGGCCGGGGCGGGGACCCCGTACGTGAACACGCGGTCGGCGTCCCGGGTGTGCTGGACGGCGCTGTCCAGCACACCCGGGAACCGCGTCCGCGTACACGTGCGCTGCTGGACCGCCGCGACCCACTCCGCGGACATCCCGACCCCCACGTACGCCAGCGCCCGCCCGTCCCGCCACGTCGGATCCAGCGCCCGCCCCTCCCCGTCCGCACACCAGGCGCGCCGCGTCACCACCCCGCCCGCACCGAGGACGAACCCCTCCACGTACACCAACCCGGCCGGCTTCAGCGCGATCCGCCACGCGTTGCGGAAGCAGTCCCCGCCGTCACTGCGCCGCGGCAAACCCGCCGGCCAGCCGCACGGTTCCTGGAGCCGCCCCTGCGCCAGGACCACGGCCTCGGCCGACAGCCCGCCGCCCGCGGCCCGGGCCCGCAGCGCACGGAGGAGGTCCAACTCGTGGGAGGAGATCGGCGTGATCGTGGTGGAGGACACGCGGCCAGTTTTCGCAGCCCCGCCGGGCTTCGCGAGCCCGGCTAGCCCGTCCGGTGCGCGGGGCCGGGCGAGATGTGTTTCCGCGGGACTCGGCGAACGACCCATCGGGACCGCCGGGGCCGGCGTTTCTCTTTCAGCACGGGAGTTGCGAGGCCCGCCGTCGGTGCCCTACCCGGTCAGGTACGCCTTGACCTCCCACGTGGGCGGTGCGTCGGTTCCGGCCACCGCGGCGAGCACGGGCAGGATCTCGTGGCCGACGGCGGTGCGTTCGGCCGGGTCGGGGATCTCCCGCCAGTCGGACAGCGCGTGCTTGGCGCTCGCCCTGGCCCGTGGCGAGCCCACGCCGCCGGTGGCGATGTGCAGGCCCGCGGTGTGGAGGTGCCAGCGGGCGGCCTCCGTGCGACGGCCCTGGCGGCGTGCGATCAGGCCGCGGAGTTCGCGGACGTTCGCGACGTTGGGGTCGGTCGGTCCGAGTGCCGCGGTGACGTCCTGGTCGAGCACACCCGCCTTGGCGGCCACGGCCGCCAGGACGTCGGTGTCCGACGTCCGGTCGAGCAGCCCGGTCAACTCGGCGAAGCGGTCCGCGAAGTCGGGTGTGACCGCGGGCGGGCCGGCCGGCTCCGGTGCGGCCCAGAACGCGGGTGTCACCGTCCCCCAGGGGTGGGCCGGTTGGTCCTCGTGAAGCAACGTTTCTCCTGTCCTACCACTGCACCACGCGGACGACGTGGGTGATCCGCGTGAGTGCCGATGTGCTGTTGCGCCAGCCGCTGTAGGCGACGGTGCGGGTCTGGACGCCGGTGCGCGGGGCCTCGACGATCCAGCCGTTGCCCACGTACATGCCGACGTGGCCCGGGGAGTCGTCCGAGCCGTCCGAGCCGGCGTTGAAGACCAGGTCGCCCGGTTTGACGTCGTCCGGCGACACCCGGGTGCCGGTCTTGACCTGCTCGAACGTCGTCCGGGGCAGGGTGACGCCGGCGTGTGCGTAGGCCTGCTGCATCAGGCTGGAGCAGTCGCACCGGCCCTGGGTGTTGTCGCCGAACGGGTTCGTGCAGTCGCCGCCCCACTGGTACCAGCCGCCGCGCTGGGCGAGGGCCCACGCCACGGCGGTCCTGACCGCCTGCGGGGTGTCGGCGGGCAACTGGTAGTCGGCGGGGAGCTGCACGGGCACGGTGTCCTCGGACTGCGTGTACTTCCGGACGTCCGCCATGATCTTCTTCACGTAGTCGTAGGTCTGGCCCTGTGCGAACGACGCGGGGGGCACGCCCTTGTACTGGTCGACGCGGCCCCATCCGGCGTTGTAGCCGGCCAGCGCGAGTTCGATGGCGCTGCCGTTGTAGTCCGGGTGCTGCTTGGCGGTCTTCAGGAGGCTGCACATGAAGCGGCCCTGGGCGGCGATCGCGTCCTTCGGCTCCCAGACGCTGCCGCCGTTGCCCCAGCTCGCCCACGTCTCCGGGGTGAACTGGGCGATCCCCTGGGCCTGTCCGGAGTTGGCGCGCGGATCGAACGCGGACTCGGCGTTGATCTGTGCGGCCAGGACGCCCGCGCTCAACCCCTGGTCGCAAGCGGCCGCGGCCTGTTTGACGAACTCCGCGTACTGCTCCGGCACACCACCGGGTCCGGTGCGAAGAGTGGCCACCGACACCACCGGGGCCACACCGCCACCGCCGCCCTTCTCGTCGTCGGCGGCGACGGCGACGACCATGACCAGTCCGACTCCAAGAGCCAGCGGACTCAGGCCGACGGCCGCGACCGCCAACACCAGCCCAGATTTGACCTGCACTCAGACCCCCCTCGGTCAGAACTCCTCCGGACAACGCCGATTGCCCGCAGACAGCCCCCTCGTGCAAGCGGACGCGCCATTCTGACATCCGACTGCGACATCCACCGCAGGGCATCGTCCCTGCTCGGGGGCGTCCCGCCGGTTCGGGTGCCGGGCCGCTCACGGTTTCGGCATTGTCACAGGTGTGACCGATGATCAGGAACCGAGCGCGTGCGACAAACGTTCGGCTCCGACATTAGACTGCGGGGCCGAGGCGGACGGTGACGGGGGTGTTACCGGGCCTGTGCCCCATCCAAGGGGCGGGGGAGAGGCCTGTCATGAGTACCCGTACTCATGACAGCCACGGCTCGCTCGGGAAGCCTGACCGGAGCGTGACTGTCCGCTAGCAATATTCGGGGGAGCGTTGGCAAGGAAAGCTGTCCCGTCCGTGGTGATCGCCCCCCACGGACGGGTCGTGGTGCCCGTCCTGGCGGCCGTCGGCGGCAGCGGACGGTCGACGGTCGCGGGTTTGCTGGGTGTCGGGCTCGCCCAGGCGGCGGCCGGCGTCGTCCTGGACCTCGCGCCGCGGTTGGCCTCGCCGTGGCCCACGTGGGCGACGGAACCCGGGACCGGGCTCGCGTCCGTCCCGCCCGACGCACCACTGAGCAGGCGTCATGTCCTGGCGGCGGCAACTCGCTTTCCGGCCCCGGCCGGGGCCGGCTGGCACGTGCTGACCGATCACCAGGACTGGAGTGCTCCACCGCTGGCCCTGCCCGAGGCACCCGCCGCGTGGCACCAGCTGGCCGCCATCGGCGGCTGGCAGGCCGTGATCGCGGACACCGCACACCCGGTCGCGCACGACATCGTCGCCTCCCGCGCCGCCGGCGGCTCCGGCCTGACCGCCGCCTGGTGTGCGCTCCCGGTGAGCGTTCCCGTCCTGTGTGCGGCGGCCACCGCCTCCGGCATGGCCGCCCTGCAGACCGCGCTGACGGCCGCCTCGGCCGACGGGCTGCCCCTCGACCGCATGGTCGTCGCCCTCGTGTCCACCGGTGACGGCCGCACCCCCGCGCCCGTCCGCGCGGGGGAGACCATGCTGGCGCCCCGCGTCGCGGCGGTCGTCCGGATCCCGTTCGACCCGGACATCCGCGCCAGGGGCCTGCGGGACGCCGCCCGGCTGGGCTCCGGGTCGCTCCAGGCCGCCGACCAGCTCGCCCGGGCCGTGCTCGGCTCCGCCCACGCCAGTTGGGGCGACCCGCTGCCGCCCGCCACCCAACCGGCGGCGGCCCCTCTTCAGACCCATTCCGTTCAACCCGTAGAAAGAGTCCTGCTGCCGTGAGCCAGACCCTCCACGTCCTGAACACGCTGATGTCCGACCCGCATGCGCACATCCTCGCCGCCGGACCGACGCCCGAGCCGACGTCGATCGAGAACCCGATCCCGGACTTCAAGCCGACGCTGCCGGAGAACGTGAAGAGCCCGACCGGCACGATCCTCGGCTGGGTCGCCGGCGGCGGCCTGGCGCTCGCCGTCCTCGGCGGGCTGCTGGGCTGGGCGGCCGTCGCCATCGGCGAGAACTCCGAGCGCGGCGGCATGGCGGCCCGCGGCAAGAAGGCCATCGTCATGAGCCTGATCTCGGGCATCGGCATCGCCTGCACCAGCGGGCTCATCTTCGCCGCCTACAAGATGGCGGCCGCCTGATGGACCGCCACGACCGCGCGGCGCGCAGGGCGCGCCTTCGGCTGATCGGGATCGGCGTCGTGGCCGGCGCCGTCATCGCGGTGGGCGGCGTCGCCGTCGTCCGCGGCATGTCCGACGACGGGAAGGACGGCAAGCCGGCCGCCTCCCCGACCGCCACGGCGAGCACCGGGCCCGCCACGTCGGCGAGCCCGTCGGCGACCAAGACGCTGACCCCGAACACGGCCAAACCGGTTCATCTGAACAAGCCGACCGGACAGAAGGACGGCGCCTCGATCGGATTTCCGCGCTTCGGTTTCGGTGCGATGTCGGCTGCGGTCTACCACCTCGACGAACTGAGCGTGCTGGACGACGACATGGTTCGTCGTCAGCTCGCCGTCACCACGGCCAAGGGCAGCGAGGCGAGCATCGACAAGGCCGTCAGCGAGGTGCGCAAGCTTCGTGAGACGGTCGGCCTGCCGTCCTCGGGGGGCACCCCGGCCGGCATGACGATCAGCACCAATGTGGACGCCGCGCAGGCCTGGGCGCTCGACGACGACGGCCTGGTGATCAACGTCTGGATGCACTACAGCCGCACGGCCACCCTGCCCAAGGCCGCCTCGGACGACAGCCCTCTCAAGAACCAGCTGACCGATGTCGTCCTGATCTGGGAGGACGGTGACTGGAAGATCACCACGGATCCGAAGTGGGTCGCCAAGCGTTTCACCCCGGCGCCCTACAACCCCGACTCGCCGACGTCCCTCAAGGACGGCTGGCTGGTGGTGATCCGTGACTGACCGCGGGCTCCTCCGCCTGCTGACCGTCCTGCTCGCCGCGCTCATGTCCGTGGGAGCGCTGGCCGCGCCTGCCGCGTTGGCCGACAGCCCGACCGTCCATGCCCCGAACGGTCCGCCCGACAGCCCGTCGAAGGAATGGCTCTCGCAGTGGAACGACCGAAGCGACAGCAGCATCGGCGTCGACAAGGACAACCACTGGTGCATGATGCCCGAGGCCGACAACTGCAGGCCCTACAAGAAGCCCGACCTCTACGACAAGTGCGAGGAGAGCGGGAACGCGGACGAGCGGAAGAAGGCCTGCGACGACCCGAACATCACCGCAGCACGCAAGCAGCGTGAGCTCGACAAGCTCAAGGACTGGGAAGCCACGACGGACCACGGCATCGCGGGCTATCAGAAGTACGTCGACGCCATGGGGAAGTGCATCGAAGGGGGCATGAACTTCCACGACTGCCAGCAGGCGAACGCGAACTTTTTGATACCGTCCGGCGGCCTGGGGGACTGGGTGGCCGGCAAGATCAGCAAGCTGGCCGCCGACGCGATGCGGGAGATCGCGGGCTACATCGGCGAGGGCACGGTCTGGCTCCTCCAGCAGTTCGCCGACGCCTTCAACGACGCCTCCACGATCAACCTGGGCGGGACCGGGATCAGCCACATGACCGGGATCATGACGGTCCTGTCGGTCGTGATCGCCACGTTCCTGATGCTGATCCAGTTCGGCAAGGTCGCGGTGAGCCAACAGGGTGCGCCGCTGGCGACCGTGCTGAAGGGACTGGGCAAGTACGCGCTGGTACTCGGGGTGTACGCGGGATCGGCGCAGATCATCCTGCGGTGGATCGACCAGGTGTCGATCTGGATCATCGACCTGTCGTTCACCCAGGTCGGCCCCGAGCACCAGGACGCGGCGACGGTCATGAAGACGAAGCTGGCCGGCATGTTCGCCGGTCTGGTGGCGGCCGGCGGCGCACAGTCCGTGGGCGCGGGTCTGGTGACCGGGGAAGGCGTGCTGAGTCAGGCCGTGGGCGTGGTCATCGTCCTCGGGATCCTGGCGATCCTGGTGGTCGGCGCGCTGTGGATCGAGGTGCTGATGCGTCAGGCCGGGATCATGGTGCTGATGGTCGCCATGCCCGTGGCCGTGGCCGGGCAGTTGTCCGACGAGACCCAGGAGTGGTGGCCCAAGGCCCGCCGGGCCTTCACCGCGATGGCGCTCGCGAAGCTGGCGATCGTGGTGTGCTTCGGCATCGGGTTTGAGGCGATGGGCACCGCCAGCGGCATCCGGAACGTGATCGTCGGCCTGATCGTCTTCCTCCTCGCCGCGATCGCCTGGCCGGTGCTGGCGCGGTTCCTGACGATGGTGGAGGCCGGCGGCGGCAACAGCGTGGCCGCCGGGATGATCTCCTCCGTGGGGTCCACCATGGGCGCCGCGTTCGGCGGTTTCGCCGGCGGGGCCGCCGGTGTGGCCGGAGCCGGTGCGGTCGGCGGCGGGTCCGGGTTCACCAAGGCCCTGGAGGAGGACAGCGCCTCGGCCTCGGGCAGCGGTTCCAACAGCCGTTCCCGCAAGTTCCTCTCCGGCATGGGCAGCGGAATCGGCACCGGGATCGGCCTCGGCCTGCAGCTCGCCGCCGCTGGCGCGAGCACGCTGGAGGGCGCGGCGGCGAACACCGCCGCGAACGCCGGACTGGGTGCCCCCGGCAACGGCCACGCCTCCGTGGTCCCGCCCCGCAAGGGCGGCGGCACGGCAGCGGCGGCGCATCCGGATGGCGGCAGCGCCGACGCCGGCGCCACTGAAGAGACGCAGGGCCCGGGTCCGCAGGGTACGGGCGAGGCGGAGGTGCCGCAGCCGGCCGCGTCCGCAGGAACGACGCCGACCCTGGTCGACGCCTCGCCGCCGACGCTTGTCGACACGTCGCCGCCCACGAGTACGAGCACCGTGCGGCTCACCACCGGCCCCGTCCGTCCGGCCGCGCCGACGGAGTCCGCCCCACCACCGCCCACCACGCCGCTGCCGAAGCCGAAGGGGGACTGATCCCGTGTCCCTGACCCACAGTGAGCCGGACACCTACACCGGCTGGCAGCGGGAGAAGTCCGGCTTCATCGGCGAGTTGTCCGGCGTGGGCTTCGCCCTGATGGCCGCCGCCTCGGTCGTCGCCCTGATCCCGATCTACCAGCACAGCTGGACGGCCGCCTTCGTGGCGCTCCCGCTCGCCGGCCTGCTGCTCCTCCTGGCTTACGGCCGCGTGATGGGCCTGGCCGCCGAGGAGTGGGTGCTGCTGGCGGTCCGGTACCAGCTCGCCGTCGCCACCAAGCGGAACGTGTTCTACAGCGGGGTGTTCGCCCCCGCCGACAAGGAAGGCAACCAGCCGATGGACCTGCCCGGCGTGCTCGCGCGCCTGCGCATCCTGACCGCACCGGACGGCCAGGGCGGCACGCTCGGCATCGTCCACAACCCGATCGACAACACCTACACCCTCGTCGCCCGCGTCACCTTCCCGGGCCTGGCCCTGGTCGACACCGCCCGGCAGAACGCCCGGGTCCGTCAGTGGGCGGCCTTCCTGCGCAGCCAGTGCAAGGAGGACGGCTCGATCGTCCGCATCCAGGTGCACCAGCGCAGCCTGCCGGACGACGGCGAGGCGCTGCGGTCCTGGACGAACCGGCACACCGCCGCCGACGCCCCGGCCGCCGCCGTCCAGGCCCTCGGCGAGCTGATGGTCTCGGCGGGTCCGGCGGCGACGATCCGTGAGACGTACCTGTCGGTCACGCTGTCGTCGGTCCGTGCGCGGCTGGCGGTGCGCGGTGCCGGTGGTGGACAGGTCGGCGCAGCCGCGGTGTTGGTGCGGGAGTTCCACGCCATGCACGGGTCGCTGAGCAGTGCGGGCCTCCAGGTGGTGGAGCTCCTGGACCCGCGCCGGGTGGCGGCCGTGATCCGCACCGCGTACGACCCGGAGGCGCAGCAGATGCTGGCGGTCCGTTCGGCGGCGTCCGACGACGCGTCGTACGCGGGCACGGCTCCCGGTGTGGATCCGGCGCTGGCCGGGCCGGCGGCGGCGGAGTACACGTGGGGCATGTACCGGCACGACGGGGCGTGGACGGTCACGTACCAGGTGCGGAACTTCCCGCAGTCCGAGGTGTACGCGACGTTCCTGCAGCCGTTGCTGCGGCCGAGGACGAACGCGCGGCGGTCGATGTCCCTGGTCTACGAGCCGATCGGCCCTGCCCGTGCGCGCAAGGAGCTGAGCCGGGAGAAGACGCGGCGGCAGTCCGCGCGGGCACTGCGGGCGAAGACGGGCCGGGCGGAGTCGGAGGACGAGCGCCGCGAGTCGGAGATCGCGCGGGCGCAGGACATCGCGCGTGCGTCCGGTCAGGGCGTGGTGCGGATGGTGGCGCTGATCGCGGTCACCGTCACGGACCCGGAGGAGCTGGAGACGGCCTGCGCCGAGCTGCAGGCGGACGCGAGTGACGCCGGTCTGGAACTGCGGCGCTGCTGGGGCGCGATGGACGACGCGTTCGCCGCCGCCGCGCTGCCGCTCGGCATGGGGCTGCCGCCGCGAAGGGTGGCGATCTGATGGCGGGGTTCCCGTTCACGCGCCGCCGGGACGGACGCGACACCGTCCTCGAATCGACCCGCGTGGCCGATCTGTTCGAGCCGGACGACCAAGCGCCGACGCAGCGGCAGCCCACCGCCCGCGAGTTGCGGCGGGCCCGGCTGCTGGAGGACCCGGCGACGGCCATGCGGATCGCGCCGAAGAAGGGCTGGCACCAGCCGTTCGCGGGCCGGGCGGCCTCGCACGCGAAGGCCGAGGTGTTCCGTGCGGACACCGGCCGGGCGTCCGGCATCTACCCGTTCCTGCACGCGGCGTCGCTGCCGCCGGTCGGCGCGTACATCGGGTTCAACACGCTCACGATGCAGGCGTTCTCCGCGCATCCGAGCGTGTGGGTGCAGGAGGGGCTGGCCACCAACCCGAACGTGATCCTGACCGGCATCCCCGGCAGCGGGAAGAGCGCCCACGTCAAGGCGCTGTGTTTCCGCCTGATGGCGTTCGGGCACCGCACGCTCATCGCCGGGGACGTCAAGGGCGAGTACGCGGCGCTCTGCCGCCACCTGGGCACCGAGCCGGTGCGGCTGGGCCCCGGGCTGTCCGGCCGGCTCAATCCGCTGGACGCCGGCCCGCTGGGCCAGGACCTCCACCTGATCAAGGACGACGCCGAGCTCCAGGCCCGGCTCACCGAGATCCACCGCCGCCGCCTCACCCTCTGCAAGGCGCTGCTGGAGCTCCAGTTGAAGCGGGTGCTCCAGCCGCAGGAGGAGGAGTGCCTGGACGTCGCCGTGCGCGAGGTCACCGGCGCGCTGGCCGGCGCCGGGCACACCCGCCTCGACACCCCGACCCTCCCGGCCGTCTACCAGGTCCTCAAGGACCCGACCGAGGCCATGGCCCGGGAGCTGCGCGTGCGCGGCGACGACGTCCAGACGGCGCGCGAGCAGATGGCGAGCATCCGTTCCGCCCTCGGCTCGATGATCAGCGGTCACCTCGGCGGTCTGTTCGACGAGAAGACGTCCGTCTCGCTGGACTGGGACGCGCCGATCCAGAGCGTGGACATCTCCGCCCTCCAGCAGTACGGCGACGAGGTCGTCGCCATGGTGCTGACCTGTGTCTCCTCGTGGGCGCAGAGCGCCATCGACCGTCCGGGCCGCCCGTGGATCATCGTGCGCGACGAGCTGTGGCGGCAGATGCAGTCGGGCGGGTCGTCGATGGTCCGCAAGATCGACGCCGACCTGCGCCTGAGCCGTGCGACCGGCACCATCCAGCTGCTCGCGACGCACCGGTTGAGCGATTTCGAGGCGGTCGGCGCGGCCGGCTCCGAGGCCGTCGCCATCGCCAAGGACCTGATCGCCAGCTGTGAGACCCGGATCCAGCTGGCCCAGGACACCAAGCCGCTGAACCTCACCCGCGAGGCGATCGGCCTCACCGACGCCGAGTGCGACCTGATCGGCTCCTGGGGCGCCGGGCAGCGCGGACGGGCGCTGTGGAAGGTCGGGCGGGGCGGTGGCTCGCACGCCGTGCAGCTCCTGCTGTCGCGCACCGAGCGGGAGTTGTTCGAGACCGACGAGAAGATGGTGATCTGAGGTGGCCTCCGACAACCGGGTGGACGACGGCACGTTCCTGTTCGGGCTCGCCGCCGGAGCGGTCGTCTCGCTGGGCGCGGTGTCGCTCGCGGCCGGTGCCCTGGCGGGGCTGCTGTCCGGGGGCGGTCTGCCGAAGATGACCGCGTCCGTGCCCGAGACGCTGCTGCTGTCCGTCGCGCAGGGGCCGGCCTCCGTCTACCGGCCGGCCCCGCCCGCCTGGCTCTTCTATACGGTCTTCGGCCTGCTGGTCGTGCTGCTGGCCGTCCTCGCCGGGGTGGTCGTGCGGCGCCTCGGCCGTCGCCGTCGGCGCTCGCTGGCGGGCGGCGCGACCTGGGGCGGGGCGAAGATCGAGAAGGAGATGGCCCTGCCCGACGCCCCGGCCGAACGCCCGGACCGCATCACCGCGGGGCGCGGCCGGGAGACCCGGAAGATCGTCGGCGTCATCGAACGCAGCGCGAGCGCGATCGCGTTCGGCCCGCCCGGCTCCGCGAAGACCTCCGGCCTGCTCGCCCCGAACGCGGCCGAGTGGCAGGGCCCGGCGCTGGTGACGACCACCAAGGCCTCGGACCTGGAGGAGATCTACGCCGCCCGCAGCCACATCGGCCCGGTCTGGGTGATCGCCCCGGCGGGGCTGCCCGCCGGGCCGTGGCTGACCGCGCACTGGTCTCCGGTGGACTACGCCGTCGACGACGAGGCCGCCGAGCGCATGGCCGAGTGGATGGCCGACGCGAGCCAGAAGACGTACGACCCGAAGGCCGAGCCGTGGCTGATCCAGGCCCGTGCCATCGTGGCCGGACTGCTGCTGGCCTCCCGGACGTCCAAGGGCGGCATCAAGTCGTTCCGGCGCTGGCTCACCCAGGGCGAGGCGGCGGTCGACCACGTCCGCGCGATCCTGGAGGAGGACCACCCGGAGGCGGCGCTCGACTACGCGCAGCCCTGGACGACGCTGCACGACGACGGCAAGGGCTCCGTCCAGTTCACCCTGAACGTCCTCGCGGCGACGTACCGCAGCACGGGCATCCGCGAGGCCGCCGAGCGGACCGACTTCAGCGCCGAGGAACTGCTGGAACGCAACGGCACGCTCGTGCTGATCGCGGCGCCCTCGCAGGCCGACCGCTTCGCGCCCTACTTCACCTCGCTGATCGCCGCGGTCCTCCACGCCGCCGAGGCCCGCTACGAGAAGCTCGGCCGCCACCCCGACCGCTCGCTCGGCCTGTTCGTCGACGAGGCCGGCAACTTCCTGCGCTACCCGAAGCTGCCCAACGTGCTCACCACCGGCCGCGGCATGGGCATCACCGTGCTGAGCATCTGGCACGACTACTCGCAGCTCGCCGGCCGGATGGGCCGTGAAGGCGCCAAGACCATCATCTCGGCGAGCACGCTGCGGCTGCTGCTGCCCGGCATGGCCGACGACGAGACGATGCGCTACATGTCGTTCCTGTTCGGCCGGGAACTCGTGGAGAGGACCAGCCACACCACCGGCACCGGCCGCGACTCCACCTCGACCAACGTCGTCGAGTCGGACCTGCTGCCCGTCCACCAACTGCGCGAGATCCCCGAACACACCGCTATCGCGCTGTACTTCAACCGGCCGCCGATCCGGGTCCGCATGCGCCTGACCTGGCGCGACCCGGACGTCAAGGCGTGGCTGGCCCGGCCGGCCGCGCCGCGCGTGGACGCGGTCCCGCACCAGGCCCTGGAGGCCACCGATGCATGACCTCACCGCCGGAATCACCGGCACCCCGCCGAGGCGGTGGGTGTGGTCGGCGATGACGCCCGCCGACCGGCAGCATCGCCTCGTCGAACTCGCCCCGTGGGTGGACTGGCTGATCACCCACCACCACCTGCACCGGAAGATCCCGCGCTGCTGGTACCGGGACGGCCACGAGCCCGTCCTGGAGATCCTGACGGGCCTCTACCTCGGCTGGGTCCGCACCTACTGCGGCGACCCCGCCCGGACGGGCACCTTCGGCGAACTCGCGTGGATCAAGGAGCTGCACTCCGTCACCCCGTACCTCGCCGCCCCGACCTGCGAGGACGGCCACCAGGAACCGCCGCCCAGGAAGAAGCCCACGGGCGAAGCGCTGTCCGACTGGCTCGACGACGACCCGCCCCGGATCGCCGCCGCGCCGTCCCACCCGGCCGAGGTCGAGGCCAACCGGCTCGCCGCCGCGGACGCCGCGCAGGCGGCGACGCCGGGCGGCTGGCCGGCCTGAGAGGACACCGAATGCGCCTCGCCCCCGCCGGAAGGACCGGTGGGGGCGAGGCGCATTCGGCCCTACCGGGCGGATCCGCTCCGGTGCTGGGAGTGGCTCTGCACCGGTGCGGGCTGCTGCACCTGCTGGTGCGGCACCGCCGCCCGTTGGGCTGCTAGGACCCGCTGGGCATCCTCGGCGAGGCGCTGCGCGGGCGGCTGAGCGGCACGCCTGGACAGCTCCTGCTGGATCTGCCCGACGGCGGTCTCCAGCCCGGCTGCGCGCTGGTGCGCCTCCTGCGCCTGTGAGCGGGCCGACTCCAGGCCGCGCTCGCGCGCTGCGGTCGTGCGAGCCAGCACCTCGGCCGGACTGCCGCCGGCCTGCTGCCAGGCCGCCAGTACGGCGTCGTGCTCCGAGGCGTCCCCGGCCGCACGCACGCTCACCTGCAGCTGCTCCCGCGCGGCGGCGAGGCGCTGGTCCCCGGTCTGCACGGCCACGCCGAGCTGCGCGAGCTGCTGCTCGAGGGCCTCACGGTCGGCTCCGCGAACGGCGGGCCTCCCGAACCCGCCCCGCTCCGCCAACCGCTCCTCCACGGCCCCGGCCTGCTGCCTGGCCCGGTCGAGGTCCCCGGCCAACCGGTCGACCCGGGCCGCGTCCGTCCGGCTCTGCAGGATCGCGTCCACCTGCCCCGCACGGGCGGCAACCCGCTGCTCCACCTCACCACCCGGCGCGAGCGCGGCCGCGATCTCCCCGACCCGCCCCTCGGCCGCCACAGCCTGCTGCCGGGCGCCCTCCGCCTCCCCCACAGCCCGGCCGAGCGCCGCACCGAGGTCGGCGTCCGGCACGTCCCCGTAGGGCAGCGATCGAGTCGAGGCGCGGACGAAGTCGGCCCGGCTCGCCCGGTCGGGGAACTGCTCCATCCGGGACCAGGCCTGGGCGGCTTGCTCCTCCGAGATCCCCTGTTCTGCGAGGTGGTCCCGCAGCTCGCTGTAGACCGGGTGGTCGACGCGGCGTACGACGCTGTCGAGTACGGTCTTCAGCTGCGGGTCGACCTCGGGGCTGCGGTCGACCCACTGCCGTACGGCGTCGGTGAACTGCGCCCGCTCCCGCATCCGTTCGGCCAGCCAGGTGGCATCCATGGGGCCGAGGGCGGCGCGCTCCGCTGCGGCGTCGTACACGGCGACCAGCGCTGCAGCCTTGATGGCCTCGCGCGTCAGCGGATCCCGGAACCGTTCCGGGACAAGCGACGGATTGAAGCCGCGGAGCGCATCCGGGATGTCCCGCTGACGCCGCTGCTGGGGACCGTCGACAGTCACGCTGCGCGGAGTGTCCATCGGGCTGTGGAGAGTGTGCTCGATGACGTTGATGGGTTCCTTGCTGGCGAACGTCCACCCCTGGTTGGGATGGAGGTCGTCGAAGGGGTACCCCTTGCCCTCACCGGTCTGTTCGGCCTTCAGGTGGACGACGTAGCCGATCTTGCGATCGGGATGCGGATCATCCGGAGCGGCTCCGAAGAAGGCGTAGCGACCCTCGAAGTCGGTCCGCGGGTAAGCGGCGGCCAGGAGTTCCTGCACCGTTCCCTTGTAGCTGCTGTCGACGAGTGTCAGACGGCTGCCGGGTATGCCGACGGGTACGCCTGCGCCGCGGAGGTAGTCGGTCAGCCGACGGTAGGCCCTCGGTACATGCTCCGGTGCGACTCGGTCCCTGGTGCCCCGGAACCCCTCGATCTCGCGGAAGTCCGTTCCTCTGCTCTGCTCGAGATCCTGTAGCGCCGTCTCTGCAACGACACGTGAAAGCACGACTTCGCGGCAGTGCGCGGCGAAGAAATCCGGAGCCAGCGCCTCTGTCGCAGCCGAGAAGCTGTAGCCGTCCCGCCCCAGGAAGACGATGACCCGGCCCTGCTCGGCATCAGCCTGGAGGTCAGGAAGCATCTCGGCCGCGATCGAGGTGATGAACGGCCCGTGAAAGCGTCGGAAGACGTCATATGACTCCGTGACGGCCGCTCTTCCCGCCGGTGTTAACGGGTATTCGTCCATCAGCTCGGCGAAGGTTGGATACTTCCGGTCCGTCAACTCTGCTCGCCTTCGTAATGAGCCGGCGCGGCGCTCGGCTGGCTTGTCAGGGTTTTGGTCAGCCAGGCCATGAAGGCGTCGTACTCGGCCTCGAAGCTCCACCGAAGCCGGACGCCCTCGTCACTGGCCGTGGTGCGTCCGATGTCGTCCATCGAGATGCCCATGTAGTCCGACTCGACGAACGGGAGGTCGAGAGCGGCCGTGAGGGTGAGCGCGTCGTGCTGCATGCTGCCGGGGTGGAAGCGGGTGAACCAGGCGTCCAGGTGGGCGGCGAGGAGGGCGGCCCACGGGGGTGCGTCAGGAGCGGCCAGCCACTGGTACAGCTCGGATTCGGCCGTGACCTCGATCTTCGGGGTGAACGTGACCTCGGAGGCGATGAATTCGGGTGTCGGGAGCTGTCCGGCGGCGACTGCCGCGAGCACGCTGTGAGCGGCCGGGACGTCCAGGCGGACGTTGTGTTCGGCGATCTCCGGGTTGCGGTACCGCAGGGCGCCGCCCATCTGCGTCACCCGGAGCCGGGTAGCCGCCTCGGGAGCTTCGGCGAGGACGTGGGCGAGGTTCGACAGCGGGGCCATGCCGACCCACAGAACAGGCCCGTCGGTGGAGTCCAGGACCTCGCGGACGGCGGCGACGACGTCGGTCCGCTGCGCCGGGACGTCCTGCGGGACGAGGTGCTCGATGACGAAGTACGGCGTGTCGGAGAGCTCGGCGCCGGCCACCGTCGCCACGTCGGGGCGGTCCATCAGGTCCAGCAGGTGGCGGGCGAAGCGTGCGCGTCGGCCCTGGGACTCGTCGCCGGTGATGACGAGCTTGAGGTCACTGGTGTACCGCGCAGCGGCGGCGACGGCCAGGGCGTCGTCGGCGTCACCGCCGATGTCGGTGTCGATGATCAGCGGGGCGTTGCGCAGGTCCTCCGGGAAAGGGGCCGATCGCATGCGGTCCGCCATCTTGCCGAACACACTGTCAGGAACCGCCCCTCCCAGCGACATGACGGCTTCCCGGTGCCGGCGTAGGTCATCCCACGTGTCTTCGGAGTTGTCTCCCACGTCTTCCCTCTCTGGCTCAATCGTCAAAGGTCGCCAGACCTCGAAGAATGCATCGTAGTGGTGCCCGCCCACACACCTCATGGGCGAGGGAACCCAGCACCTCCCCGCCGATCGGCGGGGAGGTGACTGAGTATCCGTACTCAGGCGGAACCCGCGTGCGGCGGCGGACGATGGCGGACGGCCTGCCGGATCAACGACTGTTGCTGCAAAGGGGAATGGCGCATGGGAGCACTCTGGTCGTCGCCCGACGAACCGCACCGTCGGTCCGCACGGCGCGGATCTGCGCCCGGGAAGCGGCCCATTTCGTGCATCGAGTTCGTCGGGTGTGCCCTGGCCGCCGTGTTGGCCCTCGCCGGGCTGGCGGTGCTCGGGGGGATGGTGCTGTTGTTCACCGGTTCGGTCCGACTGGTGCCGAACAAGTGAGGGGCGGACGGGGAGTGCGGCGCCTGGCCGTCCGCGTTCGGGTCCTCGTCGCGCTCGGCCGTCCCGCCGTCGCGCTGCTCTTCGCCCTCTACTCGGCGCTCGGGCTCGCCCAGGCGGGGCACGCGGAGGACCGGCTCCTGTTCGCCGAGTGCGTCGTGCCGGTCGTGGCGTTCCTGCTCTGCTCGGTCTGCGTCAACGACCTCTCCGACGAGGCGATCGACCGGGTCAACCTGCCGGGGCACTGGAGCCGGCCGCTGGTCACGGCCGCGGCGGGGAGCCGGAACCTCGTCGTGACGGCCGCCGTGTCCGCCGTCGTCGCGCTCGGATCGGCTTTCCTCCTCGGGCTGCGGCCGGGGGTGTTGATGGTCGCGGCCCTCGCGCTGAGCGCCGGGTACTCGCTGCGCCCGGTGCGGCTGGCCGACCGGGGCGCCGTCGCGGCGCTGGCCCTGCCGGCCTGCTACGTCGCGCTGCCGTACCTGCTCGGCCTCACCGCCACCGGTGCCGCCGTCGGCCCTCGTGACCTGATGATGCTGGGCGGCCTCTACATCGGCTTCGTGGGCCGGATCCTGCTCAAGGACTTCCGTGACGTCCGGGGCGACGCCCTCTTCGGCAAGCGGACGTTCCTCGTGCGGCACGGGCGCCGCGCCACCTGTCTGTTCAGCGCCTGCTGCTGGGTGATCGGCACGTGCGTCATCCTGGCCGCCGCGCCCCGGCCGACACCGGCGTTCGTGGCCTCGTACGGCGTGTGCCTCGCCGCCGTGCTGCTCATCCTCCGCACGCTGGCGAACGAGGTCGGGCACCGGCGGGAGGAGGCGCTCATCGCGGGCGCGGCGGTGATCGGCCGGGGGCTGCTGGTCCTCCAGCTCGCGCACCTGGCGACGGGGCAGGCCGGGTGGGGAACGGGGGCGCAGGCGTTGGTCGTCGGCGGGGTCCTCCTGGTGACGGTCGGCCAGGTCGTCGGCCTGGTGCGCTACGGGCCGGGAACCGGGCTCACCACCGCCTCGCTCGGGCAGGAGGCGGCCGAGGCGTCGTCGCCCGGTGATCGGGCGCTTGTCGTGAATGCCCCCGCCCGGTAGGGGCGGGGGCGGAGCGGTCACGACGGTTCCGGTGTGCCCGCCTGCGTGGTGGTCGCCGTGGTGGGCGGCGTCGCGTCGGCGGAGTCCGTGGTGGCCGGCGTGGCGGGCGGCGTCATCCTGAGCCAGCCCGGCAGCAGGGCGTCCACGGCGGGCATCGCCATGATCCGCGTGATGGCCGCGGCGACGGCGAGCGCGACGCCGAGACCGGGGAGGGTGGACGGCAGGTTCGTGGTGTGCACGAGGGCGGGCAGCGCGGCGGCGAGGCCGAGGACGAGCTGGAGGATCGTGCGGATCGTGCGGCGGACGGAGTCGGGCACCGGTTCTCCCTCAGGTGGTCGGGGTGGTGGGGGCGGGCACCGTTGACACCGCGGGCACTGCGGACACGGTCGGGTCGGTCGGGCCGGTCGTGACGTGCATCTCGACGCCGGACGCGAGGGCCTTGGCCACGGCGGCCTCGATGGCGGCGGTGACCGTGGCGGTGTCGATGCCGTCGGCGTGGGAGAGCAGCGTCTGCATGACCGCCGCCTGTGCCGCGATCTGGGCCTTCGCCACGGCGAGTTGGTACTGGATCGGGTTGTTGGCGGCGAGCAGCCACATCGCCGGGACGACCGCGTCGGCGCCGGTCCGCTGCTGCCAGTCGGCGGTCACGTTCGGCAGGCCGTGCTGCCAGACCTGCTGCGGCAGCCCCCGGACGAGGGTGCGGATGCCGTCCGGATTGTCGTCGGCGTAGTGGACGGCGTAGGCGATGGAGTCCCGGACGGGCTGGCTGCTGACCGCGTTGACGGTCTCCTCGCGGATCATCGCGCGGAGCTGGTCCTCGGTGTACGGCACGTCGTCCTCCTGCGGGGAGCGGTCGGGCATCCACTGCCCGTAGTCGGTGGTGGTGGCGGTGTTGCGGTCGCAGTCGACGCCGCCGATGGTGACCGCTCCGCCCTGCCGGAGGTGTGCGTCCGGGTCCCAGACGCCGCCGGACCACGCGGAGGTCTGCCAGTACCAGGTGACGAGCCCGGAGGCGGCGGCGCCCCGGACCACGTGCAGTCCGCCGTAGACGCCCGTTCGCGCCGCGCCGAGGACGCCGGCGGCGCCCGCGAAGTACGGCCGGACGCTCGGCCAGTCGGTGTCGGTGTCGACGGCGAAGTAGATCGGCCGGTCCGGGGGCATGCCGCAGGCGGCGGCCTGTGCCGCGGCCGTTCGGGCATCGGCGGCTCCGGCGGCCTGCCCGGCGAGGGCCCGGCCTTCGGTGGTCTCCCACACGACGCCGCACCAGATGCCGTGCGCGGCCAGGTCGTCGGCCTCCGCGCGGGTGAGGTTCTTCGACGCGTCGGTGCTGAGGTACCGCATGGCGAAGGCCGCGCCGGAGGCCTGGAGGGCGGCGGCCGTCGGGTGGGTCCAGGGGTAGTCGACTCCCCAGGTCACGAGGTGGCTCCCTTGGGTGTGTGGGGGTGAGAGCGGGAGTGGGAGTGCGGGTGGGGGTGAGGGCGATGGGCTCGGCGGACGGTCGGCCGACGGGTTGTCCGAGTACGTTCTGCCCCGCCACCAAGAGCGGCAAAGCCCACAACCGCACCGTGTTTGACCAGGACATGGGCACGATCATCCCGGTGGGCCGGATGATCGGGATGGGCCCGGCATGAGCCCGGGATGAGCCCGGGATGCCGGCGGGGCCGGACGTCGGTGCGACGTCGCGCGGGCCGTACGCTACGTCGGAGCCCGCCGAGAACCCTGGAGAGCCTCCTTGCCCGCAGCGCGCCGACTCGTCCGCAACCCCGCCGCGTGGTACGCGGCCCTGCTGGCCGTCGGGGTGACGGTCACGCACGCGCTGCCCGTCGACGACGCGGAGCGGCTTCGTGGGTGGGCCTCGACCGATCTGGCCAACCTGCGGCCCTGGCCGGCCGGTCACCCCGTCGAGGCGCTGGTGGCGTCCGCGTTCGTGCCCCAGGGTGACGGGTGGGCGTGGCCGCTGCTCGCGCTGTCGGGGTTCACCGTGGTGGCGGTCCTCGGCCGGTTGCGCGCGGTGCTGGTGCTCGCGCTGGCCCACGCGGGGGCGACGGCCGTGACCGAGGGGATGGTCTGGTGGCGCATCCGGCACGGCGGCCTGCTGCCCGACGCCGCGTTCGAGCTGGACACCGGCCCGTCGTTCGTCGTGGTCGCGGCGATGGTCATCGCGGCGGGGTGCGCCCGCAGGGTCTGGTGGCGGGTGGTGTGGTCGGCCCTGCTGGTGGCGTCGGCGCCCGAACTGCTCGACGGCCTGCCCGACGGGGACGTGGCAGCGGTCGGACACGTGCTGGCCGCGCTCACCGGTCTCGCGGTCGTCGTCGCCCACCATGTCCGCCGCCGCCACCGGCCCGCCGAACGGGAGCCGGCCCGTTCGCAGGGCCGTGCGCCGAGCCGTTCGCAGGGTCGTTCGCAGGGCCGTTCGCGGCGATGAGACGTCCGCTCGGCGGAGCCGTGATGCGGCTCAGGCGGGCTCCGCCGAACCGGTGAGGCGGAGCTTGCGCTGGGCGCGCTGGTAGAAGGTGGTGCGGCCGAGCCGGACGACGCGGGCGGCGTCGGGCAGCATGGTCACCTCGACGACGTCACCGGGGGACACGTGGCCGGCCAGCAGGCCGTCCGCCTCGACGGCGAGGCCGCCGCTGTGCGGCAGCACCTCCAGCGCGAGCCGCTCACCGCTGGAGAGGAACACCGAGCGGTTGAACGCGGCGTGCGGGGCCACCGGCGTGATCAGCAGACCCTCGGCGTTGGGCGAGACGATCGGACCGCCGGCCGAGAAGCTGTAGGCGGTCGACCCGGTCGGGGTGGCGACGACGACGGCGTCGGCGGTGTAGGACACGAAGGGCTGGTCCTGCACGTGCACGGCGACGGCCGCGGTCCGGTGCCCCGGGCTGCGCACCAGCACGACGTCGTTGAGCGCCGTGTGCCCGGTGGAGCCGAAGCGGGCGTGCACGCCGGAGCGGGTCTCCACGGTGAAGCGGTGGTCGTCGATCGCGTCGAGCGCGGCCGGGAGGTCCGGCACGTCGACCTCGGCGAGGAACCCCAGGCGCCCGACGTTGACGCCGAGCACGGGGGCGTGGCCGCCGGACACCATCCGCATGGCGCGCAGCATGGTGCCGTCCCCGCCCAGGCTGATCAGCAGGTCGGCGCTCGCGGTCATCTCCTCCGCCTCGACCGGTACGGCCTCGCAGCCGATCCGCGTCACCTCGGCCGCCAGGCCCAGGACCTTGGCGCCGTGCCCCCGGCTCCACCGGAGGACGGTGTCCACGGTCGGCGCGCACGTGCGCTCGGGGTGGAGGACCAGCCCCACCGTGCCGATGAATCCCATCCGGGGCACCTCGCCGTCGTGCGGGCGGATGTTGCTCCTCCCAGTCACGCACAGCCGGGTGCCGCCTTCAAGGGCACGGGCCGGGGACGGCGCCGGCCAGGGGCGGCGACCTCGGGCGCCCGGGGTGAGCGCTTGCCGTGCGGCTCCTAGGCCGGTGGGGCCTGGCCCCAGGCCAGGACGACCCCCGTGGCCACCAGCGCGCCGGCGAGCATGGCGGTCAGGCCGGCCCGCGGGCGTTCGAGGGTCCACCACAGGCAGGCCAGCACGAACATGCACAGGATGAAGCCGGCCCCTATCAGGGCCAGGGCGTCGCGTCGGTGGCCGGTGACGCGGGCGCCGACGATCAGTGCGAGGTAGAAGCCGAGGATCACCCCGTTGATCGAGGACTTCACCGGGGAGGACTCGGCGCTCCCGTCCTGCCACCAGTCCCTGAGCCCGGCGAAGCGATCGGACGGCCTGGGCGGTCGCGCCTGGCGTTCGCGCGCGGCGGGCACCGGCACGGCGTCCTGCGGGACCGCCGCTCGCGGGACGGCCTCCCGCGGGACCGCGTCATGCGGCACGGTGTCCTGCGGCGTGGCGGGTACGTCTGCCATCTGCGTTTCTCCCCCGAGAAGGCCGCGCCACCCTCGCGGCTGCGGGGCGGGGCGGACCCGGGAAGCGTAGGACGTGCGGTGCACGGTGATCAACACCGGTCCGCTTCGGTGTACGGGACGGCCTCCTCCGCGTCTCCACGCCGCCGTCCGCTCGCCGAGGTCCGAACGGCGGAGCGTGCGGGTGTCGCTGTGACCCGCCTCGTCGGATCCGATGAGGGCCGGGCGCACCTCGGCCCCCGTGGGCTCCGTCGTCCTCTCCAGCGGACGGCGGAGCCCCGGGGGCCGGAGGTCTCATCCGGTGCCGGTGGCACGCGGCACCGGATGGGTCTACGCGGGCTTGCGGCCGTGGTTGGCCTTCTTCTTCCGCCGGGCCTTCTTCTTGCGGGCGCGCTTGGACATCGGGGACCTGCTTCCGTTCGTCGGGTGGGCGGGGTTCGGGCCGGCGGGGTTCAGGCCGCCTGGCCGACCAGCTGGTCGGCGAGCTTGGCGAGCCGCTTCTTCGAACGCTCCTCCTGCGCCGCCTGGGCGGTGGGCGCGACCGAACCGCCTTCGTAGTAGGCGCCGTTGACGACCGGGAAGTCCGGCAGGCACACCCGGACGACGGCCGCCGCGCCCTCGGCCGCCGGGGCGCCGACGCGTCCGTACAGGGGGAGCAGGGCGGTCTCGCACTGGCCCGGGTTGACGCTGACGGCGGTGATGCCGGAGCCGTCCGGGGCCATCTCGGCGGTGTCCATGGTGAGCGCGAGCTGCGACTGCGCGTACGCGGCGACGCGCGAGTACTTCTTGACGCGGTGCGGGTCGGACCAGTTCATCGACGCGGTGCGGTGCAGGGCGGAGGAGACGTTGACGATGCGGGCGCCGTCGGCCGCCGTTAGCGGGGCGCGCAGGAGCTTGGCGAGGAGGTGGCCGGCGAGGAAGTTCACCTGGAGCGAGACCTCGTTGCCGTCGTCGGTGAGGGTGCAGCGCTCGGGGGCCATCACGGCGGCGTTGTTGACCAGCAGGTCCAGTGCCGGGTAGTGCTTGACGACCGTCCCGGCCAGCACCGCCACCTCCGACAGGCTGGTGAAGTCGGCGGCCAGCTCGACGAGTTGGTCCCGCCGGGCGCCGTCGGCGACCAGCCGGGCGACGGCCGCCTCCGCCTCGGCGGTGGTCCGGGCGTGCACCAGGACGGTGGCGCCGAGGCCGGCGAGGAGCCGGGCGGTCTCCCAGCCGATGCCGGAGGACGCGCCGGTGACGAGGGCGGTGCGGGCGGACAGAACAGAGACGGACATGACCCATCCAGGGTGGAGGGCGCCGACGGGGTGCGAAGGAGGCGCGGCGCGTGGCCGCACCTCCCCGGTGCCGTCGGCGCGGAGAGAAGTGATGCGCGGAGAGAAGTGATGAGCGGGAAGAGGTGATGCGCGGAGAGATGCTTCGCGCGTCCGAGGGATGTTTCGCGCGTCCGTCCCCCGGCCTCGGAGCCGACGGGCCGGGGGACGGACGGCGGGGATCGGCGCAGGGGCCGGGCCGGACGAAGCGGCGAGAAGCCCGTGCGCACGCGGCCGGCGCCGAGCGGGGTAGCGCTCGGTGTTACCGGACGGTGGTGGCGACCGCGACGGCGACAGCGACGATCCGCGGCCGACTATGCGGCGGGCGGTCGTGGTGGCGTGTCGAGCGGTGCATGCCCATCATCAAAGCCCGGGGGACGGCCCGGGGCAAGCGCCTTCACCCGCCCTGACGAAGCACTGATGCGCTGCTGACGGGTCCTTGACGCCACCACTTCATGCCACCACTTCACGCCCCCGCGCAGGAAGTCGACAGGGCCGACTTCCTGCGTGCGGGGAAGCGGACGGGACCGGCGGCTACGCCTCCTCGGCGGGGCCGTAGACGACGTGCAGGACGCCCGTCCGGAAGGCCTCGCAGCTCAGCAGCGTGAGCGGGAGCGGCGTGGCGGAGTCGGCGAACAGGCGCTGCCCGTGGCCGACCGCGATCGGGTGGACGAACAGGTGGAGCTCGTCGAGGAGCCGGGCGGCCAGCAGTTGGCGGACGACGGAGACCGAGCCGGACATCGCGACGGCACCGCCGGGCCCGCTCTTCAGCTCGGTGACGGCCTCGACGAGGTCGCCCCGCAGCTGCTCGGAGTTGCGCCAGGTGAACGTCAGCGGGGAGTGCGACACCACGAGCTTGCGGGCGTCGCCGAGCGCCTTGGCCATCCGGGACAGCTGGGACACCTCGGCGACCGCCGCCGCGACGTCGCCCGCGTCGACCGGGCCGTTCTCCCGGGAGGGCCACGCCCCGGCGAAGTTCTCGTAGGTGGCGCGGCCGAACAGGAGGGTGTCCGCCGAGCCGAGCTGGGCGTTGACGGCCGCGCCCAGCTCCTCGTTGTAGTACGGGAAGTGCCACTGGTCCGGCGCTTCCACGACGCCGTCGGCGGCGATGAACAGGCCGGCGGTGATCTTCCTCATGAGGTGCTCCCTACGAGCTCGGTGTCGGTCGTCCCGTCAGGTTGGACCGGTCGCGGCGCCGGAACTCATCGGCGCGCGGCGAAGAGCTTCGAGGATCCGGTCTTCTTCCGCCGACGGGTCGTCGGCCGGGCGTGCGGTGGGTATGCTCCCCGCCGCACGACCCGGACTCGGACTCGCTTCGGAGGTACCCGTGGCCCCGCACGACTCCCTGTACGACGACGCGCTCGCACTGGCCCCGGACCTGGTCCGGCTCCGCCACGACCTGCACCGCCTCCCCGAGGTGGGCCTCGACCTGCCGCGCACCCAGGAGCGCGTGCTGGCGGCGCTCGACGGGCTGCCGCTGGAGATCGGCCTCGGCGGCGCGCTGACTTCGGTCACGGCGGTGCTGCGCGGCGCCCGCCCGGGGCCGACGGTGCTGCTGCGCGGCGACATGGACGCCCTGCCGGTCGCCGAGAAGGCCCCGGTGCCGTTCGCCGCCGGGAACGGCGCCATGCACGCCTGCGGACACGACCTGCACACGGCGATGCTGGCCGGTGCCGCGCACCTGCTGGCCGCGCGGCGCGAGCGCCTCCAGGGCGACGTGGTCTTCATGTTCCAGCCGGGGGAGGAGGGGTGGGACGGCGCCGGGGCCATGCTCGCCGAGGGCGTGCTGGACGCGGCCGGCCGACGCCCTGCCGCCGCCTACGGCGTGCACGTGGTGGCGACGATGCCGCACGGGGAGTTCACCGCCCGGCGCGGCCCGATGATGGCCGCCTCGGCCTCGCTGCACGTCACCGTCCACGGCGCGGGCGGACACGGCTCGGCGCCGCACCGGGCGAAGGACCCCGTTCCGGCGGCCTGCGAGATGGTCACGGCCCTGCAGACCATGGTGACCCGCCGCTTCGACGTGTTCGACCCGGTGGTGATCACCGTCGGGCTCTTCCGGGCCGGTACGCGGCGCAACGTGATCCCCGAGACCGCCCGCTTCGAGGCGACCGTGCGGACGTTCTCCGCCGAGGCGCAGTCCCGGGTCGCGGAGGCGGCCGTCGAGCTGGTCGGGTCCGTCGCCGCCGCCCACGGGCTGCGGGCGGAGGCCGAGTTCCGTCCCGAGTACCCGGTGACGGAGACCGACGCGGCCGAGACGGACTTCCTGGCGGACACCGTCCGGGAGGTGTTCGGCGAGGAGCGCTTCCGGACGATGGCGAACCCGCTGACCGCCTCGGAGGACTTCTCCAGGGTCCTGAACGCCGTCCCCGGCTCGTTCGTGATGCTCGGCGCGGCCCCGAAGGGGAGCGACCCCGGGGACCGGGCCCCCAACCACTCGCCGTACGCGGAGTTCGACGACGAGGTGCTCGCCGACGGCAGCGCGCTCTACGCCGAACTCGCCGTCCGCCGCCTGGCGGTGTGACCGGGGCGGGTCCCGTCGGCGACGGCGGGACCCGTGGGCCACGGCGGGACCCGTGGGCCACGGCGGGACCCGTGGGCCACGGCGGGTCCCGTGGGCAACGGGACCCGCCCCGGGAGTCAGGTGCAGTGCACCGAGCCGGCCGCGACGACCCCGGCGCCGGAGAAGTCCCACGTCGGGGTGTCCCCCCAGCACTGGTGACCGCCGGCGCTGAAGTTCATGCTGCCGTGGTAGCGGCGGTCGTTGTGCACGTTCGGGGCCACCTTGATGAACCCGGAGTCCCACCACCAGCTGCCGGCGTTGGGCTGGGGCGAGCCGGCGTTCGACGCGTGGTCCGAGCTGGACTTCACGTCGATCAGGCCGTTGTGCCAGTTGCCGTTGACGAAGTTGGTGTTCCAGATGTTGACCTCGGTGTACGCGACCTTGTTGGTGGGATCGCAGTAGTTCCAGGCCAGGTAGAGGTTGCCGATCGTCCGCCCACCGGCCCGGATGTACTGGCCGCCGCCGAGGACGGCGGCACAGGACGTGGAGCCGGCGTGTGCCGTGCCGGTGCCGACGACGGCGAAGGTGAGGCTGGTGGTGATGACGGCGAGGGCGGTGGATGCCGCGCGCACGCGGGCGCCGATGCGCATGATCCCCCCTGACGGGAGTCTGTGAGGTGACTGGGTGCCACCTGACGGCTACACGTCATGCTCGCACCGGGCCCGCCCCTGGTCCAGAGCCGTCACGGGCCGACCGCGTGGCCGCGTTGGTCTCAGACGCCGAAGTCGAAGAAGGGGAGGCAGACGAACGGTGCGGCGTGCGCGGGATCGAGCCCGTTCAGGACCAGTTGGGTCACGTTGGGGTCGACGGCCTGGCCGACGTGCCCGGTGAAGTCCGGTCCGCAGACGTCCTGGAGGACGATGTTCGTGGTGTTCGGCCCGTCGAGCAGGCCGCTCGTGTACGGGGTGACGACCTGGTCGTAGCGGGAGACGATGCTGGTGTAGACGGGGCCGGGCACGGCCACCGGCCCGTCGTCGAGCTTCGTCAGGAAGGCGGAGCCGGGCAGGAAGTCCGCGCAGGCGCCGCAGCCGATGCCGTCGAGGATCGCCTGGAGGTGGATGGCGGAGGCGAGGGCGCCCAGGCCGTCGAGGGTGGTGCCCTGGAAGTTCGAGCCGAAGCCGACGAAACGGTCGACCTTCGCGGCGCCGCCGAGGACCTTCATGTAGTAGGCGGGGACGGTGGTGCCCTCGGAGTGGCCGACGATGTCGACCTTCGCGGCACCGGTGGCGGCGCGGACCCGGTCGACGAAGGCGCCCAGCTCCGCCGCGCTGCCGGCCATCGGGGCCAGGCCGCCCGCGAGGGGCCCGAGGACGGTCTGCCCGTACGTCTCGGAGTACGCGCAGTAGCCGTGGGCGACGAGGGCCGGGGCGAGGGTGAGGAAGTTGTCCACCCCGTTGCCGCCCATGCCGTGGACCAGCACGACGGGCTCGGGGTGCGCGGCGCTCGGGCGGCAGGACCAGTCGTTCCAGCCGGAGTCGGGGATGGAGGAGGTGGAGGCGGAGGGAGCGGTGGGGGCGGCCGAGGCGGTGGGGGCGGCGACGGCGACGGTCAGCGCGCAGACGAGCGCGGCGACGGTGCTCCTGAGTCGGTTGCGCATGGGGGAACTCCCTTGGGGGTGAGGGGGTGCGACTCGATGTGAAAACGATGCGCTTCACATGTGGCCCTACCGGAGAGTAGGAGTAACTCAGGTACACGACAAGGGATCTGACAACGGCTGTTTTCAAAGATCCACGCGGCCGCGATACTTGGTGCATGAGAGCCGGAAGTCGCTACCGGGGCCGGAGCGTCGACGAGCGCCGCGAGGAGCGGGAGCGCCGACTGCTCGACGCCGCACTGGAGTTGATGGGTGGCGAGCCCGGCTACCGGGGGACCACCGTGGCGGCTCTCTGCGGTGCGGCTGGACTGTCGACACGTCAGTTCTACGAGCACTTCCGGACGTTGGAGGACGTGCTCACGCGTCTCTACGCCTCGGTGAACGACCGGGCGGAGGCGGAGGTGCTGGCGGCGCTGGGCGCACTCGACCCGGCGGCGGCACTGGCCGCCCGGGTCCGGGCCGGCCTCGGTGCCTACGCGCGGGTGACGGCGGGCGACGCCCGCTGGGCGCAGATCGCCTACGTCCAGATCGTCGGCGTCAACCCGACGCTGGAGCGGCTCCGCGCCGACCGCCGCGCGCGCTGGGCCGCACTGCTCGCGGCCGAGGCGGACCAGGCCGCCGGTCGCGGCGAAGTGGCCGGCCGGGACTGGACGTTGACGACCGCGGCGTTCATCGGCGCGGTCAACGCGCTCCTGCACGACTGGGCGGCGGGCTACGTCGCCGCCGAGTTCGACGAGGTCGTGGCCGAGCTGACGGACCTGCTCCTGGCCCGGCTCACCTACTGACCGACGGCCGGCTTCGGGCCCCGGTGGTTTTTTGGGCGGCACGTCGTGGTCCGACGGCTTCCGAAGCGCGCCGCCCTCCCGCGCCGCCCCCGCACGCCGGTGCAGCACCGGCGTGCGGGGGCCTGCGGGCACGGGTCACTCGGCCAGCAGCTCGATCGGGGTCTCGGCGGTGGCCACGGTCTGGGGGAGCGGCATGCCGTTCGGGCCCATCGTGAGCATGGTCGCCTTCACGGTGACCGGGCCGGTGCGCAGGAGCGGGCCGGGGCGGCGGCCGTCGGTCATCGGTCGGCCGGTGTTGGTCCAGGTGCGTTCGGTGCCGTCGCACTGCGCCCTGAACCCGCCGATCGACTCGGGGTGGCCGTCCTGGATGACGTTGCTGCCGATCAGGACGACCTTGCCCGGGTGGTCGGCGCAGCGGTAGCCGCCGGTCAGCGTGACGGTGCCGTCGTCGGCGAGGGTGCCGCCGGTGACGCTCACCGCGTCGGAGGGGGCGGCCGGCGTGGTGGCGGCCGTGGCCGCGGTGCCGGGGGCGGCGAGGCCGATCATCGCGGTGATCACGGCGGCCAGCGTGCTGAGCTTGCGCATGGTGGTGGGTCCTCCGAAGGTGTGGTGCGAGTGCACCGACGTACCTACCGCGTGCCGGAGCCCTGCCGCATGCCGCCACCCGCCACCGGGCGCGGCTCCACCCGGATGGCTCTGCGCGGACTCCCGGCATGGCCGAGGTGCGACGCCCGGGCGCTCGCCCTTCCCGCCTGCGCGCGGTCCCTGCGGAGGGTTCGGTCCGTCAGTGTCCGGGGAAGGCCGCCGGTCGCTGCCAGGCCCGCACGTAGTCGACGATCAGGTGGCCCCGGCTGCCCGGCGCCGGCGGGATCTTGGAGTAGACGAAGTTGTCGAGGAGGACGTTCACCGGGCCGTTCGACGTCCGGCTGCTGTGGAAGACCATCCGGCCGTCGATCCACCAGTCCGTTCCCGACGGTTCGATGTCGACGCCGTAGGTGTGGAAGTCCGCGGCCGGATCGAACCCGGGCCGGTGCACGGTGCCGACGGCGTTCGATCCGGGGACGTTCCGGCCGGGGACGTTCGGGCCGGGGCGGGTGATCCCGGGCCACGGGAAGCCGGGCAGGAGGTCCTGGGGGGCTCCGCCCGGGTTGTGCTGGGTGAGGTGGAGCCGGGAGTGGTCGTCCGAGTAGAACTCGAAGGCGTCGGTCTCACCGTTGGCGGGGATGGAGACCCCGGGCGCCGCCCACGTCCACAGGGCCGACCAGAAGCCCTTGGGGGCCGGGAGTTTGGCGCGGATCTCGGTGTAGCCGTAGCGGAAGGCGTAGGACGGCGACGAGTTGAGCATGCAGCTCGACCAGGCGTAGTGCCTGCCGCCGGCGCTGGTGATGTCATCCGGCTTCGCGGTGATGTCCAGCGTGCCGCCGGAGACGGTGCAGTTCGCCGGCTGGTCGAATTCGAGCTGCTGGTTGTCCGGGTTGCCCGTCCCGAGCGGGGCGGCGGACCAGTCCGCCTCCGCCGCGGACTGGAACGACCACTTCGTCCGGTCCACCGACGTGCCGTCGAACTCGTCGGCGAACTTGAGGTCCCACGGCCCGGCGGGCCCTGCGGGCGCGGGCCGCGCGGGGGTGGTCGGCGGCCGGGGTGAGGGGTCGGCGGGCGTCGGCGCCGACGGGAGGGGCGCCGAGGGGAGCGTCGGCACCGAGGGGAGCGTCGGCCAGCCGCCGGGGAAGGGCCACGAACCGGTCCCCGGCGAGGGCCAGGGCCAGGGCCAGGGCTGGACCGCGGCGCTCCGGTGCGGCGCCGCCACGGCCGTCGGGGACACGAGGGCGCACACGGCCGCGCCGGCCATGGCGGCAGCGGCCAACTTCAAGGGTTTCACCGAGGATCCACCGTTCTGCGACAGGTCGCGGCCGTCGACGGGACCGCCCGAGGATGACGGCCGGACGTTGGGGGCCGGGGCGTCGGCCCTGAAGTGGTGAGCGCGCTACCGACGACTCTGGCACCCGTCCCGAGGAGTCGCGCGTCGTACGGGCCCGGGTGGGTGACCCGCCGACAACCGAGGTGTCGGGACCGGCTGATGAACGGCCATCCGGTTCGTCGAACTCACCGTCACCCGCGCCCCGCGCCTCGCCCACCTCGCCTCGGCTCGCCCCACCTTGCCCGGCGGCCGGCCTGGGCGATCCGCTGGGGCCGGCGCAGATGAAACGTTCACTCAACGGCGGCGCAGCGGGCGCGACGCGCGTTTGTGGATTTCCGAATTCCGTTAAGCTCATGAGAACAGGAGTCGCGGACCGACTCTTCCGACAAACTCCCTTGACCGTCGCCCGTGGCTGCGCTAAATTTTGTCACCCCGATTCTTCTCGTACTGACGGGGAATGCATGGCTGTCACCTGGGAACCAGACCCCGCGGCATCCTTCGCCCGCCGCCTGGGCAAGTCCTCGCACGAGCTCGGCCAGACCTCCGGCAATGCCAGCTGCCCGGACATCTGGGAGCTGGACAACGGGGACGTCGCAGTCATCGGACGTGACCTCACCGCCTCCTACCAGGACAGACTTCCCGAAGGCGTGAGCATCGACCCTGGTGAGCAGCTCGTCGTCATCCCGCGTGCGACGATCGTCGCGGCGAAGGCGGACATCCCGGATGCATGAACTCCTGGCCGGGGCCGACTGGGAGCGCATGGAGCTCCGGGACTATTACGCGGAATTCGAGGAAATCTTCTGGCGGATCAACGCCCTGGGATTCTGGAAACTGGAGCGCCGACAAACCTTCAAGGAGCCCGGATACGACAGCTGGGAGGCCTTCGCCGCCGGTGACTGGGAGAATTCCACGGGAATTCTGGAAGCCGGCCGGTCCGACATGGAGGGCTACCACCGGAGGATCGCCGAACGCGGATTCTCGGCGTGCCGGGTGCGGATCGTGGAGGAGCCGATCAGCGCCTACCTCCAGTGGGAGCTCCACGCCCTCCGCGTCCGTGACCAGAGCGGCGGGCCGATCCGCGTCGTGGGCCCGGAGCGGGTGGCGCGCTTCGAGACGGGCGGCCTCCTCCCGGAGATCTACACGCTCGGCTCCGAAGTCATGTACGAGGCGGTCTACGACGAGGACGGCGTCCTCGAATCCGTCCGGAGGTTCGCCGATCGCGACCTGATCCTGCGCTGCCGGCGCTTCATCGCCGACCTCTACGCGGACGGCGAGCCGCTGGAAGCCTTCTTCGCCCGGGAGGTGGCCGTCCTCTCGCCGCCCACCGGGCAGCGGTGCTGACCGCTCGATGAGCAGATCCGACCGGAGCGGCCGCGCGCCGGACGGGCCGTCGCCGAGCGGCCCTGCGCCGAACGAGCCTGCGCCGAACGAGCCTTCGGCGAAAGGCGATTGGCAGTCGAACCGGATCGCCGGATCCGCGGCCGCGAGGGACGTCGTCCAGGCGCACGACGTTCACGGCGGAATCCACTTCCACCAGCCGGTGGAGCAGCGCCCGTTCAGTGTGAGGCCCAACCAACTCCCTTATGCGGGCGGCCGTTTCATCAACCGAAGCGGCGAGTTGGGAAGCCTGGACCGGATGGCCGACGGCGGGGGCGAGGTCTTCGTGCCGTCGGCCGTCGTGGTGGTCACCGGCACGGCCGGGGTCGGCAAGACCTCCCTCGCCCTGCACTGGGCGCACCGGGTCCGTGACCGCTTCCCGGCCGGAGCCCTGTACGTCAACCTCCGGGGCCACGACGCGAACGCGCCGGTCTCCCCGGGCCAGGTCCTGGACCGTTTCCTCCGGGACCTGGGGCTCCCCGCCGCGGCCGTCCCGGTCGGCGTGGAGGACCGGGCCTCGCTGTACCGCTCGATGACCGCCGACCGCCGGCTCCTCGTCCTGCTCGACAACGCCGCGACGGCCGCGCAGGTCCGGCCGCTGCTGCCCGGCGCGGCGGGCTCGCTGACCCTGGTCACCAGCCGGAACAGTCTGCCCGGCCTGGTGGCCCGGGAGGGTGCGGACCGGCTCGACCTGGCGCGTTTCCCGGACGCCGAGGCCGTCCTGCTGCTCCGCGCGGTGACGGCCGCGTCCCGGACGGCCGACCGGCCGGACGAACTGGCCGAACTGGCCCGGCTCTGCGCGGGCCTGCCGCTCGCGCTGCGGATCGCCGCCGAACGCGCGGCGGGCCGGCCGCTGATGCTCCTGTGCGAGCTGATCGCCGAACTCAAGGACCGGTCCGCGCTGTGGGAGGTCCTGACGGCGGAGACCGAAGAGGAGACGGACGCGATGCACCACGTGTTCGCCTGGTCCTACCGGGCCCTGCCCGAGGCCGCCGCCCGGCAGTTCCGGCTGCTCGGCCTGCACCCGGGGGACGAGTTCGGCCTGCCGGCCGCCGCCGCGCTGGCCGGGAGCACGCTCGCCGAGGCGCGCCGCCGGCTCGACGTCCTGACCGGTGCCCACCTGGTCGAGGAGTGCGCCCCGGGCCGTTACCGGCTCCACGACCTCCTGCGGGCGTACGCGGTCACGCAGGTCCAGGAGACGGAGTCGGCGGAAGCCCGCCGTGACGTCCGGCGGCGCGTCCTGTCCTGGTACCTGCACACCGCGGACAACGCGCAGTCGGCGCTGGCGCGGTTCGACCGCTACGCGCTGGACCTGCCGGTTCCGGCGGACGTCGTCCCGCTGGCCTTCGACGACCACCCGTCGGCGCTCCGCTGGTACCGCGCCGAGGTCGGCAACCTGGTCGCCGCGGTGCGGGCCGCCGCGGAGACCGGCTGCCACGACCTCGCCTGGCGCCTGGCGGTCGTCCTGCGGGCCGTGTTCATGCACCAGAACGCCTTCGAGGACTGGGTGACGACGGCCGGGATCGGCATCGGCTCGGCCGCCCGGGACGGGAGCCGCGCGGGTGAGGCCGAGGCGTACGAGAACCTGGGGAAGGCGTACTTCCAGTCGCGTCGGCTCGACGAGGCCGAGGAGTGCCACCGCGCCGCCCTGGAGATCCGCCGCCGCACCGGTGACCGGTTCGGCGAGGCGGTGTCGGTCAACGCCCTCGGCCTGCTCGGTCTGCGCCGGCGGCGGCTGGACGAGGCCCGGTCGTGCTTCGAGGCCGGCGCGGCGATCTTCGCCGACCTGGGTGAACGGCGCTGGGCCGCGCTGCTGCTGTCGAACCTCGCCGAGACCCGCTGCGAACTCGGCGACTTCCGCCCGGCGGCCGAGGCGCTGGAGCGGGCGCTCGCGGTGTTCCGCGAGCTCGGCGACCGGAGCGGTGAGGGCAACGCGCTGCACTTCCTCGGCTGGGCCCGGCGCGGGCTGGGGTCGCTCGCGGGGGCCCGTGCCGCGGCCGAGGCCGCGTTGGCGATCGCCGCCCAGGAGGGCAACGACCTGTGGGAGGCGCACTGGCTCGTCGGGCTCGCCCACGTGGAACGCGCGGCGGGGCGGCCCGGGGAGGCCCTGCGGGCGTGCGAGCGGGCGGTCGACGTCCAGCGGCGGCTGGGCGACCGCAGCCGGGAGGCAACGGCGCTCGACGGGGCCGGGGAGGCCTGCCGCGACCTCGGGCGGACGGACGACGCCATTCGTCTCCACGAGGCCGCCGCGCGGATCCACCGGGAGTGCGCGGACCAGTGGCAGCTTTCGGGTGCGCTGGACAACCTCGCGCGAGCCCTCGGGGAGGCAGGCCGCGAGGAGGAGGCCCGCCGCCACCGGACCGAGGCGCTGGCCCTCCTCGCGGGCTTCGACGATCCGCGGGCGGCCGAGCGACGGGAGCGGATCGGCCGCGAAGGGACCGGCGGGGACGACATCGGCCGGCAAGGGACCGGTGGGGACGGGATCAGCCGGGGGCCGACTCCGTGATCCAGAGCGGGCCGTCGGCGCAGTCGAGGCGGATGCCGTCGGCCGGGGTCAGCGCGGTCCGGAGCACCCGGAGGGCGCGCCCGTCGATGTCGACCGTCGGGCCGAGGCCCGCCCCCATGAAACGGAAGGTGCGGACCTGATTGTGGATCTCGCGTGCGGTGCGCGTGCGATCGACGACGGAGAACTCCGCTTCCATCAGCCCTGCGCGGCTCGCGCGGGAGTGGTCCTGCGGAATTCCGGGAACTCCGTTCGAAATGCGGCCGATCGATTCGGCGAGCAGTCGCCGAATGACCGGCTGGAGCCGTGGCCAGAGGATGTCCGGCGTGACGTCGTCGGGGATCGGGATTCCGTCCTGCTGGGCGAGCACCGGGCCGGTGTCGAAGTCCTCGTCCATGCGGTGGACCGTCACGCCGAGGTGGTGGTCCCCGTTGCGGATCGCCCACAGCACGGGCGCGGGCCCCCGGTAGACGGGCAGCAGCGAGCAGTGGACGTTGATGACGCCGAGGCGGGGCGTGGCCAGGACCGACGGCGGCAGCTTCCAGTTGAAGCCGTAGACGACGAGGAGGTCCAGGGCGTAACCGGCGAGGGCGCGCGCCAATCCCTCGGGGCTGCCCGGCACGAGGAGGTCGACGCCGGCGGGGATCGCACCGAGGAGGGAACCGACCGCTGCGGCCGCGTGGTCGTCCGTGGGCCTTCCGGGCCGCATCGAGCGCGAATACACGTGAACCAGTGGATCGTGCCCCTCCTGTCGGCACACGGAATGGATGGCCTGGAACTCGCGGACCCCGAAGGACGCAATGCCGATGCGCAGATGATCTTCCACGGCTCGGGACCCTAGCAGTTCTCCAACTGCCGAAGCGTCAATTCCACTGTTCCGTCGAATGAATGGCGGCCGACCGCGCGAGAATGAAAAGTCGGTCCGCCGCGCTCCTCCACTCCCGGGGTGACGCGGCGCGGCGCGGCTCAGAGGCCGAAGCGGGCGCGGTGGGATTCCGGGACGAGGTCGGTGTACTCGGGGTGCTTGGTGATCCAGCCGCGGATGAACGGGCAGTACGGCAGGACGGAGAGCGCCTGCTCGCGGGCCGTGTCCAGTGCGGCGCGCGCCAGCCCGCCGGCCAGGCCGCGGCCCTCGAAGCGGGGGTCGATCTCGGTGTGGATGAAGGCGATCTCGTCGCCGGAGCGGTGGTACTCGGCGAAGCCCGCGAGTTCGCCGTCCTCGTGGATCTCGAAACGGGACTTCCCGGGGTTGTCGGTGACGAGGTGTGCCATGGGTTCCTCCTGTGGGGTGTTGCGGTGCCGGCGGGGGCCGGCGGGTGCCGGCGGGGACCACCCTAGCCGGAAACTAGTTGAAATCTCAACAGTGTCGACCGTCTGTGGCAGTGTGGAAGCATCGGATTCCGAGGACAGGGGGCGGATGACGATGGAGACGTGGCGCGGATTCACCAACGGCGTGCTGTACGCCGCGCAGTTCGGTGCGCTCGACCGGGCCGCGGCGGAGCGGGTCGCCGGCATGATCGTCCGTGGCCGGCAGCTCGGTGACGAGGAAGTCGCCGTCCGGTACGAGCAGTTGGGGGACGCGCTGGCGGGCGGGAGCCCGATCGCCGGAGCGATCCCGCAGCCGCACGGCGAGCAGGACGTCCGGGAGTTCCTGGCCCTGCTGCGGGACGTGCTGGACCGCATGCGCCCCTGGCCGCAGCGGCCGTTCCGCACGCTCGACACCGACGAATGGTGGCCGTCCTTCCGTGTGGCGCGCCCACTGCTGCGCCTCCACCTCGACGAACCGGCCGGGCAGGCGCGTCTGGGCATCGCGCAGACGGTCACGGAAGGGGGCGCCGAACTCGACGTCCTCGTCCTGCGGCTGGCCTCCGGCGAGCGGGTGGCGGTGGCGTGGGCGGCGGAGTGCGGTGTCGTCCTGGACCTGGAGGAGGCGCCGCGGGAGCACGTCGCGGCCGCCTTCCTGGCCGCGACCGGCCTGACTCCGGACGAGGTCTCCCCGCTGGGCCCCGAGGCGTCGTGGGACGGCACGGGGTCCTCCTTCGGGCCGTGAGCTTCCTCTGCGAGAACGCCGATGCGAGAACACCGAGGCCCCCGCCGGTGATCGGCAGGGGTCTCGGGGCGGGGGTTGGTGGTCAGGGGTACGGGGTGTAGTTGCCGTTCGTGTCCAGGGCGTAGCTGCCGCTCTTGAGCCCGTCGACGGCGGTGTGCTTGAGCCATTCGCGGGCCATGTGGTGCAGGTCCTTGGCGCGGTTCTCCCAGACCATCTGGTGGCCGGCGCAGGCCACTCTGATCATCAGCTTGTCGGTCCCGGGGATGGCCGCATAGAGGGCGGGGACCGAGAAGTTGGTCTTGTCGTCCGGCGTCGGGTGGATCGCCTGGGTGTCGTCCTCTCCGTAGACGAGGAGGACGGGCACCACCGTGCCGAGGGTGTTGTCGAGCGGCACCGTCGCGTCGTTCCAGCCCCACCAGAAGGAGTTGCGGAACCGGCAGACGCCCTCCGGCACGCCGGAGTTCAGCGGGCCCCAGGTCTTGCCGACGGCGTCGTTGTCCATGATGGCCGCCCACACCACGTCGACCATGCCGCTCTCCCGCTGGCCCGCGCACTTCAGCTCGGGGTCCCACACGTGCGTCAGGTCGGCCTTCGTGAGGAGGTTCATCGGGAAGCCGAACTGGGCGGCCGGGGTGGTCAGGGGCAGCGGATGCGGTGCGCCGAACCGGGTGCCCGGCTTGCTCGCGTTGCCGCGGGGCGGGTAGATCGGCGCCAGGAACATCAGGCTGCTCACCTTGCCGGGATGCTGCAGGACGTACGGTCCCATCACGAAGGCGGCCGCGGACCAGCCGACGAACGCGACCTGTGGCACGCTCCGCAGCTTCCTGACGAACTCGACGACCGTGTTCAGCTCGTCCCACTCGCTCTGCGAGTTGCCCAACTGCTTCGGGTAGGCCGGGGGGCACGGCGCGGCCAGCGGGTTGGGGACCAGGTCGGCCTTCTGCTGTGCGGGGTTGGCGTTGCACGGGTTGTCCATCTCCGGCCGCGGTGACCGGCCGGAGCCTTGGAGGTCCATCACGAACACGTCGTAGCCTGCCTGGGCCAGGTCCTGGGCCCAGCTGTACCCGTCGTGCTGGAGGTCGAAGCCGGCGAGGGCCGGGACGCTGCGGCCGTGCAGCATCAGGACGGGCTCGGGGTCGTGGTGCGGCTTGGTCCCGTCGTACTCGCGGACGAACAGCTCGACGTGCTCGTTGAGGTTCGCGGGGACGGTCGAGACGTGCGGGACGGCATGGTCCTGGGGCGGGATGTTGGGCATCGTTCGCCCTCCGATCCGTCGACTCGGCCCCGGCTGGGTGGCCGGGGCCATCTCAGGCAAGGGTCCGCCGGGCGGACGGTCCGGCGCTCATCGGGTTGGGCCGCTCGGACGACGTGCGCTGCGGAGCCCCGGGGTCGGCCGCCGGTTGCCGGGGCTGATAACGGGGGCTACAGGGACGGCGGCGGGAGGACGGCGTTCCGGGTGACGGGGGAGGAGAGGATCACGGACGTCGTGGTGCGGCCGAGGATGGAGATGAGTTCGATGAGTTCTTCCAGGTGGGTCGTGTCGCGGGCGGCGATCTTGAAGATCCAGCAGTCCTCGCCGATGACGTGGTGGACCTCCAGGACCTCGGGGCGGTGGACGAGTTCCTGGCTGCGGAGGTACTTGACGGTCACGCGCGCGTGCGGGGAGACGCGGACGAAGGCCTGGATGCCGTAGCCGAGGCGGGCGGGGGAGACCTGGGCGGCGTAGCCGGTGACGGTGCCGTCGGCTTCGAGGCGGCGGACGCGTTCGCCGACGGCGGCGGGGCTGAGGCTGACGCGGCGGCCGAGCTCACTGAGCGTGATGCGGCCCTCGGTCTGGAGGAGCTCCAGGAGGTGCAGGTCGACGGCGTCCAGGGCGCTCTCGGGGCGCGCGGCGGACCGTCCTGAGGAATCGTCGGCGGCCGGGCCCGTCTGCCGTCGGTCTTTCGGTCGAAGCGCCTGAACTCCCATGATCTCCCCTTCATCAGATGACGCCGCACGGTAACACTTGTGGGCATGGAAAACGTGCTGGTCATTGGGGGGAACCGCTACTTCGGGCGGCGGCTGGTCACCCGGCTGCGGGACTCCGGAGCGCGGGTGAGCGTGCTGAACCGGGGGTCGGTGCCCCCGCCGCCCGGGGTGGAGCGGCTGGTGGCGGACCGGGAGGACGCCGCGGCGCTGGGCGCGGTGCTCGCGGGCCGGGAGTTCGACGTCGTGGTCGACCAGGTCTGCTACACGCCGCTGCACGCCGAGGGAGCCGTGCGGACGTTCGCCGGGCGGGTCGGGCGGTACGTCATGACGTCCACCATCGAGGTGTACGACACGGGGGAGGACCGGCCGGCCGGTGTGCCGCTCGGCGAGGACGTCGTCGATCCGGCCCGGTGGCCGGTGCGGCTGGAACTGCCGTGGATCGACCGGCAGTTCAGGGATCGGTCGTACGGCGAGGGCAAGCGGCAGGCGGAGGCGGTGCTGGCCCGCGGCGACGCGTTCCCGTTCGTCGCCGTCCGGGCCGGGCACGTGCTGGGCGCCGACGACTTCACCGGGCGCCTCGCGCACTACCGCGAACGGATCGAGGCCGGGCTTCCGGTGGCCGTCCACCCGGCGAACCTGCCGTCCTCGTACGCGCACGAGGCCGAGATGGCCGACGTCCTGCACTGGGCGGCCGGTGCGGGGTTCACCGGCGCCGTCAACGCCTGCTCGCACGGCGAGTTGACGGCCACGGACCTCTGCGACCTGATCGCTCAGGGGAGTTCGTACCGGACGGCCGCACCCGCGCCCGGCGACGAGGCCTCGCCGTTCTCCTTCGACCGCTATTACGGCATGGACAACTCCCATGCCGAACAGCTCGGTTACACCTTCTCCCACACCCGCGACTGGCTGCCCGAGCTCGTCGCCGAGACGCTTCGACGAGGAGCCGCCGCATGACCGCCACCCGCCGCCTCGGATCCCTGGACGTCAGCGCGATCGGCCTCGGCGCCATGCCGCTCTCCGTCGAGGGCCGCCCCGACGAGGAACGGGCGGTCGCGACCGTCCACGCCGCACTCGACGCCGGCATCACGCTGATCGACACCGCCGACTCCTACCACTGGCACGCCGACGAGTACGGCCACAACGAACGCCTCGTCGCCCGCGCCCTCGCCGCGTACGGCCCCGGCGCCGACGGCGTGCTGGTCGCCACCAAGGGCGGCCGCGGCCGGCCCGGCGACGGCTCCTGGACCATCGACGGCGATCCGGCCCACCTCAAGCGGGCCTGCGAGGGCTCGCTGCGCCGTCTCGGCGTCGAGGCGATCGGCCTGTACCAGCAGCACTACCCGGACCCGCGGGTCCCGTACGAGGACTCGCTCGGCGCGGTGCGCGAGCTGTACGACGAGGGCAAGATCCGGGCGGCCGGCATCTCCAACGTCTCGGTGGAGCAGGTGCGGCAGGCGCGCGGGATCCTCGGTGACGCCCTGGTGTCCGTCCAGAACCGTTTCTCGCCGGCGTTCCTGCAGCACCGGCCGGTGCTGGAGCTGTGCACCGAACTCGGCCTCGCGTTCCTGCCCTGGAGCCCGCTCGGCGGCATCGGACGGGCGGACGCGGTCGGGAGCGGCGCGTTCGCCGAGGTCGCGGCCGGGCGCGGGGTGAGCCCGCAGCGCGTGGCGCTCGCCTGGCTGCTGGCCGTGTCGCCGGTGATGCTGCCGATCCCGGGCGCGAGCCGGCCGGAGACGATCCGGGACTCGGCGGCAGCGGCCGAACTGGTGCTGACGGAGGAGGAACTGAACGTGCTCCCGGTGGTCGGCCGAGCGGCAGCGCGCGGCTGATTCGCGGGTCGCGTCCGGCTGATTCGTGGGACGCGCCCGGCGGACGCCGGATACGTGGGTGGGGCGGGCGGAATTCTGGGGTCCGATCCCTCATGCGGGCGGGCGGCGGACGGTGTTGGCTCTGTGTGTGCCGGAGGGAAGTCCGGCGCGAAGCAGCAGCAGCTCCACCCGATGCTGCTCCGGCGGATCCGTGCGGGGGCAGCGGGCAGCGTCCCCGCACGGATCGCGCCGTCCTCCCGGCCATCGAGGGCGGTCGTCCGCACGAACCGCAGAGGAAGACATGCGCGACGAACCGGACGAGTTCGGGACGGCGGTGGCCGGGATCGCGGCCTCCGTCGCGGCCGCCGCCGACCCCGCGTGCAGCACGCTGTTCCCCACGGACCCGTTCGCCCGCACCACCAACCCGCTGAGCCTCGGCTTCGGTGCGAGCGGCGTCCTGTGGGCGCTGGACGCCTCGGGCGTCCCGCTGCGGCCCGGCTGGAAGGAGTGGCTGCGCGAGCGGCTCGACGCGGTCGACCCGGCGACGTACCCCGCCGGTCTCATGGACGGCCTGGCCGGCCTCGCCTGGACCTCCGACGAGCTCGGATTCCGCGGCCAGGCACGGACGTTGCTCGCCCTGGCCAACCGGCGGGCCGCCGAGTCGGGCGATCACTCCTTCTACTGCGGCCTCGCCGGCGTCGGCATGACGAACCTGCGCTTCTACGTGCGGGGCCACGACGAACGCGACCTCGCCGCCGCCCTCGACTGCGCGCGGGCACTGCGCGAGACCGTGCGGCGCGACGGCGAACACGCCTACTGGATCGGCGAGTTCGGCAAGTTCAGCGCGTTCGGTGAGTTCGGCGAGTTAGCGGAGTTCAACGAGTTCTCCGTGGCCGGTCCGCTCACGGGTCTTGCCTTCGGCCAGGCCGGCGTGGCGATGTTCCTGCTCAGGCTGTACCAGGTCACGGGTGACGAGAGCCATCTGGGGCTCGGTCGCGCCGCCCTCGCGTGGGAGCTGGTGCAGGCCCGACTCGTCGACGGCGTGCCCGTGTTCGAGCACGAGGGCGCCATGGGACCGTACGTCGAGGCGGGCGGCGCCGGCATCGCCAGGGTACTGCTGCGCTACGGCGGCCTCGACGACGCGCGGGCCGTGCTGCGCGCGCTGGACGTGCCCGGCCGGGGCTTCGGCCACGGCCACGGCCACGGCTCCGGCACGGTCGGTGTCGCCGACGCCCTGCTCGACGCCGCCGAGATCACCGGGGACCGGGCCTACCGGGAAACCGCCCTGCGTCGGCTCGACGTCGTCCGCAGGACCTTCCTGTCCGAGCCCGGCGAGGCCGTGCCCCGCTTCGCGTGCGACTACCTGACCGGCTCGGTGGGCGTGCTGCGCGTGCTGCACCGCGCGCACCACGGCTGCCCGGCGGACTTCCTGCTCGACGAACTGTCCCGGTGACCGGGCTCCGGGCCGCGTCGCCACCGGGCCCGGTACGCGCGACACGGCCCAGGGCGTGCCCTACCCGTGCACGGCCAGGTCCGCGGCCAGCCGGCAGAGTGCGGCCCGGTCGGGGCGGCCGGTCTTCTGGATCAGGCTGGCCAGGTGCTTCTCGACCGTGCGCGGCGAGATCGACAGCAGCCGGGCCAGGTCCTGGTTGCCGGGACGGTCGACGAGCAGCGCCAGCACCTCGTACTCGCGCGGCGTGACGCCCTGGGCGCGCAGCCCGGCCGGGATCAGCTCGCGGCCCCTGCGGCGCTGGGCGACGTTCACCCCCGCCTGCCGGAGCAGCGCCCGGCAGGCGCCCGCCACCGGCGGGACGTCGAGCGCGTGGAAGTACTCCTCGGCGGTCCGCAGCCAGGCCACCGGGTCGCCCCAGCCGTCGGCGAGCGCGGCCTCGGCGACCAGGCGCAGCCCCAGGTGGTGCCCGGTGGGGAAGCGCCCGGGATCCCGCCGGACCCGGGCGACCGCCTCGGCGGCCTCGGCGGCCCGGCCCTCCCGGCCCAGCAGCACCGCCTCGGCGAGGTCCAGGAACTGCCGGTTCCACGCGAGTTCGGCGCCCGGCGACGCGGCGACGGCGGCGTGTTCGGCCCAGCCCGCCGTGCCGGCCAGCACCGCCAGCAGCGGGCGCAGGCCGTACCGCCCGGCGAGGAAGTAGACGTTCGGGTGCTCGGCCTCCCAGGCCGCCGCCGCCGCGAACTCGGCGTCGGCCGTCGCGCGGTCCTCCTCCAACAGCGCGCACATGGCCCGGCACAGGCCGAGCATCACCGGCGTCAGCAGCGAACCCTCGCCGCCCGCCTGCCGGAACGCCCGCAGGACGTGCTCCATCGTGCGCCGCCGCCCCTGGTGGGCGGCCAGGGTCGCGGAGGTCAGCAGCAGGTAGCGGTGCGTCGCGTGGTTGCGCATCCGGCCGGCCGCGTCCAGGCACCGCCCGATGATCTCCTCGGCCGTCGCCGGGTCGCCCGAGAGGACGGCGTGCATCGCCAGGAACCCCTCGGTGCGCTGGCTCAGCACGATCGAGCCGAGGTCCTCGGCCGCCGCCCTCGCCTGCTCCAGCCGCCGCGCCTCGCCGGTGCGCATGAACGCGTTGCCGCCCAGCCGGATCAGCGCCTCGAACCGCCAGCCCGGCAGCCCGTGCGTCTCCGCCACGGCGAGCATCCGCTCCAGGCACCCGTCGGCGACGTCGAAGCCGTGCGTGCGGGAGAGCATCGCGAGCACCTGCCAGGCCTGGCAGGCCAGGACCGGCAGCCCGGCCCGCTCGGCCATGTCCGCCGCCTCCTCGGCGAGCCGCTCGGCGTCCGGCAGCCGCTCCTCCTCGCCGGGCAGCAGTGCCAGGTGCGCCTCGACGACCGCCAGCGCGGCGGCCTGCTCCGGTGCGCCGCCGTTGTGCAGCCGGGCCCGGGCCGCGGCCACCTGGGCGACCGTCTCCGCGCTCCGCTCGGCCACGACGGCGGCCCAGGCCAGCCGCGTGTGCAGGGCGACCATGCGGTCGGCGGCCAGCGTCGTCGAACCGAGCGTCGGCAGCGTGCCGGCCAGCGCGAACGCCCGGTCCAACCGGCCGTCCTCGGCGAGCGCGTGCGCCAGCGACTCGGTGATCTCCGCCCGGTGCGCCGGGCCGGCCAGCGACTCGGCCCGTTCCAGCAGCAGCACCGCCGACGCCGAGGCGCCGTCGGCCATCGTCAGCCGGCCGGCCTCGGCGAGCAGCAGCGCCGCACCCGGGCGGTCGTCCGCGGTGACGAGCAGGTCGGCGACCAGCTGGCAGCGGTCGGGGGTCGGCGGCCCGTCCTCGCGCAGCGCGTCGGCGGCCCGGCGGGCGAGTGCGGCGCGCTGCGCGGCGGGGATGCCGGCGAGCACGGCGTCGACGGTGATCGCGTGGCGGAACGCGTAGTCGTGCGGCGAGGAGTCGTCGGGGACGAGGAAGTGCGCCTCGGTCGCCGCCCGGAGGCGGCTGAACAGGGTGGGGTCGTCGAGTCCGGTGACGGTCCGCAGGGCGGAGACGCAGCAGCGCGGGCCGATGGTGGCTGCCAGGAGGAGGAAGTCGCGCAGCGGGGGGTCGACTTGCAGGAGGCGGTGGCCGAAGCTCTGCACGACGGTGGTCGGCACGGTGGTGTCGAGGTCGCCGGTGACGTGCCAGCCGCCGGCGGCCTGTGAGCGGTTGGTGGCCTGTGGGCCGTCGGCGGCCTGTGGGTCGTCGGTGGTGGTGCTCAGCAGCTTGGAGTCGACCAGGTCGGCGAGGAGTTCCTCGGCGAGGTACGGGTTGCCGTCGCTGCGGGCGACCAGCCGCTCCACGACGGCGTCCGGTACGTCGGCGGCCGGGGCGTCCAGACAGCCGGCCACCAGGGCTCTTATCTCGGGAGCGGTCAGGGGCCGCAGCGTCGCGACGGTGGCGACGCGGCGGCGCTCGGTGCTCCGCGCGAGGTTCAGTGCGGTGCCCGGGTCCGGGCGGACGGTGGCGAGGAGGAGGACGGGCAGGCGGCCGAGGTTGTCGGCGAGGTACTCGGTGACGGCGACGGATTCGGAGTCCGCCCAGTGCAGGTCTTCCAGGGCGAGGACGCAGCCGCCGTCCCGGCCGATCACGGCGAGCAGGCGCAGCAGCGCCTCGGCCAGTTCGACGACGCTCTCGGTCCGGCCGGGGGCGGCGGCGTTCCGCCACTCCGGGATGACCCGGGCCAGGGCCGAACGGTAGGGGAGCAGTTCGGGGTCGGTGGGTGGGGCGGTGGTGCGGAAGTGCGAGGACAGCGCCTCCAACAGCGGACGGAACGGGGTTCCGCCGCCGGTGATGCTGCCGCGGCCGCGCAGCACCGGGATGCCGCGGTCCGCCGCCTGCTGGACGCAGTGGTCGACCAGCCGGGACTTGCCGATTCCGGGCTCGCCGACCAGGAACACCGTGCGGCCGGTGCTCTCCCGAAGCTGCGTCAAGGATCTCTCCAGCAGGGAGATTTCTTCCTGACGGCCGATGGTGACCGGCGAAGTGATGCGCATGTCGGCAGGGTAGTTGATCGTATGAACAAGTTGACAAAACGATTGCCAAAATCCCGGGGCGGGCAGGCGATTGCGGGTGAGGGTGGGGGCCGCTGCGCGGGGCTTGGGGCGTGGGGTGGGCTTTCGGGTGGGTGCGGTTCGCGGGGCCTGGCGGAGGGGGCGGAGGTGAGGGGGTTGGGTGCATCGGTGCGGGTGTGCCGACGGCCGGGGGCGGGGGGCTTTGGGCTCCCCGGCTCCGGCCGTCGGGTGAGTGGTGCTTAGCGGAAGGTCACCGTCTCGATCGTGCACTTGCCGCGGTCGCGGGTGCCCATCAGTTCGGCGCGGCGGGTGAGCAGGCCGGTGGTGGTCGGGCGGAGGCGGATCGCGCCGATCGGGTCGTCCTGGGCCGCTTCCTGGGCGACGATCGGCGACGTCCGGCGACGGACGGTCTCGTGGATGTCCATGGCTCTTCCTCTCGTTCGGGGGGTCACGGCGTCCGGTGTGACGGCCGTGGTTCGATCGGCGCTCGCAGGAGCAGCGCCGAAGGCGTGTGGTCGGGGAACCCGAGCCGCAGCAGCCCGTGGCCGATGCCGGCCAGGCCGGTCAGGAGGCCGGGGGCCGGGACGGCGGACGGGGTGCCGCAGACCGGGCCGGCCCGGTCGAGTGCGGCGAGCAGGGCGGTGGTGCGGGTGCCGAGGGCCGGGTCCTTCACGTGGGCGAGCAGTTCGAGGACGCCGAGTTCGCCGTGGCACGGGCTGTGGGTGGGGAGTGGGCCGGCTGCGGCCGTGCGTTCGGTGGTGGTCTTGACGTGGTGGCTGAGGTGTTCGTCGGCCGGTGCGGCTCCGCTGTCGGCGAGGGCGAGGGCGATTCCGGGCGTGCCTTCGCACCACGTCGACCGGGGGGTCGGCGAGGTGGCGGCGGCGTGCAGTGCGGCCAGCCCGGCTCGCCTGTGTTCCGTGCTGTCGTCCTCGGACTCGGCGAAGCGGAGAAGTGCCCATCCGATGCCGGCGGTTCCGGTGGTGAAGCTGTGCTGGGTGGGCAGCGTGCGGGAGAGCAGCGCGTCCGCGCAGCGGCGGGCGCCTTGCCGGGCTTCGGCGGTGCCGACGGCCAGGAGGGCGGCGAGGCCGCCGGCGGTGCCCTCGGCGAGGGTGGGGGAGTGTTCCGCTTCGGCTGCTGCGGCGGTCAGTTGGACGGCCGGGGCGAGCCAGGCGGCGATCTCGCGGTCGTCCAGGAGGACGGCGAGCCGGCTCAGCGCGTAGGTGAGGCCGCCGAGGCCCGTGAACGCGCCGGAGCCGATCAGTGGCGGTTCCGCGGGCCGGGCCGTGAGTCGGTCGAGGAGTTCGGGCACCGGGCGCAGGGCCTGGCGGGCGGCCTCGGCGTAGCGGTCCCCGCCGGTGAGCTCGGCGAGTTGGGCGAGGAACAGGGCGGGGCCGGGGTAGCCGCCGCCCAGGTCGGCGCCGGCGGGGGCGGGCTGCCAGTAGCGGTCGCCGAGGAGTTCGAGGGTGATCCAGTTGATTCGGCCGGTGGTGCGGTGGGCCTCGTCGAGGAGGGTGTCGCCGATCCGGCGGGCGGCGTTCAGGAGGTCGGCGGGGGAGGGGGGTCGGGCGCCGGGGCGGGGAGTCCTGGGCGGGGTGGGGGCCGGCTGGTGGGGCGGGGTGGCCGAGCGGCTCGTCATGGCCGCGCGGATGATCCACTCCTGGTGGGGGCAGGGTTGCCCGAGCCGCTCCCCGACCCGGTCGAGGCCGGGGCGGTCCAGTGCGCCGCGCACGCGCCTGCCCTGGCCGGTCCACAGGTCGGCCGTTCCCGGGCGGGTGGTGAAGACGGGTACGTCGCCGTTCCAGAGCTCTGCCGCTTCGTCGTCGGCCAGCCCGGTCCAGCCGGGGTGGTCGGTGCCGTCCGCGAGGGCGTCCCGGAGCAGGGCGTCCCGGTCGGCCGCGTCCTTCAGGAGGCCGGGGTGGGTGGACTCGTCGAGCAGCGTGGCGTAGTCGGCCGTCGCGCGGACGACGACGCGGGTCTCGTCGTCGGCGAACGCCGGCAGCAGGGCGAGCAGTCCGTCCCTGTCGTCGGCGAGGATGCGGCGGGCCAGGCGGTAGCCGTCGAGCAGGGCGTCGGCGTGGTCGGCCGGGTCGGCGTCCGTGCCGGCGAGGGTGGGGCGGTTGGCGCCGCCGTGGAGTTCGCCGGGGTGGCGGGCGAGCCGCATCCGGTCGGTGCCGGCCTCCTCCCACCGCACGGACTCCCCGGGCACGGTGGCTCCGGCGTCGCCGCCCAGCCCGGAGGCGTCCACGGCCTGTTCGTCACCGAGGATCAGGCGCGGCAGCAGGCCGGTCCGGTGCACCGAGGCGGCGAGGGCGACGGCCGCCGGGTCGACCGACTCCCCGGGCCGCTGCGGTGCGGGCGGGTGGAAGAGGGTTTCGAGGTCGACCGGTACGGGGTGGTCCGCGCACGCGATGAGGTTCTCGAAGTGCAGGTCGGTGCAGTCGAAGGCGTGCAGCAGCGCGAGCCACGCGCCCTGCCGGAGGTAGAAGCGCTCGACGTCCCGGGGCGTCGTGCACGGGCGGCGGTCGACGAACTCCGTCCAGCCGTAGCCGCCCCGGGAGACCAGGGCGACGGCGCGCAGACCGGGCGAGCCGGGCTGGGCGTTGAACCGGTCGATGACGGCGTTGAAGTGGCGGTGGGTCCGTAGGGAGCGCGGCTTGTACACGACCCGTTTCGTGGTGGTGAAGCCCAGTACGGCGACGGTGCGGCCGCGTCGGTGCTGGTCGCCGGTGCGGTGGACGGCGGTGAGCGGGCCGGGGTCGGTGCCGCCGAGCAGCGTGGTGACGATGTCCGCCCGGTCGGCGGCGAACCGGTTCAGCAGGTCGGTGAGTGCCTCGGTGGCGGCCAGGCAGGTCTGCGCGAGGATCCTCGCCAGGACGGGGTAGGAGTGGAAGAGGCCCGAGAGGCCGGACTGGTGGGCCGTCGCCTTGATGTAGGAGCGGAAACGATTCTCTGGGGTGGCGCCTGGCAGCCGGCCGTTCGTCCGGGCGGTGTGGAGTTCCAGGACGAGCGTGCGGGCGGCCTGCCGGGTGAGGGCGTCCGCGAGGTCGTCGGCGAACCGGGCGCGGATCGCGGGGAGGTCGGCGAGCTCGGGCGGGATCGCGGTGCGCACGCGGGACAGCGCGGTCCGGACGAGCGGCGCCACGACCGGGCGGAATCCGGTGGTTCCGGGGAGCGGTCCGGTGGGTGTCCGCGGTGCCCCGGCGCCGGCGACCGCTTCTTCGACGAAGGCGGCCCACGCGGGGCGGCCGTCACGCGCGGGCTCGCCGGGGCGCAGGCCCGGCTCCCACCAGCGTCCCGTCAGGGCCGTGGCCGTCGCGTCGCTCGGAGGAGTGGTCACGGCACAGAGCGTGTCAGCCGGAAGACGGTTCGCACAAGAGTTTGATCAAGCCGGGTGGGTGCGGGGGATCGCGGGGCGCGTAAGAACATGGGGGCCGGTCCCCCATGCGGGGGTGGGGGCCGCGTGCCCAGAATGGCGATCGCGGCCGCGGTTCTCCGCTTCCGTTCCCGGCCAGGCCGTCTCCGATCAGGGCAGCGGCGGCCTCCGGGGCGGCACCACAGGTGGACGGTTCGCCCGCGTGGGGGCGGGGGTTCCGGCCCGGGGGGAGCCGGAACCCGCCGGCCACCCGGCGCGCGGACGTCGCCCGCCCTCCCCCCGTGGGGCGGGCGATGCCCTCGCGCCGGGTGGCCGAATCGCCGCTATCCGGCCGTCCGCACGTCCCGGACCGTCGTCAGCCATCCGTCGAGCGCCTTCAGCGCGGCCCCCGACTCCACGGCCTGCCGCGCCTCGTGCAGGGCGGCCGGGAACCGCGGCACCACCCGGCCGGGCCGGGGCCGGGCGGCGATCAGGGCGGCCGCCGCGTTGAGCAGGACGGTGTCCAGCACCGGGCCGGTCGCGCCCGCCAGGACCTCCCGCAGGACGCGCGCGTTGTGCTCGGGGCCGCCGCCGACGAGCGCCCCGGCGGGCGCCGGCGCGAGCCCGAGGCCGGCGGGATCCAGCCGTTCCTCCGTCACGGCGCCGTCCTGGACCGCCCAGATCCGGGCCGGCGCGGTCGTCGTCAGCTCGTCCGTCCCGTCCTCGGAGCGCACCACGAGGGCGGAGGTGCCCCGCTCGGCCAGCAGGCCGGCGATCGCGGGCGCCGCCCGCAGGTCGGCGACGCCGACCACCTGGTGGCGCGGCCGGGCCGGACCGATCAGCGGCCCGAGCAGGTTGAACGCGGACGGCACGCCGAGCGCGCGGCGCACCGGGGCGGCGTTGCGCAGCGCCGGGTGGAAGACCGGCGCGAAGCAGAACGTGATCCCGGCCCGGCGGGCGACCTCGGCGACGGCCGCGGGCGGCAGGTCCAGCGGGATACCGAGCGCCTCCAGGACGTCCGCGGTGCCGCACTTGGAGGAGGCCGAGCGGCCGCCGTGCTTGACGACGGGCACTCCGCAGGCGGCGACCAGGACGGAGGCCATGGTGGAGATGTTGACGGTCGAGCCGCCGTCGCCCCCGGTGCCGGCGAGGTCGACGCACCGGCCGCCGTCGACGTCCAGCGGCACCGCGTGGTCGAGCGCGGCCGCGACCAGGCCGGACAGTTCGGCGGCGCTCTCGCCCTTGACCCGCAGGCCCATCAGGAAGCCCGCGAGCTGCTCCGGCCGGAAGTCGTCGTCCAGTACGCGCTCCATGGCCCACCGCGCCTCGTCGGCCCGGAGGTCGCGCCCGGCCGCCAGGGTGGCGAGCAGCCGCGGCCAGGTGAGGGCCGGGGTGTGCGTGACCGTGCTGCGTGTGAGGGTCCTGTCGTCCACTGGTTCGCCGTCCTTGGCGTCGAGTCCAGCGGGGGCCCGGGAAACGCGAATCGGCCGCCCACCGGACGGCCGATACATGACGCGCTGCGCTGTCAGGCCACCCGATCGGGGGCCCACCAGGATCCGCGGCACGTCGTCATGGCGGTCATGCTAGCCCATGCCGCGGGCCCGGGGCAGGCCACTCGGGTGGAATTGGACCGGGACGGCCGGTGTGCCGGTCGATACGCTCGGGCACAGTCGATCTTCCCCGTTACGGAGTGACCCCATGCACCCTGAACTCGCCGCCGACCTGGACCGGTTGCCCGCGCTGCTGGAGGAGACCCGGCAGCGGGCCGTCGCCTTCCTCGGCGGTCTCGACGAGCGTCCGGTGGTGACGGCGCCGGAGGAGCCCGCGCCGGTCCGGCTGGGGGACGGCGGGGGGATCGGGCTGCGCGCGGCGCTGGCGGAGTTCGGCGAGCGCTGGGAACCGCGGCTGAGCGCGAGCGCCGGGCCGCGCTACTTCGGGTTCGTCACCGGCGGCGCGACCCCGGCGGCCCTCGCGGGGGACTGGCTCACCGCCGTCGCCGACCAGAACTCCAACTCCTCGCTCGACCCGGCCGGTCAGCACCTGGAGCGCGAGACGGTCGGCTGGCTGCGCGAGCTCTTCGGCCTCTCCGACGCGCACACCGGCACGTTCGTGAGCGGCGCCACCATGTCGAACACCGTCGGCCTCGCGATCGCCCGCGAGTGGCTGGGCGAGCGCCTCGGCGTGGACGTCGCCGAGGACGGCGCCGGCGCGCTCGGCCGGGTACGGGTGCTGTCCGCCAGTGCGCACTCCAGCATCGCCAAGGCGCTGTCCGTGCTGGGCCTCGGCCGCTCGGCGCTCACCGCCGTGCCGACGCTGCCGGGCCGCGAGGCGGTCGACCTCGCGGCGCTGGAGCGGGCGCTCGCGGAGGCGGACGGCCCGTGCGTCGTCGTGGCCAACGCGGGCACCGTGAACACCGTCGACTTCGACGACCTGCGGGCGATCGCCGCGCTCCGCGAGCGGTACGACTTCTGGCTGCACGTGGACGGCGCGTTCGGCGCCTTCGCCGCCCTGACGCCCGAACACGCCGGTCTCGTGGCCGGGTTGGACCTCGCCGACTCCGTCTGCGTCGACCTCCACAAGTGGCTCAACGTGCCCTACGACAGCGCCGTGCAGTTCACCCGCCGCCGCGACCTCCAGGCACGCGTCTTCCAGAACTCCGCCGCCTACCTCGGCCCTCTCGGCGAGCACCCCGACCTCGTCCACCTCACCCCCGAGAACTCGCACCGACTGCGCGCCCTCGCCGCCTGGTTCACGCTGCGCGCGTACGGGCGGGCGGGCCACCGCGAGATCGTCGAGCGCTGCGTCGCCGGGGCCCGGGCCCTCGGGGAGGCAGTGGCCGGGATCGACGGGCTGCGCCTGCTCGCGCCGGTGCGGCTGAACGTCGTCTGCTTCACGCTCGCCGACGACCCCACCGCCGAGCGGCTCGCCGGTCTGGCCGCCGGGGTCGCGGGGGAGGCCTTCTTCACGCCGACGCGCTACGCCGGGGTCCCGGCCCTCCGCGCGGCGTTCAGCAACTGGCGCACAACGGAGGCGGACGTCCGCCGGACGGTCGCGGCGCTCGCGAGGGCGGTGGCCGAGTCGGCCTGACAGTGGATCGCTTCAGCCCGTCGCCGGTGCGGTCGTGAGGCCGCGGACGACGAACGCGACGCCGTCGGTGAGGGCGGACTCCCGTTCCTCGTCCGGGAGTTCGGCGTAGGGGCCGAGCAGGAGCAGGGCGAGGCCGTGGACGCCGGCCCAGGCGTTGAAGGTGGCGGTCGCGGCGGGTCCGGCGAGGAGGCCGGCGGCGTCGAGTGCGGCGAGGGCCTCCTGGAGGATCGCGAAGGGGCCGCGCCGCACCCCGTCGCCCTCGTCGTCGGGGGCGGGGTCCTGCCCGCTGCGCTCGGGGGCCCGGGTCTTGCCGCCGGTCGGGAACGCGGTGGCGAACAGGCCCGGCTCGGCCAGGGCGTAGCGGATGTAGCCCTCGCCCACGGCGGTGAGGCGGCCGGCGGCGTCGAGCCCCGGGTCGGCGGCGGGCGTGCGCCGTTCCAACTCGGCGTCCATGGCCTCGGCGAGGCGCCGGCGGGAGTCCCGGGCGACCTCGTCGACGAGGTCCGGCAGGGCGGAGAAGTGCCGGTAGGCCGCGTTGGGCGAGACGCCGACCCGGCGCGCGGTCTCGCGCAGCACGATGGTCGAGGGGCCGCCCTCGCGCGCGAGCTCGACGCCGGCCCGCACGAGGGCCTCGCGGAGGTTGCCGTGGTGGTAGCCCGCTCGCTGTGAATCCATGCCCGATGTTAACAGCGTGAACACGTCGACCGGGCCGGGCCCGGCTCTCCTCGTGAACCCGCTTGTGCTGCACAGTTGTTGGGGTACGGGACAGCACGTTCGAATAAATGTTGACGCCGTCCACATGCGCGCGTAAGTTCACAGTGTCCACATTGGGGGACGGGTCGCGCCGGCCCCCTGCCCGGGGACGCTCCACCGACCAGAACGGGGACACCCATGACCAGCACCACGGCTCCGCCCGCTGTCGCCCCGACCGAGGGGACCGGCCCCGCCGGAGGCGGACGCTTCCCCTGGACCGTCGTCCTCCTGACCTCCCTGGGGATCGTCGGCTACGTCGTCGCCACCTACGCCCAGGCCGGTCTGCCCCTCGACGGCTCGCGCGGGGGCCTCGCCGCCACCTACGCCGAGCGCCCCCTCGGCATCCAACTCGCCTTCTACGTCCACATCGTGACGGCCTCGGTGGCGCTGCTCGTCGGCCCGCTCCAGTTCTCCGCCGCGCTGCGCGGCCGCTCCCGCGCGGTCCACCGCTGGACGGGCCGGGTGTACCTGGCGGGCGTCGGCCTCGGCTCGCCGGCCGCGTTCGTGATGTCCTTCGTCAGCTCGATCGCCTTCGACGGCTTCTTCGGCTTCGGCAGCCTCGCGGTGCTGTGGGCGTGGACGACCTGGCGCGCCTACCGCGCCATCCGCGGGGGCGACCTGCCGAACCACCGCGCCTGGATGATCCGCAGCTTCGCCCTCACCTACGCCGCCGTCACCCTCCGCGCCTGGCTCGGCGTCCTGATCCTCCTCCAGACGCTCACCGCCGACGGGCCCGTGGACGGCACGCACGTGTTCGACACCGCGTACGCCGTCCTGCCCTTCCTCGCCTGGCTCCCCAACCTCGTCGTCGCCGAGTTCCTGATACGCCGCCGCGGCCTCCCCTCCTACCGCATCACCCCGGCCTGACCGGCGCCCGCCCGTAGCCGGGCCGCAGCCGATCACGGCTGCGGCCCGCCGGACCGTCAGCCCATGCTCTTCGCGCCGTCGATGGCCTCGCGGATGATGTCGGCGTGGCCCGCGTGCTGGGCGGTCTCGGCGATGACGTGGAACAGGACGCGGCGCGCGGACCAGGCCTCGTCCTTGAACCAGGGGGCCTTCGGCAGCGGCTGGATCGCACCCAGGTCGGGCAGGGTGGCGACCAACTCGTCGGTGCGGGCGGCCACTTCCCGGTACGCGGCGAGCACGCCCGCCAGGGTCTCGCCGGGCAGCATGCGGAACTCGTCGGCGCGGCGGGCGTAGTCCTCCGCGGTGAAGGACGAGAAGTCGGGGAACGCGGACGGGCCGTCGACGATGAAGTTCGCCCACAGCTTCTCGACCACCGTCACGTGCTTGATCAGGCCGCCCACGCACAGCTCGCTGACGGTGGTGCGCTCCCCGGCCTGCTCGTCGGTCAGCTCGCGGGCGGTGAAGCTCAGGAAGTGCCGCTGCTTGGCCAGCGCCACGAGGAGGTCGGCGCGCTCGCCGGTGGTGTCGGTGGCCTTGTCGACGGCAGTGGAGGTGGTGGTCATGGTGATCGCCTTCCGTGTTGCTTCCTGCTCCCTCGGACAAGAACCACAGTAGGGACCATTGCGGCCACTTCCTGACCTGAATTGCGCGCAGAATCGGAGCCATGGCGAACACCAGCACCCGCACCCTCCGGCTGCTCTCCCTCCTGCAGACGCACCGCTACTGGCCCGGCGAGGAGCTCGCCGAGCGGCTCGGCGTCTCCGCCCGCACGCTGCGCCGCGACATCGACCGGCTGCGCGAGCTCGGCTACCCCGTCGAGGCGCAGCGCGGGGTCGACGGCGGCTACCAGCTCGCCGCGGGCGCCGCCCTGCCGCCGCTCGTGATCGACGACGAGGAGGCGGTCGCGCTGGCGGTGGGTCTCCAGGCGGCGGCGGAGAGCCCGGTGGAGGGGATCGCCGAGGCGTCGGTGCGGGTGCTGGCGAAGGTGGTGCAGGTGATGCCGGCCCGGCTGCGGCGGCGGGTGGAGGCGCTGCGGGCGATGACGGTGCCGGTCGACTGGGGCGGCCGCCCCGCGGCGGCGGTGGACCCGGACGGGCTGACGGTGGTGGCGCTGGCCTGCCGGGACGCCGAGCGGCTGCGCTTCTCGTACACGGCGGCGGACGGCCGGCGGGCGGACCGGCACGTCGAGCCGCACCGGCTGGTGTGCCTGGACCGCCGCTGGTACCTGGTGGCCTACGACCTCACCCGGCAGGACTGGCGCACCTTCCGGCTCGACCGGCTCACGGCGCCCGAGGGCGGCGGCGGCCGGTTCGCCCCGCGCGAGCTGCCGGCCGCCGACGCCGCCGAGTTCGTCCGGGCGGGTGTCAACGGCCTGGTCCGCCCGTACCGGGTGGAGGCGGTGGTGGCCGCGCCGGCCGGGGGCGTGCGCGAGCGGATCGGCCGGTGGGGCGCGGTCGAGGAGGTGGACGAGGGGCGCTGCCGGATCGTGATGGCCGCCGACGACCTCAACTGGCCGATCATGGCCCTCGGTTCGCTCGGCGCGGAGTTCACCGTCGTCGAGCCGCCCGAACTGGTCGAGCGGCTCGGTGAGTGGTCCTCCCGCTTCGGCCGGGCGGTCCGGGCCTCGCGGTAGTGCCGTGGCCGGGCGTCACGGCGGCGGGATGGACTCGATCGTCCTGCGCAACCGCCCCAGCACGTCGCCGAGTTCGTGCCGTGGCGGGGTCGCCAGGGCGAGGCGGAGGGCGTGCGGCACGTGCGGGCCGGTGGCGAAGGCGTCGGCGGTGGAGACCAGGATGCCTTCCCGGGCGAGCAGGTCGGCCACCTGGTCCGGGCGTTGGTGGGCCTCCAGGGTCAGCCACACCGCGTACGACGACGGGTGTGCGGTGACGTCCATCCCGGCGAGTCCGGCGCGGGCGATGGCCTGGCGGGCGGCGGCGTCCTCGCGGCGGTGGCGTTCCAGTCGGGCGACCGTGCCGTCGGCGATCCAGCCGGTGGCGAGCGCGGTGACCAGGCCCGGGGAGCCCCACGCGGCGGCGCGCAGCGCGGAGGTGGCGGGCCGCAGGAGGTGCTTGGGCACGACGGCGAAGCCGAACCGCAGGCCGGGGGCCACGTTCTTCGACAACCCGGCCACGTAGCAGGTCCGTTCGGGTGCGAGGGCGTGCAGCGGGGGAGGGGGTGCGGGCTCCAGGAACGCGTACGTGCCGTCCTCGACGACCACGAGGTCCCGGGCGGTCGCGATCGCGGCCAGCCGCTCGCGCTGCCGCTGGTCGAGCACCCAGCCGAGCGGGTTGTGGACGGTGGGGATCGTGTAGACCGCGCGGACCCGGCGGGCCCGGCACAGGCGGTCGAGCGCGTCGAGGTCCGGGCCGGCCGGGGTGACCGGGACGGGTGCGAGGTCGAGGCCGTGGGCGGCGGCGAGCAGCTTGATGCCCGGGTAGCCGAGCGCGTCGACGGCCAGGACGTCGCCGGGCCGGGTGAGCGCGCGCAGTACGCAGTCCAGCGCCTGCTGGGCGCCACTGGTCAGGAGCACGTTCTCGGGGGTGGTGTCGACACCGCGCCCCAGCAGGTAGGTGGCGACGACCGCCCGGTCGTGCCGGTGCCCGCCCGGCGGGTCCTGGCGCAGCAGGGCCTCGGCGTCGCCGGAGGCGGCGAGGGCGCGCAGCGCGTGGCGGAGGTCGTCGCCCTGGCCGGGGGCGAGCGGCTGGTTGAACGAGAGGTCGGCGAGGCGCGGCACCGGGAGCGTGCGCGAGGGTTCGACGCCGTCGTAGCCGCTGCGGACCCGGACGAACGTGCCGCGGCCCTGTTCGCCCACCACCAGCCCGGCGGCGGCGAGTTCGGCGTAGACGCGGGTCGCGGTGGCGAGGGCGACGCGGCGTTCGCGGGCGAGTTCCCGGTGGGTGGGCAGGCGGGTGCCGGGCGGGAGCGCGCCGGAGCGGATCGCGGCGGCGTACTCGTCGACGACGGCCTTGTAGGCGGGCGGTCGCATGGGCCTGTGCCTCCCGTGGGTACCCAGGTGTATCCAGGACAATGAGTGGATTGTCCTGCACGGCGCTCCCTAGCCTCGGTCCCGACCGCAGCCAGGCGCAAGGGAGCAGCCGCAATGACCGTCCGCACCGTCCGGGTGGCACGTGACGCGCACGTCGTGACCCTCACCATCGACCGCGAGGCCAAGCTCAACGCCCTCGACTACCCGACGATCGACGCGCTGCTCGACGAACTCGCGCGGATCGACGCCGACGACACCGTCCGGGCCGTGATCCTCACCGGCGCCGGGACGCGCGCCTTCAGCGCGGGCGCCGACATCCCGTCGCTGGCCGGCAGCATCGCCGGCGGGACGGAACGGGCGCTGCGCGAGGTCGTGCGGCGCGGGCACGCGCTGACCCGGCGGATCGAGGAGTTCCCGAAGCCGATCGTCGTGGCCGTCAACGGGCTGGCGTACGGCGGGGGCTGCGAGATCACGGAGGCGGCGCCGCTGGCGATCGCGGCCGGGCACGCGACCTTCGCCAAGCCGGAGATCACGCTGGGCTTCCCGCCGCCCTTCGGCGGCTCGCAGCGGCTGCCGCGGCACGTCGGGCGCAAGCGCGCCCTGGAGATGATCCTCACCGGGGACCCGGTCCCGGCGGCGCGGGCGGCCGAGCTGGGGATCGTGAACGCGGTCGTGCCGGCGGAGGAGTTGATGGACGCGGCCCGGCACCTGGTCGACCGGATCGTCCGGCACGCGCCGACGGCGGTCGCGGCCTGCCTGCGGGCCGTCACGCGCGGGATCAACCTGCCGATCGACGAGGGACTGGCCGTCGAGGCGGCCTGGTTCGCCGCGACGGTGCCGACCGACGGGGTCCGGGACGGGCTGAAGCGCTTCCTGGACCGCTGAGGGGTTGCGGTCCCCGAAATAACGCCGTTATTCTCAAGTAACGGCGTTATTTCGATCGAGGAGGCGTGCGATGGGCGGCACCGTCGAGCTGACGATCCTGGACGACCACACCGAGACCCGCGTCGCGGCCGACCTGCGCCCCGCGCCGGACGGCGCGGACCCGCACGTCTGGCTCGCCCACGCGGACGTCGAACGCGCGCTGGGCTTCACCCGCAAACCGCAGGGCTGGTGCCGCGGCGACGTCTGCGTCCCGGCGGCGGCCGTCGCCCGGTTCGAGGACGCCGGCCGCCTCGACCTCACCGCCTTCGCCGCCCTGCTCGGCCGCCCGGTGGCCGCCGAGCCCGCCGCCGGCGTCCTCGCCCTCGGCGCCTCCGCCGCCGACCGCTCCGCCGCCCTGGCCGCCGGCGAGGCGCCCGACTTCTCGCTCCCGGACGTCCACGGCACCCGGCACGCGCTGAGCGACCTGCGCGGGCGCAAGGTCGCGCTGGTCTTCTGGGCCTCCTGGTGCGGCTGCCGCTACGACCTGCCCACGTGGGAGCGCCTGCACGCCGAACTCGCCGCCGACGGCTTCTCCGTGCTGAGCGTCGCCGTCGACCGCAGGACCGAGGACGCCGCGCCCTGGATCGCCGAGGCCGCGCCGACCCACCCGGCGCTGATCGACGTCGACGGTCGGGTCGCCGACCTCTACCAGCTGCTCAACGTCCCCACCGCGGTCTGGATCGACGAGGACGGCCGCATCGTGCGGCCCAACGACACCCAGTTCGCGACCGACCTGTTCCGCTCGATGAGCGGCCTCGACTCCGGCCGGACGCTCGACGCGCTGCGCCGCTGGGCGGCCACCGGCGACCCGGGCGTCGACGCCGCCGCCGTCGCCGCACTGACCGAGCCGGGCACCCCCGCGCGCCAGCGCGCCCGCACCGAGGCCGCACTCGCCCTGTGGCTGCTGCGCCACGGCCACCCGGGCGCCGCCGAACGGCACTTCGCGACGGCCGCCGACCTCGCCCCGGAGGACGTCACCACGTGGCGCAGCGCGATGCCGCTGCTCGGCGTCGACCCGATGGGCGACGAGTACTTCGCCCGCCGGGCCGCGCTGGAGGGGGCGGGCGTGCCGATCTACCGTCCGCTGCCGGAGCGCGGTTAGGGCGTACGGGAGAATCGTCCGCATGCCCGCCAAATCACCCACCGGCGCCTTCGCCCGGGCCCAGGCCCTGGGCGAGGCCGCGCTGCGCACCGCCCTGCTGGACATCGCCGCCGGCCTGCTCGCCGCCGAGGGCCCGGCCGCGCTGAGCATGCGCCGCGTCGCCGCCGCCGCGGACTGCTCGACCACCGTCCTGTACCGGCACTTCGGGGCCAAGGACGGCATCACGCGGGAGCTCTACCTGGAGGGCTTCGCCCGGCTGCGCCGCCGCCTGGACGCGGTGCCCCGCGGCGACGACCCGGCCGCGCACCTGGCCGCCCTCGGCCGCGCCTACCGGGCCAACGCGCTGGAGGAGCCCAACTTCTACGGCGTCATGCACGGCGAGGGCGTGCCCGGCTTCGTCCCGGACGACGAGTGCAGGACGGCCGCCGCCACGAGCCTCGACGTGTTGCGGGAGGCGGCGCGGGCGTGCGTCGAGGCGGGCGTGCTGCGGGCGGACGCGGACGTGGACGAGGTGACGGACACGCTGTGGGCGGCCGCGCACGGCGTGATCAGCCTGGAACGCGGCGGGCACTTCCCGGGCGCCCTCGGCGAGCAGCGCTTCCGGACGCTGACGCGGGCGGCGGTGGGGGCGTTCCTGCCGTAGGGCGTTGCCGGCGTGGGGCGTTGGCGGTGTGGGCGTTGGCGGTGTGGGCGTTGGCCTCCTTCGCCTGAGCGCAGCTGCCGGTCCGGGGCCCCGCGCCCGGGGCGGATCAGTCCACGGCGAGGAGACGGAAGGCCAGGCAGACGACGGGAGTGCGGTCCTCCACCGCGGTGCCGAGGCGGTCCCAGTACCGCCGGTGCCCGGCGCGCCACGCCTCCAGCGAGTCGAAGCCCTCCCCCTCGGCCTGCGCGTGTCCCCAGGTCACCTCGCCGAAGGGCTTCACCTCCACGCCCGTGATCTCGATGGCGGCGACGAACCGTCCCTGGTCGTCCACCAGCGCCAGGCGTTCGCCGGGGTACTCCAGGCCCTCGGTCTCCTTGGCGTAGTCGTCCAGCAGGCCGGTGGTGGCGGTCTTGTGCCCGGCCAGCGCCAGGGAGTTCAGCGCCGCCCGCATCCCGTCCGGAGTGCCGAGCTCCATCGACCGCATACCGTTGACCCTGGGCCACATCTGCCTTCACCTCTCCCGGGCGCCCGCCCCCGGGCGGATCGTTTCCACTTCTAGCAGATCCGCTTGCCGCCCGGACGGGTATCCGCGGCAGACCGCCGCCGGGTCTGCCGGGTCTGCCCGGTCCACCCGGCCCGCGCGGCGCGCGCTCACGTCCCGCAGTGCTCGGCGACGGTGTCCGCGAAGGCGCGGGCCGGCGGCGAGAGGGTGTCCCAGCGGCGGACGGCCCAGCCGGCGGTGAGCGCGGGGAGGGCCGGCAGCGGGATCAGCCGCAGGCCGGGGTGGCCCGGGCCCTGCCACTCGGGAAGGGCGGGCACGACGGCCTGGCCGAGGCCGAGCTCGGCCAGCAGGATCGCGGTGTCCCAGTCCGCGACGCTGGTGTCGAAGACCGGCCGGATGCCCGATCCGGCGAGCCAGGAGTCGAGCTGGGAGCGCGAGACGGAGTTCTGCGGCAGCCCGATGAGGCGGGCGTCCTGGAGGTCGACCGGGTCGACGTGGGTGCGGCCGGCGAGCGGGTCCCCGGCGGCGACGGCGAGCACCCAGGGCATTTCGACGATCGGCCGCTGCTCGATCCCGCGCGCGGGCGCACCGAGCGAGATCCAGGCGAGGTCGACGCGGCCCGCGGCGAGCGCCTCGAAGCAGCTGCGGCTGGACACCTCCGTCTGGAACTCCAGGCTCACCCCCGGGAAGCGGCGGCGGAAGTCGACGACGGCCGCCGACATGAAGTGCCGGATGCTGGTGGCGCCGGTCGTGATCCGCACCGATCCGCCCTCCCCGCGGGCGAGTTCGTCGATGCCGCGCAACGCGTGCTCGATGCCGCCGAGGCTGTCGACGGCCGCCGCGCGCAGCAACTGCCCGGCCTTCGTCGGCACGACGCCGCGCGGGTGGCGTTCGAGCAGGACGACGCCCAGCTCCCGTTCGAGCCGCTTCACGTGCTGGCTGACGGCGGACTGCGTGCAGGACAGCCGGCGGGCGACGGCGCTGAGCGAGCCGGCCCGGCACACCGCGGCGAAGACGCGGAGATCGTCGAGGGTCACGGCGGCCACCGTACGCTCGTGCCGACCCAAGCTTTCCCTTGGGGGTTCCCTAGTGAATCCGTGGATTGACTTGGATGTCCGCGCGGCTCGATCATCGCTGCAGGGCCCAGGGCGGCAACCCGCCCGCTGTCCTCGCGCGTTCCGGACGCAAGGCGGGGCACGGCGGGTGCCGACCCACAATCCCCCGAGAGGAACACCGAGTTGACGATCGACCATGCCATCCCCCGAGCCGTCTCCTTTCTGCGCTCGCTCGGCGCGGCCGAAGTACCGCACCCAGGCGGCACCCTGCTCGCCCACCTGGAACGCGTCCGGCTCCGGCTCGCCGACTGGGGCGCCCGCCCGGACCTCCGGCTCGCCGGGCTCTGCCACGCCGCCTACGGGACGGACGGCTTCCCCACCGCCCTCCTGCCGCTCGACCGCCGCTCCGACCTGGCCGCCGTGATCGGCCCCGGGGCCGAGCGGATCGTCCACCGGTACGCGAGCTGCGACCGCCGCGCCACCTACCCCGGACTGCCCGGCCCGGACGCCGCCTTCCACGACCGCTTCACCGGCCGCGCGCTCACCCCGGACCCGTCCGAGCTGCGCGACTTCGCCGAGCTGACCGCTGCCAACGAGCTCGACCTCGCCCGGACCGACCCGGCCTTCCGCGAGCGGTGGGGCGCGGACCTGCTCGCCCTGTTCACCCGGCTGCGGCCGCTCCTGAGCCCGGCCGCGTGGGAGGACTGCCGGACCGTCCTCGGCCCCGAAGCCGCGCCCGGCCCCGGCGCAGCGGCCGCCACCGCGCGCACCCCCGCCCCGGCTCCCGCGACCGCCGCTCCCTCCGGTCCCTCCGGTCCCTCCGCTCCCGACGGCCCCCGCCGGACGGTCGCCGTGCTCGGCCCCGGCGGGGTCGGCGGGCTGCTCGCCGCGCTGCTCGCGCGGGCCGGGCACCGGGTGATCTGCCTCGCCGGGGAGGCGACCGCCGAGGTGCTGCGCCGGGACGGGATCCGGGTGCGCAGCGCCCAGTTCGGCGAGTTCACCGCACCCGTGGAGGCGGACACCGCGCTGCGCGAGCCCGTCGACCTGTGCCTGGTGACCGTCAAGCACACCCACCTGGCGGAGGCGCTGGAGCGGGTGCCGCCCGCCCTCGTCGCGGACGGACTGGTGGTGCCGCTGCTCAACGGCATCGAGCATCCGGCGCGGCTGCGCGCGCGGTTCGGGGCGGAGCGGGTCGTCGGGGCCGTCGTCCGGGTCGAGTCGGCCCGGGTGGCGCCGGGCGTGGTCGAGCACGGCAGCCCGTTCACCGAGATCGACCTCGCCGGTCCGGCCGACCGGCTCGACGCGGTGGCGCGGCTGCTCGACGGCGCGGGCCTGCACACCCGGGTGAGCGAGGACGAACCGGCCGTGCTGTGGGCCAAGTTCGCGTTCCTCGCGCCGTTCGCGCTGCTCACCACCCGGTACGGGAGCCCGATCGGGAGCGTCCGCACCGATCACCGCGCCGAGCTGGAGGCCCTCGTGGCGGAGGCCGCCGCCGTCGCCCGCGCGTGCGGGGCCCCGGCGGATCCGGCGAAGTCGCTGGCGCTCTACGACGCGTTCCCGCCCGCCGCGAAGTCCTCCATGCAACGCGACGCCGAGGCGGGCCGCCCCCTGGAGCTCGACGCCATCGGCGGAGCCCTCCTCCGCGCCGCCGCCCGCCACGCCGTCCCCGTCCCGCTCGCCACCCGCCTGGTCGCCGAGCTGGGGTGACGGTCACGCCCGGCCGGTCCGGACGGCCTGCCGCAAGGCCCGCCCGGTCCGGCCGGTCCGGACGGTGCCTGCCGCTACGTCCGCCCGGTGCCTGCCGCTAGGCCCGCCCGGCCCGGCCGGCGCCCGCCGCTACGCCCGGCCGGTGCGGACGGCGCCCGCGCTCGCGGCCATCACCAGGGCGACCGCCGCGCACTGCGACGCCGACAGGGTCTGCCCCAGCACCAGGAAGCCGGCCAGGGCGCCGACCGCCGGGGCGAGGCTCATCAGCACCGCGAAGGTCGCCGCCGGCAGGCGCCGCAGGGCGAGCACCTCCAGGGCGTACGGCAGGCCGGAGGAGAGCAGTGCGACGGCCAGCCCGAGCGCCAGCACCGCGGGGTCGAGCAGGGCGGTGCCCGCGGCGGCGATCCCCAGCGGCAGGCTCATCAGCGCCGCCACGGCCATCGCCACCACGAGCCCGTCCAGGCGCGGGAAGCGGGCCCCGGAGCGGGAGTTGAGGACGATGTACGCCGCCCACAGGGCGCCGGCGGCGAGCGCGAACCCGGCGCCCGTCAGGTCGAGCCGCTCGAAGCCGTCCCGGCCGAGCAGGAAGACGCCCGCGAGCGCGAGCGCCGCCCACACCAGGCTCACCGCCCGGCGGGCGGTGAGCACCGACAGCACGAGCGGGCCGAGCACCTCCAGCGTCACCGCGGGGCCCAGCGGGATCCGGTCGATCGCCTGGTAGAAGAGGATGTTCATGCCGCCGAGCGCCACCCCGAAGGCCCCGGCGACGGCCCAGTCCCCGCGGCTGTGGCCGCGCAGCCGGGGCCGGCAGACGGCCAGCAGCAGCACGGCCGCGATCGTCACCCGCAGCGCGACCGTCCCGAACGGCCCGACGCGCGGGAACAGCAGGGCGGCGACGGCCGAGCCGAACTGCACCGACAGCGTGCCGCCCAGCACCAGCCCGATTCCGCCGAGGCCGCTCCGGGACGGCGCAACGGGCCGTCCCGCCGGGTGGGGCGCCGGGAGGGTCGCGGCGGCCGCCGCCGTCCGGGACATCCCGGACATCGTGTTCGTCATGCCCCCACGGTAGGGATTCGTTCGTGCCCCGGGAAATGCCGAATGGCAAGCCGTTATGCTTCCGAAGCATGACCATCGAGCTGCGCCACCTGCGGGCCTTCCTCGCCATCGTCGAGGAGGGCACGATCACCCGCGCCGCCACCTGCCTCCACACCGGCCAGCCCGCGCTCTCCCGGACCCTGCGCCAGCTGGAGGACCACCTCGGCGTCCGCCTGATCGACCGCTCCACCCACCACCTGGAGCTCACCGCCGCCGGCCGCACCTTCCGCGACCGCGCCGCCGCCGCGCTCGCCGCCGTGGACAGCGCCCTCGACCCCCGCACGCTCGCCTCCCCGCCGCTGCGCCTCGGCCACCCCTGGGCCGCCCTCGGCGATCACACCATCCCGCTGCTGCGCCGCTGGGACGACGAGCACCCCGACGTGCCGCTCGAACTGCGCCGCATCGACGACCGCACGGCCGGCCTCACCCAGGGCCGGGTCGACATCGCCCTGCTGCGCGGCGAGGTCACGGCGCCCGGTCTCGTCACCGAGCTGCTGCTGGACGAGGAGCGGGTGGCGGTGGTGCCCGCCGCGAGCGACCTCGCCGACCGCGAGGTCCTCACCCTCGCGGACCTCGCGGCGTGGCCGGTCGCCCTCAACACGGTCGCCGGCACCACGACCCTCGACCTGTGGCCGGCCGGCCACCGCCCCACGGCGACGATCGAGGTCGCCAACACCGACGAGTGGCTGACCGCCATCGCGGCCGGCCGGGCCGTCGGCATCTCGACGGTCGCGACGCCCCGGCTGCACAAGCACCCCGCGATCGCCTACCGCCCGCTCGCCGACGCCCCGCCCGTCCCGCTGTTCCTGGCCTGGCGCCGGGGCGTCCCGGCGCACCCGGCCATCCCGGACCTGGTCCGGCTGGCCCGCGCCGTGGTGACCGGGAACCGACGGTCTGCGAACGGATTGTCCGTCGGGCGGGGCGGCCGAACGTCGAGGGTCCGGTGAGCGGGCCGAGGAGATCGCCGGGGATTCGTCCGGCACCTGTCGAGGTCCATGACAACTCGCTAACATCACGGACGGTCACCACCCGGGAACCGTGAAGGTCCCGGCGACGGAGGGGAAGCGCCATGCGATACGCGGACGGACCGCGGACGTACTGCGAGGTGCACATCAAGGCCACGGTCGAGGAGGTCTGGTCGCTGATCACCGACATCGCCCTGCCCGCCCGGCTCAGCCCCGAACTCCGGGGCGTCGCCTGGCTCGACGGCGCGGAGGGGCCCGCGGTCGGGGCCCGCTTCGAGGGGCACAACGAGAACGAGCGGCTGGGCAACTGGCGGACGGTCTCCCACGTGACCGAGCTGACCGACCGGGAGGTGTTCGCGTGGATCGTCACCGACGCGGACGGCCGGTTCGGCCGCCCCTCGGTGGACCCGGCGGCCTCCCTCGCCTCCTGGCGCTACGAGCTCACGCCGGAGGACGGCGGCACCCGGCTGCGCCACTCGGTGCTGATCGGCCCCGGCCGCAACGGCGTGACGGCCGCCATCGACCGCTGGCCGGACCGCGAGGAGCAGATCATCGAGGTCCGCCTCGGTGAACTGCGCACCGGAATGACGGCCACCCTCGACGGCATCAAGACCCTGGCGGAACAGGGAAGTTAGCCGCCCAGTGGCAAAGCTGCACCCGGAACGACCGTACAGAGCAAGGAAGTCGGGCACCACCGTGGAAGACCGCACCGCACTCCCCGACGCCGTCCGCGCGTCCGCCGCCCGGTTCGCCGCCTCCGTCTCGGCCCTGACCGAGGCGGAGGCGCGCGGGCCCTCGGCGCTGCCCGGCTGGAGCCGGGCGCACGTCGTCACCCACGTCGCCCGCAGCGCCGACGTCTACACCTGGCTGCTCGCCCTGGCCCGCACCGGGGTCGAGCCCGGCCCCAGGGCGGACGGCGCCACCCTGGAGCGCCTGTTGCACGAGGGCGCCCGGCGGGACGTCCCCGCCCTCGCCGCCGACCTGCGCGCGAGCCTCGACCGGCTGCTCGACGAGGTGTCGGCGATGCCCGCCGAGCGCTGGTCCGTCCTGGTCTCGGCCCTCGCGGGCTGGAAGCACCCGGCCTGGTACACCCTCCACCGCGCGCGGCGCGAACTGGAGGTCCACCACACCGACCTGGCCCTCGGTCACACTCCGGCCGCGTGGCCGGCCGGTTTCGTCGCGGCGGCCCTGGCGGAGACCGCCGCCGCGCTCGCCGAACGGGGCTTCCCGGTCGGCCGGTTCGAGGCCGTCGACCTCGGCCGCTCCTGGACCGTCGCCCCGACCGGCCCGACCGCGGCCGGCCCCGGCCACGCGCTGCTCGCCTGGCTCGCGGGCCGCGGCCCGGCGGCGGACGCGGGGCTGCCGGCCCCGCCGCGGTGGCCGCAGCCGCCGGTGCCGGGCTGGGGGTGAGCCGAACCGGGCGGTGCCGGGCCGGGGGTGAGCCGAGCCGGCCGATGCCGGGCCGGGGGGGTGCCGGGCCGGGGGTGCTGACATTTGTCACGGCCCATCCGTGTGCGAGCACACTGCCCCGCGCGGGGTGCCCCCGGCCAGCATGAATGCCATGACCTCGACCGATCTGAACCACCCCGAGACCCTCCGGGCCTTCCGCACCATCCGCCGCCTCCTGAGCGCCTACCTGGGGATCAGCCTCGTCACGATGGCCGCGATCGTCGCGCTCGCCGGCCACCCCGACCTCGTCAACGTCGCCGTCTGGATCCGCGGCAGTGCCGTCGCGGCCAGCTCGGTGATCACGCTCGTCCTGGCCGTCAAGGCGGCCGGGGGCTCGACCGGAGCGTTCCGCCGGCTGCGGATCATCTCGACCGCGATGCTCGTCGCCATCGTCGTGATCATCGCCCTGCCGGGCACCTTCCCGTTCTGGATGAAGGCCGAGCAGGCGCTGTGCGGCGCCCTGCTGCTGGGGGTGGCCGTGATCCTCAACGGACGCCACCTGCGTACGCTCTTCACGGCGGCCGCCCCGCAGAGCTGAGCTCCGACCCGGCGAACCGAGCCCCGGCCCGCGAGCCGGACCCCGACCGACGGAAGGAACACCCGTGACCGACGAAGGCCCCGACCCGGGATCGCACCCGTGGGCGTACGGCTGGCGGCGCGTCATGCTGGCCACCGGGATGCTCGTCTACCCGGCCCTCACCGCCCTGGGCGTGTCCCACACCGTCACCGGGGCGCGGGCCGTCGCCGGGTACGCGGTCGTCGCGGCCTTCACGGTCTGCTACGCGGCCGGCGGCATCGCGTTCGCCCGGGGCCGGCGGCGGCAGGCCGAGTTCCTGACGGCCGGGCAGGCGACGCTGTTCGCGGCGGCCCTGCCCTTCGCCCACGCCGACGCCTTCTTCCTGGGCACCGGCGTGGTCTCGTTCGTCGCCGTGCTGTTCCCCGCCCGGGCCACCGCGGCCGTGATGGCCGGCACGGCGGGCGCCCTCGTCCTGCCGTGGGCGGTGCGCCCCTGGCACAGCGGGCCCGGCTGGTTCCAGGCGCTGGCCCTGCTCTTCAGCTCGCTGACCGTGCGCGGGTTCTCCGAGATCGCCACCACCAACCAGGAACTGGTCGCCGCCCGGGCCGAGGTGGCGCGCCTGGCCTCGGAGGCCGAGCGCAACCGGATCGCCCGGGACCTGCACGACCTGCTCGGGCACTCGCTCACCGCGATCACCGTCAAGTCCCGGCTGGCACAGCGGCTCGCCGCCAAGGACCTCGCCCTCGCGGTCGAGGAGATGGCCGCCGTGGAGGACCTCTCCCGGCAGGCGCTCGCCGACGTGCGGGCGGCCGTCTCCGGCTACCGCGAGGTGACGCTGGCCGCCGAACTCGCGCGCGGCCGCGAGCTGTTGCGGGCCGCCGGAGTGGTCGCCGACCTGCCGGGCGCCACCGACGCGGTGGCCCCCGCGCACCGGGAGCTGTTCGGCTGGGTCGTCCGGGAGGGCCTGACCAACGTCGTCCGGCACGCCCGCGCGGCCCGCTGCACGGTGCTGCTCACCGGCACCTCGGTGGAGATCCGCGACGACGGGCCGGGCAAGGGCTCCCCCGTCGGCGACGGCAAGGGGCTCGCGGGCCTGCGCGAACGGGTCGCGGCGGCGGACGGTAACGTCGAGGCCGGCCCGCTGGGCCCGCGCGGGTGGCGGCTGCGGGTCACCGTCCCCGCGGTCCCCGGCCGGCCGCACGCACCCGTCCGGGAAGGCCCGCAAGCCCGCGAAGGCCGGCAAGTCCGGGAAGGCCGGGAAATCCGGGAAGGAAGCCCATGACGATCCGTCTCCTGCTCGCGGAGGACCAGGAACTGGTCCGCACCGCCCTGCGCACGCTGCTCGACCTGGAGGACGGCTTCACCGTCGTCGCCGCCGTCGGCCGCGGCGACCAGGTCGTGGACGCGGCCCGCGAGCACCGGCCCGACGTGGCCCTGCTGGACATCGAGATGCCCGGACTGGACGGCCTCGCCGCCGCCGCGGTCCTCGCCCAGCAGGTGCCGGACTGCCGGGTGGTGATCCTCACGACCTTCGGGCGGGCCGGCTACCTGCGGCGCGCGATGGAGGCCGGCGCCGTCGGCTTCGTCGTCAAGGACGCGCCGGCCGAGGTACTGGCCGACGCGATCCGCCGGGTCGACGCGGGGGAGCGGGTCGTGGACCCGGAGCTCGCCGCCGCGACCCTCGCCGCGGGCGCCTCCCCGCTCACCGCGCGCGAGCGCGACGTCCTGAACGCCTGCCGCTCGGGCGCGGACGTGGCCGAGATAGCCGCCAAGCTGTACCTGTCGGAGGGGACGGTCCGCAACTACTTCTCCTCCGCGATCGCCAAGACCGCCAGCCGCAACCGGCTGGAGGCGCTGCGGGTGGCGGACGAGCGCGGCTGGCTCTGAGGCCGCCGGGCCGCTGTGGCCCGTGTTCCGCCGCCCGGCCGCTGTGACCCGTATTCCATCGAGGTGGAATCCCTTGGCGGCGGCCGCCGTGGCGATCAAGCTGGCTCCCGGAAGCACGTCCGAGGTCCGAGGAGTCCCACCATGTCCGAACCCCTGCCCGCCGACGTCCAGCGGGAGATCGCCCGCGCCCTGGGCGTCGCCCCCGTCCCGAGCGCCGAGCAGGAGGCCGAGCGCCGGGTCGCCTTCCTCGCGGAGCAGGTGCGTGCGGCCGGCGCCCGCACGCTCGTCCTCGGCATCAGCGGCGGTGTGGACTCCACGACCACCGGACGGCTGTGCCAGCTCGCCGCCGAGCGGCTGCGCGCCGAGGGCCACGAGGCGTCGTTCTGGGCGATGCGGCTGCCCCACGGCGTGCAGGCCGACGAGGCGGACGCCCAGCTCGCGCTGGACTTCATCCGGCCCGACCGGGTCCTCACCGTGGACATCAAGCCGGCCACGGACGGCGCGATGGACGCCCTGGCGGCGGCCGGCCTGACCTTCCGGGACCGCGCCCACGAGGACTTCGTCCGCGGCAACACCAAGGCCCGGCAGCGGATGATCGCCCAGTACGCCGCCGCCGGCGCGTCCGACGGGGTCGTGATCGGCACGGACCACGCGGCGGAGGCCGTCACCGGCTTCTTCACCAAGTTCGGCGACGGCGCGGCCGACATCATGCCACTGTCCGGCCTGACGAAGCGTCAGGTCAGGGCGCTGGCCGAGCTGCTGGGCGCACCGGCGGAGCTCGTCCACAAGGTGCCCACCGCCGACCTGGAGACGCTCGCGCCCGGCAAGCCCGACGAGGACGCCCTCGGCGTCGGCTACGACGCCCTGGACGACTTCCTGGAGGGGCGCCCGGTCAGCGAGGAGGTGTTCCGCACGGTGGTCGGCCACTACCGCCGCACCGAGCACAAGCGCCGCCTGCCCGTCGTCCCGTCGTAGCGGGCTCTGGCCCGGCGGCGTAGCCTCACAGAGGGGGTCTCGCCCGCCGGCGGAAGGGGACTCGGCCATGAAGTACGACGAGATCATCGCCACCGTCCGGGACCTCGCCGGGCTCCCCGACCGGGCCGCCGCCGAGCGCGCCACCAAGGCCGTCCTGCTCACCCTCGGCGAGCGCCTGCCCGCCGGGCTCGCCGTGCACATGGCCGCCCAGCTGCCGCCCGAGCTCGCCGCCGCAGTTCGGGAGGCGGCCCGGGAGGCCGACGAGGAGGGCCGCGCCCACGCCTCCGGCGAGCGCTTCGGCCTGCCCGTCTTCGCCGGCCGGATCGCCGGCCGGGCCGGCACCGGAGAGGACGGCGGCATCCGCGAGGCCGCCGCCGTCCTGGAGGTCCTGGACGCGGCGCTCGCGCCGGACCTGATGGACAAGCTGGCCGCCGTCCTCCCGCGCGACATCGCCGAGCTGCTGCCCTCGGGGCGCGCTACCCAGTGACCTTCCGCTCGGCCAGCCGGTCGAGGGAGTCGACGTACTTGAGCATCAGCCGGGCGAATTCGAGCCGGTCGCGCTCGGCCCAGTCGGCGGTGATGTAGTCGTACGCGTCGCGCTGGTGGCGGCGCAGCCGGGCGATCAGCTCGGTGCCGGCCGGGCTGAGGTGGAGGACCGTGCGGCGGCCGTCCTGCTGCGAGGCGGCGCGGGTCAGGTAGCCCGCCTTGATGCTGTCGCCGACCATGCGGCTCGCGACGGACGGGTCCACGCCCAGGAGTTCGGCGACCGCGCCGACGGTGATCTCGGCCGCGGCGTCGCGGGTGTGCTGCTCGACGAGGTTGAGGACCAGGGTGCGGCTGAGGTCCTTGGCCGAGATGGGGTTCTCGACCTCCAGGAGCGAGGTGCGGCGCAGTTTGCCGAAGGCCGGGCCCACGGCGTTCAGGAGGTCCTCGGCCGTGCGGTGGTCCGGCTCGTTCGTCGTCATGGCGGCCATCCTAAGGTCCATGCTCAGCAGCAGCCACATGTTGACGCGCAAATGCATGCATGCAAGCATACATATGTGTTGCAGCAAGGAGCTGTGCATCATCATGTAACGGGGGAACCACCCATGACCGTCCTCGTCACCGGCGCCCGCGGCAAGGTCGCCCGCGCCGTCCTCGACCGCCTGCACGCCGCCGGCCTGCCGGTCCGCGCCGCCAGCGCCCGGCCCGCCGACCTGTCCGTCCCGGCCGGCGTCGACACCGCCGAGCTCGTCCTCGGCCGGCCGGAGACCTTCCCTGCCGCGCTCGACGGTGTGCGCCAGGTCTTCCTCTACCCCGAGCCCGCCGGCATCGACGCCTTCACCGAGGCCGCCCGCGCGGCCGGCGTCGAGCACGTCGTGCTGCTCTCGTCCTCGTCGGTCCTCGCGTCCGGCGCCGAGACCGACCCGCTCGGCTCGCACAACCTCGGCGTCGAGCGTGCCCTCGCCGCGAGCGGCCTGGCCTGCACGTTCCTGCGCCCGGACGCCTTCGCCACCAACGCGTTCGCCTGGGCGCACCCGATCGGCCGCGGCCTGCCGGTCGAACTCGCCTACCCCGAGGCGTCGTTGGCGCCGATCCACCCCGAGGACATCGCCGACGTCGCGGTCGAGGCGCTGACCGGCACCGCCCTGCGCGGCCACGCCATCGCCCTCACCGGCGCCCAGGCGCTGACCTTCCGCGAGCAACTCGCCGTCCTGTCCGAGGTGCTGGACCGCCGGATCACCGTCGAGACCATCTCTCGCACCAAGGCCGAGGAACAGATGAGCCGCTTCATGCCCGCCCCGCTGATCGGCTCGCTGCTCGCCTTCTGGGCCGAGGCCTCCGTGTGCCCCGCCACCATCGCCGACACCACCGAGACCCTGCTCGGCACGCCCGCCAGGACCTTCCGCCAGTGGGCCGTCGAGAACGCGTCCGCCTTCGCCGCACCCGGGAAGTGACCCACACCATGAAGCCCATCGGCTACTGGCTCAACCGCACCGACCAGGCGCTGACCGCCCACATGAACGCCATGCTCGCCGACTTCGGCCTCACCCGGACGGCGTGGCAGGTGCTCAACGTCGTCCGGGACAACTCGGAGGCGCTGGACGCGAACGTCCACACCGTCCTCGCCGCGAACGCCGACGCCCCGGCGAGGGCGGCCGCCATCGAGGCCGTCCTCGCCGACGGCTGGACGACCCGCCCGGCCCCCGGCCGCCTCACCCTCACCCCGTCGGGCCGCGACCGGCTCGCCGCCGTCGAGGAGCGGGTCGACGCGTTCCGTGAACTCTCCATGACCGGAATCACGTTGGACGAGTACCGCACGGCGGTGAGCGTCCTGGAACGGATGACCCACAACCTGGAGGTGCACTGACCGCGTCAGCTATGGCAGGGCCCGAACCGGATTCGTCGGCCGGTCCAGCCAGACCCACTGGCCGGGCCCGGTGACCGTCGGCAGCCGGGAATCACAAGCTGGACGGGCCGTTCGCGTGCTCAGCCCTGGCTGGGATCTCCGAACAGCGGGCTGGGGGGCCAATGCGGTTTCGGCAGCCCCAGATCCCGCAGGTAGCCGATCCGTGCGTTGATGGCGGCCGAGAAGTGTCTCCAGTCCAAGCCGGCAACCGGTTCGTTCGGCTTCGGGTCGGTCGCGGACGAGGTCACGTAGCACACCGCGTCATAGAGCTGCTCGGCCATCAAGCGCTGGCAGAAGATTCCGAACCGCTCCTGGTACGACGTCGTGTGCCATATGGGCTCGACGGGCAGTGCACCCTTGGCCGGTTTGACCTCGCGCCGGGACCCTTCCTCGTCCTGCATGATGAAGAAGTACCCGAGCCAGGGCTTCTCGCCAGGGTAGAGATCCGCGATTGCGGCGCGCCGGAGGTCCACCGCGCTGCCGAGGGCCTCTTCCACCCGGTTGTTGTAGTTGTTGCCGAACGAGGGGCCTCCCAGGGCCTTCAACTCAAAGGCTGCCACGAGAGTGTTCTCGTATGCGACGACGAGGTCCCACTGCTTCTGGGGGCGGTAGTAGCCAGGCAGTTCCAAGCCTTGCTTCCTGCTGACCCTGATGGCGTCGGGAGGGTAGCCGGCTTCTTGGAAGAATCTCGCCAGCAGGGTCACGATCGGGTCGAAGTGCTTGCCGGCTCTCACCGAACCGGCTGTGCCGGATCCGGCCTTCTGCTTGATCTTCGCTTCGTTGTCCTGTGTCTGCTTGGTGCCCCAGTACGCCGCGACGGCGTCTTCGAAGTCCTGGCGGCTGACCGTCAAGGTCGGTTCCTCCTAGTCGGGGAGCTCGGCTAGTCCGTAGGCGCGCAGTGCGGCCTCGGTTGCCGCCTTCACGTCCCGGTTGTCGAAGGCGGCCGCCAGGGCAGCCCGGTCCCCGTCGGAGATGGAGTTCGGGTCGGGTACGCGGATCTTGCGCAGGTACTGCGCTTGGAAGCGCAGTGTCCCCCCTCGCATCTTGACCGCGTATGCCTCCACGAACGCCTCGGCTACCTTTGACAGCAGCAGGCCACCGAGTACGCGCATGTCCCACACGCCCGAGACGATGAAGTACAGGTTGTGGTGAGGGTACAGCCCGCCCTGGTCCAGCACCGGATGGATCGTCAGTTTCATGTCCGGGAAGAACAGCTTCGGCTGGGCTGTGAGGCGGTGGTCGACCTTGTCGATGGTCTTGTACCAGCGCTCCGGCTGTTTGATCGCGACGTACCGCTTCCGCAGGGCGCCGCTGTGCTGCCGGAAGTAGCTCGCGAGCTGCGGATAGTCGGTGAGGTCGACCAACTCGCCCTGGGAGTTCCACGGGTTGACGAGGTAGGAGCCGTTCCAGCGGAGCGTGCCGCTGGTGGTGTCCCGGACCATGGCCAGGGGAAGGAGGCGGTCCTGCTCGACCAGATCGGGGTCGTTGGTGATGAAGACCTTGTCGGCTCCGGTGGCAATACCGATCCCGACCCGCGTTCGAGTCGTTTCGTCCTCCAGCAGGCGGAATCGCTCGCTGAGCTCTTCGAGGACGGCAAGCCGGGCGGGCGAGGCTGCGGGCCAGGAGTCCTCGTCCGGGAACCAGTGAGGCATCCGGGCTGCTTGGTAAGCGTCCTCCATCGCAGGACGCTGTTCGCCGGCCGCGTACCAGGAAAGGAAGTTACGAGCCTGGCTCGCCCCGAAAGCACGGCTCGTGTCAGCCGCAACCGCGCTGCCCTGCTCCTGGTTGGAGATGATCGTGATGGCCGGGTAGGCCGCGACCTGATCGTGGAAGGCGTCGACGTCGTGCATGATCAGGGCGAGATCCATGCTGAACCGGCGCGTGACCAACTGGCGTAGTTTGCGTCCGTACTGGTTGCGCATCCAGCGGTCGGCACAGATGAAGCCGAGCCGCCCCCCGGGTTTCAGGCTGAGCAAAGCCGTCTCGTAGAAGCCGATGTAGATGTCGGCTCGGCCGCCCATCGTGCTGCAGGCCGAACGGTAGGCATGCATCCGATCGTCCGGGACGTCCTCAAGCCTGATGTACGGAGGATTCCCCACCACTAGGTCTGCTCGATGACGGGAAGCGGCATTCAGGAGGTAGTCACCCTGTTTGACCCACGAAGTGGCGAGCTGCCTGGCGTGACCGTGCTCCCATCCGTTGGCGCGCAGGAGTTCCACGACGAGCTCTTGGCTGTGCGCGACGTTCTTTTCCAGCAAATCGAACGCTTCGACCGCGTCCGCGGCATCGGTGATGGGGCGGCCGTGATTGCGGCATGACTCCGAGAGTCGCGCCGCGATCGCGCCGAGGAACGCCCCCGCGCCGCAGGCCGGCTCGACGATCCTCAGCTCGGCGAGGTCCTTGTCGGGGGTGTAGCCCAGCAGATCGAGAATGAGCTCGACCACCCAGCGCCGAGTGAAGACCTCACCATGCTCGACGGCCTCGGCCGGCAGATCCGGCAGAGCTTGATGATCGAAGTCGAAGAGAGCCGCAGTTGCCACATATCGACCCTACCGTGGTGCTCGCACCAGCCCCGACGTCCCAAGGTGAACGTGTACGGATGCACCAGGCGCCCGTCCGGCGCGGGCGGAGAGCCTTGGGGCGAGGAGGCGATCGCGCCGCTGTGCCGGGCGGCTTCTCCGAGGCGCGGCGGGGTTTTGCGGCCGGCCTGGTAGGGCTGTCGGTGGGGTCTGGTCTACTCACCGGTGGCGCACAGGACGACGGTGGGGGCGAGGACGATGGGTGTGTTGACCGACTACTTTCGTGCGGCGGACGCGGCGGTGGTCCGGCGGGTGCTGGAGGCGGCCGACGGGGGATCGCCGCTCCTCGGGCCGCGACCGGCCTTCGACGGGGTCGAGGCAAAGGGGCTGGATCCGGTCGTCGTGCTGGGGCAGCTGGTCGCCGCCGTCCGCCAAGTGCCGTGGGCCGTCGGCCTGGTGGGCGAGACGCCGGTGTGGCCGACCACTCCGCCGCCCGGCCCGGACGGGCCCGGCGACGACGACGATCCGTGGATGACGGGCCCGTGGGTGTTCGAGCTCGACACCGACACCCGCGACACCCTCGCCGCGGTGCCGGACGCCGACGTCCCGGCGGTCGCCGCCCGCTGGGCGCAGGCGGAGGAACTGCACGGCGCCTCCGCCGACAGCCTGTGCCCGGTGGTCGGCGAACTGGCCGGGCTCGCCCGGCGCGCCCGGGCGGCCGACGAGTGGCTGTACTGCTGGACCTGCCTCTGAACCGGCCGGGCCGATACGGTGGCCGGGCCCGTTGCTCGGTGTCCGCACCAGTGTCATGATCACGTGGGCGGGGGCTGCACGGGGCGTGAGCGTGAGGGGCTGGAGCCGATGGGCATGACGTTCGGGGTGCTGGGTCCGCTGGTGGTCGCCGTGGACGCGGAGCCGCAGGCGCTGCCCCGGGCGGGGGTGCTGCGCGGGCTGCTGGGGGCGCTGCTGCTCGCCGAGGGCGAGCGGCTGTCGGCCGGGCGGCTGCTGGAGCTCGTGTGGGCCGGGCAGGCCGACCGGGTCGGCCGCGGCGCCGTGCACACCGGGGTGTCCCGGCTGCGCGGGTGGCTCGGGACCTTCGGGGACGACGCCGTGGTGCTGGACTCCGACGGCGAGGGCTACCGGCTCGCCGTCCGCCCGGAGGCCGTCGACCTCGGACGCTTCCGGCTGCTGGCCGCCGACGGGGACCGGGCCGCCGCGCTCGACCTGCGCCGCGGCCCGGTGCTGGCCGGGCTGGACCGGGTCAACCGCGAGGACCCGCTGGTGACGGCGGTCGAGGAGGCCGTCCGCTCCACCGCCCTCGCCCTCGCCGGGACCGCCGCCCCAGGCTGCGCCCTCCCGGCCGTGACGGCGCTCGCCGAGGAGTACCCCTTCGACGAGCCCGTGCAGGCCGCCCTCCTCGAACTGCTCGCCGCCGACGGCCGCCCCGCCGAGGCGCTGCGCCGCTTCCAGACGCTGCGCCGGCGGCTGGCCGAGGAGCTCGGGATCGAGCCGGGCGAGCAGGTCCAGAGCGTCTTCCTCGCCCTGCTGGCCCGCGACCACGACGGCGCCCGGCCGGTCCACGCGCCGAGCCAACTCCCGTCCGACCTCCCGGACTTCACCGGCCGCGAGGAGCACCTGCGGTTCGTCCTCACCGCCCTCGCCGACGGCCGCGTGCCGGTGGTCTCGGGCATGGGCGGCATCGGCAAGACCGCCCTGGCCGTCCACGCCGCCCACCGCGCCGCCGCCGACTACCCCGACGGCCGGCTCTACGCCGACCTGCGCGGCGCCGACGACGAACCGGCCGACCCGGCCCGCATCCTCGCCGCCTTCCTGCGCGCCCTCGGCGCCGACGCCCGGGAGATCCCCGAGTCCCTCGACGAACGCGCCGCCCTCTACCGCACTCTGCTCGCCGGCCGCCGCGTGCTCGTCGTCCTGGACAACGCCGCCGGGGAGGCCCAGCTCCGGCCCCTGCTGCCCGGAAGCACCACCGAACAGCAGCACAGCAACGCCCTCGTCACCAGCCGCGCCGTCCTCACCGCCCTGCCCGGCGCCCGGCTCGTCGACCTCGGCGGGTTCGGCCCCGCCCACGCCGAGACGCTGCTGCGCCACATCGTCGGCGACGCCAGGGTCGCCGCCGAACCCGTCGCCGCCGGCCAGATCGCCGACCTGTGCGGCGGCATGCCGCTCGCCGTCCGCATCGCCGGCGCCCGCCTGGCCGCGCGCCCGCGCTGGAGCCTCGCCCGCCTCGCCGAGCTGCTGCGCGACGAGCGCCGCCGCCTCGACGAGCTCGCGGCCGGCGACCTCGCCGTTCGCGCGGGCTTCGCCGTCGGCTACACCCGGCTGTCCGAGCCGACCCGCCGCACGTTCCGCCTGCTCGGCCTGCTCGACGCGGCCGACTTCGCCCCCTGGGCCGCCGCCGCGCTCGCCGACGTTCCGCTGGAGGAGGCCGAGCGGCAGCTGGAGGAGCTCATCGACGCCCAGCTCCTCCAGGAGACCGGCACCGAACCCCACCTGCGCTACCGCTTCCACGACCTCGTCCGGCTCTACGCCCGCGAGCACGCCCACGCCACCGACACCCCCGCCGACCGCGCCGACGCCCTCGAACGGGCCTTCGGCGCCTGGCTCTGGCTCGCCGAACAGGCCGCCGACCAGGTGCCGGGCCCCTGCTTCGCCGCCATCCACGGCCCCGCCCCGCGCCGCCCGCTGCCCGACGGCCCCGCCGCCCGGCTGCTCGACGACCCGCTCGCCTGGTTCGACGTCGAGCAGCCCGCCCTCAACGCCTGCGCCCGCCAGGCCGCCGCGCTGCGCCTCGTCCCGACCGCCTGGGACCTCGCCGCCTGCCAGGAGAAGTACTGCGACGTCCGCGGCCTCTACGACGACTGGCGCACCACCAACCTCGTCGTCCTCCAGGCCTGCAAGGCGGCCGGCGACCTCGTCGGCACGGCCGTGCTCACCCGCGGCCTGGTCGAGGTCACCACCTGGGCGACCCCCGCCGACGGCACCGAGACGATGGTCGCCCTGGACGGCCGCGCGCGGCAGCTGCTCGACCTGTTCGAGCAGGTCGGCGAGCCGCGCGGCGCCGCCGACGCCCTCGTCCTGCTCGCCTGGAGCCTGGTCGCCCAGGGGCGCGCCCGTGACGCGCTGGACGCCGCACGCCGCGCCCTGGACCTCGCCGCCGCCCACGACCACCCCGGCGGGGTGGCCAAGGCGCACCAGATCATCGCCGTCGCCCACGGCGAGACGGACCTCGCCCGCACCATCGAGCACCTCACCGAGACGCTGCGCCTGGCACGCATGATCGGCAACGTCCGCTTCGAGGCCACCGCGATCCAGTTCCTCGGCGCCGCCCACGGCCGCGCCGGCGACGTCGAGCACGGGCGCAACCTGCTGACGAGCTCGCTCGCGATGGCCCGCTCGCTCGGCGACGGCTACGCGGAGGCGTTCTCCCTGCTCTACCTGGCCACGCTCCACGCGGCGACCGGCGACGCCCGCGCGAGGGAGACGGCGGAGGCGGCGCTGGCCATCGCGCGGCGCTTCGAGCTGGGCCACCACCTCGCCCAGGCCCTGGGCATCCTGGGGGAGTTGGACCTCGCGGAGGGGCGGCACGACGCGGCCGTCGCGCACCTGGAGGAGTCCGTCCTGTTCTGGCGGGCCCGGGGCTGGCGCTCGTTCCTCGCCGAGGCGCTGCGGGCGCTCGGGCGCGCGTACGAGGCGGCGGGGCTGGACGCGCCCGCCGAGCGGGTGCGGCGCGAGGCCCGGGAGCTGGGCGAGGGACCGGCGAACGGCGACGCGGACGCGCTCTCGCACGACGGGTGAACCGTCCGCGACGAGTACACACCCGCGGCCGGGTCCGTCCCCTGCGCGGACCCGGCCGTCCCCCCATGCGGGTGTGTGTTTCGACCGTAGGCAGCGGCCTCTTACCGATCGCTTACCGCTCCGGCCGAGGTGCGTGCGAGACCGGTCAGGATTCGAGAAGCCCCGGCCCAGGGCCCGCGCCTAGCCTCGTGGACATGGAGACCAACGACCTCAGCATCCACTGGACCTTCCTCCCCCACACCGACCCCGACGCCTCCCTCGCGTTCTACCGCGACCTGCTCGGCTTCGAGGTCCGCAACGACGTCGGCCAGGGCAGGATGCGCTGGATCACCCTCGGCCCGGCCGGCAGCCCCGGCACGTCCGTCGTCCTGGAGCCCCCGGCCATGGACCCCGGCGTCACGGAGGACGAGCGCCGCACCGTCACCGAGATGATGGCCAAGGGCACCTACGCCCGTCTCACCCTCGCCTCCGCCGACCTCGACGGCGTCTTCGACCGGCTGGCGGCCGGCGGCGCCGAGCTCGTCCAGGAGCCGACGAAGCAGCCCTACGGCGTCCGCGACTGCGCCTTCCGCGACCCGGCGGGCAACCTGATCCGCATCAACGAGCTCGCGTAGCCGCGGCTCGGGAAGCCGAGCGCCGCGCCCCCGCCCGCCCGGTGCGGTTGGATGGAACGACCGCACCGGGCGGGCCC
>NZ_JBHYWI010000007.1:178408-186942 GCF_042751525.1 Kitasatospora sp. NPDC059408
GCGGGGGGCGGGGGGCGGGGCCCCCCGCCGCCCCCCCCCCCCCCCCGGGGGGGGGTGTTGTGGCCCCCCCCCCCCGGGGCGGCCCCCGCCCGCACAGAACCGGAGAGACGACGACCATGGCCAAGAGGACGGGCGCGCCCGCGCCGGTGCCGCACGACGCCGACAGCCACGACATGATCCGCGTGCTCGGCGCGCGCGAGAACAACCTCAAGGACGTCAGCGTCGAGATCCCCAAGCGCCGGCTGACGGTGTTCACCGGCGTCTCCGGCTCGGGCAAGAGCTCGCTGGTGTTCGACACCATCGCCGCCGAGTCGCAGCGGCTGATCAACGAGACCTACAGCGCCTTCGTCCAGGGCTTCATGCCGTCGCTGTCACGCCCCGACGTCGACGTCCTCGACGGGCTGACCACCGCGATCATCGTCGACCAGCAGCGGATGGGCGCCGACCCGCGCTCCACCGTCGGCACCGCGACCGACGCCAACGCGATGCTGCGCATCCTGTTCAGCCGGCTCGGCGAGTCGCACATCGGCTCGCCCAAGGCGTACTCGTTCAACGTCCCCTCGGTCAGCGGTGCCGGCGCCGTCACCGTGGAGCGCGGCGGCAAGACCGTGAAGGAGCGCCGTTCGTTCAGCGTCACGGGTGGCATGTGCCCGCGCTGCGAGGGCCGCGGGAGCGTCTCCGACATCGACCTCGCCCAGCTCTTCGACGACGCCAAGTCGCTCGCCGAGGGCGCGCTCACCATCCCCGGCTACACGCCGGGCGGCTGGAACTACCGGCTGTACAGCGAGTCCGGCTTCTACGACCCGGACAAGCCGATCCGCAAGTACACGAAGAAGGAGCTGCACGACTTCCTGTACCGCGAGCCGGTCCGGATGAAGATCGCGGGCATCAACATGACCTACGAGGGCCTGATCCCGCGGATCCAGAAGTCCTACCTCGCCAAGGACAAGGAGGCGATGCAGCCGCACATCCGGGCCTTCGTGGACCGCGCGGTCGCCTTCAGCACCTGCCCCGACTGCGACGGCACCCGGCTGACCGAGGCGGCCCGCTCGTCGAGGATCGGGAAGACCAGCATCGCCGACGCGTGCGCCATGCAGATCAGCGACCTGGCCGCGTGGGTGCGCGGGCTCGCCGAGCCCTCGGTGGCGCCGCTGCTCACGAGCCTCGGGGAGGCGCTCGACTCGTTCGTCGAGATCGGTCTCGGCTACCTCTCGCTCGACCGTCCCTCCGGGACGCTGTCCGGTGGCGAGGCGCAGCGCGTCAAGATGGTCCGCCACCTCGGCTCCTCGCTCACCGACGTCACGTACGTCTTCGACGAGCCCACCGTGGGCCTGCACCCGCACGACATCCAGCGGATGAACGGGCTGCTGCTGCGGCTGCGCGACAAGGGCAACACGGTGCTCGTCGTCGAGCACAAGCCGGAGACGATCGCGATCGCCGACCACGTCGTCGACCTCGGCCCCGGCGCGGGCAGCGGCGGCGGCACGGTCTGCTTCGAGGGGACGGTCGAGGGCTTGCGGGCGGGCGGCACGATCACCGGACGCCACCTCGACGACCGGGCGAGGGTCAAGGAGACGGTGCGCACGCCGACCGGCAAGCTGGCGATCCGCGGCGCCTCCACGCACAACCTGCGGAACGTCGACGTGGACATCCCGCTCGGGGTGCTCGCCGTCGTCACGGGCGTGGCCGGCTCCGGCAAGAGCTCGCTCGTGCACGGCTCGCTGCCACGATCGTCGGGGGCGCCGGGCGAGGGCGTGATCTCCGTCGACCAGGGCGCGATCCGCGGCTCCCGGCGCAGCAACCCGGCGACGTACACCGGTCTGCTGGAACCGGTCCGCAAGGCCTTCGCCAAGGCCAACGGCGTGAAGCCGGCCCTGTTCAGCGCCAACTCCGAGGGCGCGTGCCCGACCTGCAACGGCGCGGGCGTGGTCTACACGGACCTGGCGATGATGGCCGGCGTGGCGAGCGTCTGCGAGGACTGCGAGGGCAAGCGCTACCAGGCGTCGGTGCTGGAGTACCGCCTCGGCGGGCGCGACATCAGCGAGGTGCTGGCGATGCCGGTGACCGAGGCCGAGGAGTTCTTCCGCGAGGGCGAGGCCCGCATCCCGGCCGCGCACGCGATCGTGAGCCGGCTCGTGGACGTCGGTCTCGGCTACCTGAGCCTCGGCCAGCCGCTCACCACGCTCTCCGGCGGCGAGCGCCAGCGCCTCAAGCTCGCGACGCACATGGGCGACAAGGGCGGCGTCTACGTCCTCGACGAGCCGACGACCGGCCTGCACCTGGCCGATGTCGAGCAACTGCTCGGCCTGCTCGACCGCCTGGTCGACGCGGGCAAGTCGGTCATCGTCGTCGAGCACCACCAGGCGGTCATGGCGCACGCGGACTGGATCGTCGACCTCGGCCCGGGCGCCGGCCACGACGGCGGGCGGGTCGTCTTCGAGGGCACCCCGGCCGAGCTGGTGGCCAAGCGGCACACCGTCACCGGGGAGCACCTCGCGGCGTACGTGGGCGCCTGAGGCCTGCCCCCCCGCGCCCGGCGGCTCACCGGGGAACGGCCCACCAGGCGACGGGGTACCGGACCGGGTGGCCGCCGATCCGGCCCGGGAGCAGGCCGATCGCGACCAGCAGGACGGTGGCCAGCGCGAGCAGCGGCAGGAACGGCAGCGGGTGCGGTGCCTGGAGCACCACGATGACGGCGGTGGCGGCGGCCGGCGAGTGCGAGAGGTGCGTGAGCAGCATCACGCCGAGCGAGATCCCGGCGGCCACCGCGGCGCCCCACCCGTTGCTGCCGGTGACGGCGAGCGTGGCGTACCCGATCAGCGCGGAGACCAGCTGGCCGCCGACGAGGTTGCGGGGCTGCGAGATCGGCAGCCCGGGCGCGCCGTGGACGAGCGCGGCGCTGGCGGCCAGCGGCGGGATGAGCAGCGGCTGGTGCAGCAGGACCCCGGTCCCGACCAGGAGGAGCAGGGCCGCGATGGCGAAGGCGGTGGCCCTCAGTACGTGCAGCGGATGCGGCCTGGCGGTGGTGGCGGACGGGGGTCTGGGCATGCGGGAGCTCCGGGTGAAGGGCGGTGGACGGCAGCGCCTTCCACAAAATGTTGATTTTCGACCGCCATCCTGCCTCGCGGGGGACCCGGCGGACCCGGCGTTCCGGCATCCGGACGGCGGGGTCCGTCAGATGAGCGGCGGCTCCTCGGTCTCGAACAGGCGCAGGATCAGGTCGTCGACGTCGAGGTGGACCGTCTCGGTGCCGTACGGCACGACGTGCTCGGTCGCGGTGAGGAAGGTCTGGACGAGGGCGGCGGGCGCGCGCAGGACGGCCGTCGTGTCGTCGGCGCTGAGCGCGATGAAGAGCGTCGCGGCTGCGGGCCCGGTGCCGCGGTGGACGGTGACGTCGCCGAGGCCGGCCCAGCCGGTGAGGCCGGTGGCGAGGAGTTCGCGGGCGAAGATCCAGGTGATCGGCTCGTCGAGGTCGATGTGGGTGTCGAGGCTCACCGCGTAGGGGTCCTCCCGGCGGTAGCGCAGCCGGGCGGGCAGGGAGACGAGGAGGCCGGGGCAGGCGACCGCCTCCAGGTCGATGTACAGCGCCAACTCGTCGCCGGCGCAGGCGTTCTCCTGCGGGGCGCCGGGCAAGTCGTGCTCGCTCATGGGCTCTTCCTGTTCTCTTCCCCGGGGTGTTCCGGGGCGTCTCGGGCTGTCTTCAGGGGAGCAGAATCGTTTTTTCTCGGTCGGTTTCGGCGGTGGGGCGGAGCGGAGGCGGTGTGGGGGTGGTGCGGGGGTACGGGTGGTGCGGTGTGGCTGTGCGGTGCGGGTGGTGCGGCGGTGCGGCTTCGGCGTGCGGGGCTTCCGGCTGGAGAACGAGCCGGCCCGTCCCGGGTAACCGTCCGCGACGATATTCGGGCGACGGCGCCCTGTCCCGGCCTGCGGCATTGCGGTTCGGTCTCCGTCGGGGCGGAATTGTGCATGATCGCTCGGTTGGTGTCAGAGTGTCACCGTCTTCTTTTCCGATCGGGGGGTTCGATGACAGCGGGGGACGGGTCCGATCTCGTCGCCATGGTGGTCGAGGCGCTGGTGCAGACCGCGTCGCACACGGTCGGCGCGGCAGGGGCCGCGCTCGGCGGCGAGGCGCTCGCGCGCGTGCGGGAGTCGCTGCGGCAGTGGCCGCAGTGGGCGCACGCCCTCGGGCGGGTGGAGGCCCGTCCCGGCGACCAGCAGGCCCAGTGGGACCTGGCGCTCGCGGTGGGCCAACTGCTCGCCGGCGACCCGGGCCTGGCGGCCAACCTGCGCGCCCGGCTCTCCGTCGCCATGACCGCGCCGCCGCCCATGGCCGGGGCTCCGATGCCCCAGGCGGCTCCGGCGTGGCAGGGCGGCGGCGACGCCAACTGGCCCGCGTACAGCCCCGGAACGGTCCAGGGGACGTCCGCCCGGCGCAGCCGCGCCTGGGCGGTGACCGGCGGGGTCGTCGTGCTCGGCGTGATCGGCACGCTGACCGGGCTCGGTCTCTACCTCGGCACCGGCCCGGACGGTCCGAAGCCGCTGGCCAACCTGGACCAGGTGAAGGCCGTCATGCCCGACCTGCACGCCGTGCCGGACGGCTGGACCCAGGAGAAGGCGCCTTCCGCGGTGCCCAAGGGCGACTGCGGCGGCGACGGCGTCCCGCCCGCACAGGTGAGCCTGTGCGAGCAGATAGTCGGGAGGGGCGACTCGCGCTTCCACGCCGACGACGGCAAGACCCAGGTGGAGTTCCAGCTCATGGCGGGCCCCAGCCCGGAGTGGGGCGACAAGATGTACGACGTCGCCTACGGCATCAGTGACGGCCTGCCCGAGAAGCCGCCGATGGCCGCTCCGAAGGCCGGCGAGCGGTCCTCGGTCTTCATGGAGGGCCAGTGCGTGGAACTCCTCGTCAAGTCCGGCAGCAACGTCCTGAGGATCTCCTACTGCCCGGAGAACCCGTCCGCCCCGAACGTCGAGGTGGTCAACCGGATCACCCGGATGTTCGCCGCGCGCTCGCAGCAGGCGCAGGACGGGAAGACCCCGGACGCCGCGGCCTGACGGTTCCCGGACAGGGGTGGAGCCGAGCGCCCGGCTCCACCCCTGTGTCTGTGGAGGGGCGGTCAGGCCTTGGCGCAGATCACGAAGACGCTGATGCCGACGTCGCCCGCACCCGGTCGGCGGCCGAGGCCGATCCAGCCGCTGCCGTCGTCGGCCGGGAAGCTGCCGACCAGGACCGCCTCGTCGCCGCGGGCCTCCGCGCCGCCGCCGAGCGCCTTCTCGCCGGCCGGGCAGGAGACCGTCCGCCGCTGGAAGCTGGGCACGTTCGCGTTGTCGAGCCGCACCAGCCGGTACCCCTCGACCGACCGGACGGCGCTGTCCCGTGCGGGCGCGTTGTCGGTGGCGGGGTCGGCCTCCGCGACCCAGCCCGTGCCGGCGGCGGCGAGCGCGACCGTCAACAGGCCCGCGGCCGGCGCGATTGCCCGAAGCTTCATGCCGTGTCCTCCCGAAGGGCGGCGGGCGCGCGCTTCGCGCCCGTACCACTCGGGGTATCGGCCGTTCGGGTGGCGGCCGTGATCGGGTTGACCCTTTCGGGGGGTGTGCGGCCCGTCCGGCACGCGCCGCGGCGGCGCCCCCGGGCCGTGCGGTGCGCCCTCACGCGGACGTCGGTGCGCGCCGGCCACTGACGGGCCCGGCCCTCCCGGGCCCGAACACCGGGATCACTCGACCGGGTGAGCTGTCGCGGAACGGTCGGAGGCGCGGGCGGGCGCGCCCTACCGTCGGAGCCGCAACTCGCCGTTCGGACCGGAAGGAACCCCATGCGCCGCACCGTCGCCGTCCTCCTCGGAGCCTCCGCGCTCCTCGCCGCCACCACCCCGGTGGCCGGCGCCGCCACTGCCGCCGCCCCCGCCCCCGCCGCCGCCGGGCCCGCAGCCGCGCCCGCCGCCCCCGCCGCTCCTCTCGCGCAGGCCGGCGCCCCGCTGTTCGGCATGCTGGGCAGCGCGAGTGCGATGGTCTTCGGGGCCGTCGACGCGCTCAAGGGCGCGGTGAAGCTGCCGTAGGCGTGGCCGCCGTCGGCGGCTCCCGCACCGGCCAACCCGGCGCGGGAGCCGTGCCGTTCCGCACCCGCGGGCCCCGTCGCCCCCGGGGAGGTCCCATTGTCGGTGGGGCGCGCTAGGGTGCCGTCCGGAAGCCCGACCAGGGCGGGTCGGTGCGAACGGGGGGAGGGCGTCATGAGCGACGGCATCCGGTGGCTCGCCGAGGGCGACGACCGGCTCAGCGGCGTCCTGTTCGCGCGCGGGATCCCGCCGGAGGAGGTGGCCCGGCGGATGGGCGCGGACGTGCGCGGCGCCGCCGGTCCGGTCAGCGGCGCCGAGGTGTGGGACCTCGACATCGAGACCTACCGCCCCGGCGAGGACGGCGACGGCGTGGTCCGCGTCGGGGTCTGCGGCGGCTGGTCCTTCGCGATCGAGTACGGCGACTCCACCGGTGCCGACCTGCTCACCGAGATAGCGCGCGACGGCGTCGAGGTCGTCCACTACCGCCCCATGGCCGAACACCCGCCGGCCCTGCTCGACTACGCCCGCGACGGCGCCGTCCTGTGCGGGTTCGGCCTCGCCGAGGAGCGCTGGCGCTGGGGCAGCCAACCGGACCTCCTGCTCCCCGTCCTCGTCGCCGCCGGCGTCCTCCACCCCGACGGCATCACCCGCGCCACACTCCCCGGCGAGCCCCTGCCCGCCGTCCACCGCCGCACCCTCGGCGCCGTGGAACGCCACTTCGGCCTCAGCCTCCCCCAGGCCGTCCTGGCCGCCGCCCGCCTCCCGGTGTACGCGGTCCGCGGCACGCCCGACCTGGTGCTCCGGTAGGGCGTGTCCTTCGGATCGGGCCGGGAGCCGTCACGCCCAGGGCTCGGAGAACGACCGCCCGGGGACGGGCTTGGCGACCAGGGCGATCGCCACGAAGAAGTTGACCTGCCCGATCGCCAGCGTCAGCGTCGTGAGCGCCTTCTCGTCGTAGTGGGCGGCCACCTCGGCGTACAGCTCGTCCGGCACCCGCTCACGGCCCCGCGCGGCCGGCTGGAGCACCGCCTCCACCAGCGCGAGCGCGGCCCGCTCGGCCGGGGTGAAGTACGGCGAGTCCCACCAGGCCGCCACCGAGTCGATCCGCTCCTCCGTCTCCCCGGCCTTGCGCAGGAATCCCGTGTGCAGCACGGTCAGGTAGGTGCTGCCGACGATCTGCCCGGCGCGCAGCTGCACCAGGCTGATCGTCGTCCGCGGCACCGACCGGTTGCCGGTGGCCCTGAACAGCGCCGCCGACACCTCCGCCAGCTCGGGCACGAGTACCCCGGGATCCGTCGCCAGACGCGGCCGCAGCGGGACCTCGGCGGTGATCGGTCGCGGCTCCACCGGCGTGCTCTCCATCGAGTTCACCATGGTCTTCTCCATCGTCGTGTTCCTCCCGGGCTGTTCGGGCCGTGTTCGGCGCCTTCACTGACCCGACCCGGTCCGGAGGAGGTTTGTGACAGGCGGAGGAGGATTTCCTCGACTTCTTTCGAGCTCGCCGAGCGGGCGGACGGTGCGGGCGCCATCGCCGAGGACGGTGTCGGAGGTGTCCGCGGTGCTGTGGTCCGTGGTGGAGGTGTGCACTCCGTCCTGTCCGTACCCATTTGACGGCTCATGGCCCGGATCGTCGTCAGGGACTCGGCAGGATGTCTGACCAGGGGGAATACCGGTCGGTATCATGCCGCTGGGGGATTGTCGGCGGGGTGGAGGAGATGTCGGTTGGTCGGCGAGGGCGGGAGTTCGGGCGGGCTGCGGTTCGCGGTGCTCGGGCCGCTGCGCTGTTGGCGGGACGGGGCGGAGGTGCCGCTCGGTTCGCCGCAGCAGCAGAGCATGCTGCTGGCGCTGCTGTTCCGGGCGGGCCGGCACGTGTCGGGGGCGCAGCTGATCGACGACCTGTGGGGTGACGAGCCGCCGGCCAGGGCGACGGGTGTCGTCCGCACGTACGTGCACCGGCTGCGGCGGGTGCTCGGGGCCGAGGCGCTCACGTCGGTCGGCGGCGGGTACCTGTTGGCCGTCGGCAGCGGCGGCCTGGACACCGTGCGGTGCGACGAGCTGCTGGCCGAGGGCCGGGCCCGGCGGGCCGACGGCCGGAACGCCGACGCCGCCGCCGCGCTGCGGGGCGCGCTCGCGCTGTGGCGCGGCGAGCCGATGCCCGGGCTGCCCGGGCCGTACGCGCAGCGCCAGCGCAGGGAGTGGGAGGAGCGGCGGCTCGCCGTCCTGGAGCTGTGCCTGGAGGCGGAGGTCGAGGGCGGCCGGTGCGCCGAGTCGGTGGCCGAGCTCGCGGCCCTCGTCGAGGAGCACCCGCTGCGCGAGCGGCTCTCGGAGCTGCTGATGCTCGCGCTGTTCCGCTCCGGCCGCCAGGCCGACGCCCTCGCGGCGTACCGGGCGGCGGACCGCCGGCTGCGCGACGAACTGGGCGTCGGTGCCGGTCCCGGCCTGCGCGACCTGCACGGCCGGATCCTGGCGTCCGACGAGACGCTG